>PBQX02000020.1:0-14051 GCA_002725175.2 Paracoccaceae bacterium
GGCTGTCATGGTCATCATGGTCATCATGGTCATCATGGTCATCATGGTCATCATGGTCATCATGGTCATCATGGTCATCATGGTCATGAGCTTCAAATAACACACCTTCCCTAAATTCGAGCAATTTAATTCCGTCCACTTCTAAAAGAGTAGTAACAAGAGCATCAGTTGCTAGTGTTGCGATCCCTTTTTTCAACCAAGGACTTAAATCCTCACCAATCCAGAAAACTAGGTTTGCATCTTGGAGAGCTTTTGCTTCTGAGGGTCGCAGCTGGTACTCATGGGGTGATGCTCCAGCTGGTATTATCAATTGTGGCCTTCCTACACCATTCATTACTTTTGAAACTAATGAGTGAACGGGAGCGATATCTACCGCAACTTTTGGCACATCTGCTATTGCAATCCCTGCGGAAAACATAATGGCAGATGCGACCGGAATAATTCTATTAGACATTTATCTTTCTCCATGTTATAACATAACATGTTCCTAATTCAGATTACTAAAACATTCAAGAGAAATTATTTACCATTATGAAAAAAAAGTTTAGGGCACAACACTCATCTAAAATTTTTAAAAAACATGATCATAATGCTTGTTTTAAAAATGCCATTAGAGCAATAGAAAAGCATTGTCTTGAAAATAAAATTCAATTAACACCATTGCGTCGAAAGGTTTTCGAATTTTTATTAAGAGACCACAGACCTCTGGGAGCCTATCAAATACTTGATTTATTACGTAAGGAAGGGTTTAGCTCAACACCGCCCATAGCCTATCGGGTTCTCGACTTTTGGATTGCAGAAGGTTTTGTGCATAGAATTAAGAAGCTCAATGCTTTCGTTGCATGTGCGGAACCAGGGATTGAACACTCTCCAGCATTCATGATTTGTAGGAAATGTAAAAAAGTGGCAGAATTGGATGAAAAAGAATCGAAGGTCAATTTGAAAAAAACAAGTCCTAAAGAATTTATAGTCGAAGAAGCAGTTATCGAACTTATTGGACTTTGTAAATCTTGCATTCCTTTAGAGGCAGCATGACATTAATAACAATAACTGACCTCAGCGTACGATATGGAAAAAATATAGCGCTGCAAAACATGAACTTATCATTAAGCGCTGGAGAAATTGTTACTATAGTAGGCCCCAATGGTTCAGGAAAAACTACTCTTTTTAAAGCTATTATAGGCTCAACACCATTAAGTAGCGGCAAGGTTAAATTAAAACCTAATATAAAAATTGGCTATGTTCCGCAGCAATTAAACATAGATGCAACTCTACCTATTACGGTGAAAAGGTTTTTTAAGCTTGCTCAAAAAATAGACAATAACTCTTATGAGAAAGCGTTAGAAATCATGGGTTCGAAAGACCTTTTGAATTCTCAAATGAGCACTTTGTCAGGTGGAGAGTTGCAGCGAGTGCTTCTAAGCCGAGCTCTAATTGATGAACCAGATTTATTATTGCTGGATGAAGCTACCCGTGGATTAGATCAACCTGGGGCAGCAGCATTTTATAGAAAAATTGAAAGCATAAGAAATGATACTGGCTGTGCAATACTTATGATCAGTCATGATTTACACGTGGTAATGGGAGCCTCAGACCGAGTGATTTGTCTTAATGGACACATTTGCTGTCAGGGGGCTCCAGATTCAGTAGCCTCATCACCTGAATATAAAGCACTTTTTGGATCGGATGTGGATGGCACCTTTGCTCTATACAAACATAACCACGACCATAGTCACCATTCAGAAAACAAGCCGCTATAGAAAATGCTAGATGATTTTATGATACGTGCCTCTTTGGGAGGGATAGGGGTAGCACTGGCGGCAGCACCTTTAGGATGTTTTATCGTATGGCGGCGTATGGCATACTTTGGTGAAGCAACGGCCCATGCGGCTTTACTTGGAATCGCTTTATCATTGACGTTTGAATTTTCTGTGTTTTTGGGAGCAATCTTAGTGGCTTTAATAATGGCTTCTTTGGTAACGCTTTATGAAGGCCGCTCTCTTTTTTTAGATACACTGCTAGGAGTAGCAGGGCATAGTGCGATTGCTGCAGGACTTGTTATTGTTTCCTTTATATCGGGTATCAGAATTGATTTAATGGCATATTTAATTGGAGATATATTGGCTGTATCTCGCTTGGACCTTATTTTAATATGGGCAGGGGCCGGGATAATTTTGTCTCTAATAATATGGAGATGGTCTCCACTTTTATTGGTGACATTAAACGAAGACTTAGCTGCCGCAAATGGTTTTAATCCTAAGAAAGAGTCTTTTATCTTAACAGTTTCTTTAGCCATAGTCGTGGCTGTTGGCATTAAAGTTGTCGGGGTATTACTTATTATAGCAATGCTAATTATACCAGCAGCCTCAGCCCGCACTATATCTTCAACACCAGAGGCTATGGGAATAGTAGCAGCTTTGATAGGAGTATCCTCTGCAATACTAGGACTTAATGCAGCTTACATTTTCGATACACCAACAGGACCATCTATAGTGTGCGTAGCTTCGACATTTTTTCTAATCTCAATATTGATCAGGGCATTTTTCAATAGCAGAAACAATTTTTAACTTTAGGTTATAAAAAAACCGCCTACACGAATGGATCATTTTGCTCAGGTTTAGTAGAAAGCCACACTGATTTTGCCTGCATAAAAGAACGCATTCCTTCCCAGCCACTTTCCCTCCCATATCCAGATTGCTTGTACCCTCCTACAGGGCTTTGAGTTGCGGCATTAAAATAATTATTGATGTAAACCGTACCAGCTTCAATAGAGTCAGCAACTCTCATGGCAAGAGCAACGTCTTTTGTCCATATTCCTGCTGCAAGCCCATAAACTGAATCATTGGCAATACGTATTACTTCTTGCTCAGACCCCCAAGTTTCAATAGATAGCACCGGGCCAAAAACTTCATTTTGAGCAAGGTCAGAATCATTTGGAACACCATTAAATATTGTCGGACCAATAAAATATCCCTTATCGCGACAAAAGGAACGCCCATCTAAAAGCAGTTTGTGTCCCGCCAATTCTGCCTCTTTGATCTTTTGCAACACTCTTTCATAATGAGGTCCATTCGCAATCGGTCCAACTTGAGTAGCAGGGTCTAAAGGGTCTCCAACTTTTGCCTTCTTAGAAATATTAACTAATTTATTTACGAATTCTTCTTCGATTGATTTATGAACCAAAACTCTTGATCCAGAAATGCAACTCTGACCGGCTGCAGGAAAAATACCAGAAGCTACACCATTAACAGCTAAATCAATATCAGCATCGGAAAAAATAATTTGTGGAGATTTTCCGCCTAACTCCATTACCATGGGTTTTACTTTTTTTGCCGCTGTCGTTGCAGCAGCAACCCCTCCAGCTGTGCCGCCAGTAAAACTAACCATCCTAATATCATCATGACTTACCAAAGGTTCTCCTGCTGTATCTCCAAAACCTGTAATTACATTCAATACACCCGCTGGCAATTCAGCCTCCAACAACACGTCCATGAGTTCTAATATGGAGCATGAAGCATGCTCTGATGGTTTCATAACTACCGTATTACCCGCCGCCAAGCATGGAGCGAGTTTGTTTATGAGGACTCCTAAAGGGGAGTTCCAGGGCAAAATAAATCCAACAACGCCAAAAGGCTCCCATTTAAGATAGTTATGAATATTTGGGGCCTCAGCAGGAATCAATTGACCTTCAAATTTATCACACATTCCAGCGTAATAATGAAATGCGTCAACAGACCACGCACCTTCCATCAAGGAAGGTGTAATATTTTTTGGCAACTTTCCATTATCCCTTGTCTCCACTTCGCCCAAGCGACTTGCATTCTTTGATATTGCATCGCCCATACGTCGCAATACTCTACCCCTTTCAGCTGGCAGTATCTTTCCCCAAGGACCTTCATAAAATGCTNTTTTTGCAGAATTTACAGCCAAATCTATATCTTCTGGCCCACAATCTGGAACTCTCGCCCATACATCGCCCGTCGCAGGGTTTTCACTATCAAAATATTTTCCAGAGATGGGTGCAACCCATTCGTTGCCTACGAAATATTTGAAAGTTTTCATTGTAGCCACTCCTCTTCCTCATCAACAATAATTAAAGTTGGCTTATCNGATCCGATACTTTCCTTAAACTGTTTTAAAAAATCTTCCTCAGATTTAGGTCTAAATGCNTTACAATGGCAAGCTTTTGCAAGTAATTCAAAATCTGGGTTTATCCCNTCGACACCCACNCGAATAATATCTCTTGAATCCATATCATCCTGGATTTGCTTTAAACCTCCGTTTTCCCAAATAATAATGGGTATTCCTAAATCAGATTCGACTGCAGTTAAAAGCTCTGGCATCGTAAACATAAAACCCCCATCACCGGCTAGAACAACTACCGGCAAGTCTGGTTGAGCTAATTTAGCTCCTATAGCGTTCGGTAAGGCATTTCCTAAAGCACAAAACCCTGCCGGATAGAACCATTTCCTAGGTTTCGCTACAGGAAATGCAAATGAGCCNGTATATACAAGTTGGCATGCGTCTCCTGAAAAAATTGTATTTTTTGGAGCCGCTTTTCTTAAAACTTTAAGAAATTTAGTGTGTCTACTCTCAGAAGGTGTGAGATTGGAGAAGATCTTATCTCTGATTTCCTTAAGCCTAGCATTTACATTAGACTGTCGAACTTTTGCAGGTCCTAAGGCTTCTAGAATTAATGAGGAAGCACTTTTTGCATCGGCAACTAGACCAATTTTTGCAGGGTAAAAATCTGAAATTTTCTTTGAGTCTATGTCTATTCTTATAATATCCCCGGTNATATNTAGTTTCTCAACAAAGCTATCCGTTTCTGAAATCTCCGTGCCAATTGCCAAAACAACATCAGCCTCCGGTAGCAATTCCTGCACTTCAGGTCTAACAGTTGAAGCTGAAAGGGACAAAGGATGATCATCGGGCACAATGCCTTTACCAGCAGTTGAGGAAAGAACAATAGCACTGATATTTTCAGCTATCTGAATGATTTCGCTGGAAGCTTCTGCTGCTCCCCCTCCTATCAAAATCAATGGATTTTGAGCCTTTCTTAGAAGGTCAGCAGCTTTATTTACTTCTGANGAATTAGCTGCTGGCCTTTNCGGCAAAGCTACAGGTTGCCAATCTTCCTCTACAATTTGAGCTTGAACGTCTAATGGCAAAGAAATGTGTACAGGCCTAGGTCTTTGGCTCGAAAAAATGGTAAACGCCTGGGCAAATAATTCTGGTATATCTGAAGGTCTATATGCGGTAGCACTTAAAGCTGTNATAGGTTCNGTAATTTTCTTTTGTTCGGTTACTTCGTGAAGAACTCCCCAACCTTTTCCTANCGTATGACTATCAGGTTCTGCAGAAATGAGTAACATAGGCAAGCTGTCAGCATAAGATTGNCCCAAAGCCGTTGATGCATTAGTAACACCAGGCCCAGATATTACCAAGGCTACTCCAACATTTCCAGTTGCTCGAGCCCAGCCTTCAGCCATAAACCCNGCACCNTGCTCATTNCTAGCCTGCACGTGAGTTACTTTTCCACTATTCTCTCCACCAGACAAACCTCTGCACATATCGAGGGTATGAACTCCTGGAATCCCAAAAACCTTTGTTATTCCATACTTTGCCAGCAACCTAATGGTGGCCTCACCACATGTCATTGCCATAATGTCTGCACTCCTACTTAATTATTTAAAATTTCTGCTATTACGGAATCCGTAACAGCTTGGGTGTTCGAATCTCCTCCCAGATCAGGAGTNCGAATGTTCTTACCTAAGACAGACTCAACTGANCTTTCAATTTCCTTCGCCAAATCAGGCATTCCAAAACTATATTCAAACATCATAGCAACACTTAAAATCATTCCCACTGGATTAGCAATGTTTTGGCCTNCTATATCTGGAGCCGAACCATGCACNGGTTCATATATTCCCTTTACTGGCTTGCCGTCTGCATCACATAAGCAAGCNGANGGAAGCATACCTAGTCCTCCAGATATTATTGCTGCTAGATCAGACAAAATATCCCCTAGAAAATTACACCCCATTATGACATCAAAATCTTTTGGCCTCTTAANCATTTGATAAGCACAATTATCCGCATACATACTAGCATAGTTAATTTCAGGAAATTCGGCGGATACTTCTTCAGTCACGCTTCTCCACAGCTTATAACTTTCCATAACATTCGCCTTATCNGCAGATACTAATTTTCCTTTGCTTCTTTGGGCAAAATAAAACCCTGCTCGGGCAAATCTTCTTATCTCCTTTTCCGAGTAACTAGCTGTATCATAAGCGTAACGCCCTTCCTCTCCAGCAGACATGCCACGAGGATTAGAAAACATAATCCCTCCACACATTTCTCTTAAAATTANAATTTGAGCCCCATTAATATGCTCATGCAAAAATGGTGTATTTNCATAAAGAGCGGGATAGGACTTTGCTGGCCTTAATCCAACGAATGCATCCATTTCTTTTCTCAATCGCATCAACCCATCTTGCATCTCCGGGCCGCCATCGACTTTTATGCCATCCCATTCTGGCCCTCCGACAGCACCAACCAGCACGGCATCAGATTCAAGAGCTGCAGCTATCGTTTCGGACCTACAAAATGTACCATACCTTTCCCAAGAAGCTCCATGTAATAGGTCATGGTTAAAATTCAGATCCAAATTAACTTTTTTTGCTACCGCATGTGCCACTTGAATACCAGAATCTAGAACTTCTGGTCCAATACCATCACCTCCAAGTGCAAGAACATTAAATGACAACTCAACTCTCCTGCCTCATTTGTCATAAATCTTAAAAGTAAAACTTCCAAAACTCAATATTTTCGACTTATTAGATTGTAATTAGGAAGCTTNATTTTCTGAGAAGTTCAAAGTTGATTTAATTGCCGCCTGCCATTTTCCGTAAAGACTATCTCTCATCTTCAAATCCATTTCGGGAAAATAACTTTTGTCAACGAACCAACTTTTAGCAAANTCTTTTCTATCTGGATAAATATCTAGATATGATCCTGCAAGCCAGGCAACACCTAACGCCGTAGTCTCTAGTATTTTGGGTCTTTCTATAGGAATACCAACTATATCAGACATAAATTGCATCGTAATATTGCTAGCAGACATGCCACCGTCAACCCGCAAACTAGTTATTTCTTGAGNCTTCCAATCTGCACTCATAGCCCCAATTAAGTCACGTGTTTGATATCCAGCGGACTGCAGTGTTGCAAGTGCTATTTCAGCCTGAGTTGAATTNCGCGTTATACCGTAAATTGCCCCCCTACAATTAGCGTTCCAATACGGGGCTCCGATTCCGGTTAACGCTGGAACAAAAATTATATTCTCATTTTTATCTGCTCCGAGAGCGAGGTTGTCTGTTTGGTCAGAGNTCTCTATTAATTTTAATCCATCCCTAAGCCATTGAACTGCAGCTCCAGCTACAAAAATAGACCCTTCTAGCGCATAAGTTGTCTCACCTCCTAATTGATAGGCAATGGTGGTTAGCATCTTATTTTTTGACCTTATAATACTCGATCCTGTATTAAGGAGTGCGAAGCAACCTGTTCCATAGGTTGCCTTAATCATTCCNGGCTCGAAACAAGCCTGACCTAATGTCGCCGCTTGCTGATCTCCAGCTATTCCTAGAATTGGAATTCTTGCACCAAAAAGAGATGTTTCTCCAAAACTTGACGCACAATCCTTTACCTCCGGNAGAATATTCATTGGTATTTGAAAAATTTCACACATCTCTTCTGACCAGTGTGAATGCTCTATATCGTAAAGCATTGTTCTGGCAGCGTTCGTTGCATCAGTGGAGTGAACTTTACCTTCCGTCAACTTCCACAAAAGAAAAGTATCTATAGTCCCAAATAGCAACTGACCACTTTCAGCTAAATCTCTAGCGTTGTCAGTATTATCTAATACCCAGGATAGTTTTGATGNCGAAAAATATGGATCTAATAACAATCCTGTTTTTTCGTTTATTGTATCTTCTAAACCTTTTTTCTTTAATTCTTCACAGATACTTGCTGTTCGCCTATCTTGCCAAACAATCGCGTTTCCAAGTGACTTACCGGTATTTTTATCCCAAACAACAACCGTTTCTCTCTGATTGGTTATTCCAATTCCTTTAATATCTGAGGCCGNCACCCCTGCTTTNTCCATCACCTCTTTACATGTAGCAAAGACGCTGTCCCAAATTTCCTCGGGATCATGCTCTACCCAGCCAGAGTTAGGAAAATATTGAGGGAACTCTTTTTGAGAAACAGACACCNGATCCATTTTTTTATCAAAAAGTATAGCGCGACTTGATGTTGTTCCTTGGTCTATTGCAAGTATGTATTCCATAATCTTTTATCCCAATAAAAATCTTTTGCCGCAAGACTTTTGTTTTTTTACCCATTTTTATGGACATGAGTTACTTTAACTANCTTAAGATAGAAGCTGTTGAATGTATAAATTCAATTTCTTTGATGCAGTCTTTGCAACCTTTAATCCTACTTTAGTTCGACGCCACAGGATATCNTCAGCGGANCGGGCATACTCATATTTAACTAGAAACTTTACTTCTGATGAAAANAAATCAGAACCGAAACACTCACCCAGATCACTAATCGATTTTGCTTTTCCCAAAATATTCCAAGCATCTAATCCATAATTATTAAATAACCTATTCACGGTTTCTTTTTCTAAGAAAGNANAGTCAGAACTAAGCTTATCAATTAATTCACTTCTTTCCGAAAGATTAAAATCTCCNCCTGGTAAATTAGCTTTTTCAGTCCAATCANTNCCNATATCTAAATAATTNNTTATTTTTTGNAGAGCCTTCTCAGCAAGNTTTCTATGTGTAGTGAGCTTTCCACCAAAGATATTTAACAGTGGCCCTGAACCCTTTTCTTCATTTAAATCGAAGAAATAATCTCTGGAGAGGGCCGTATTAGATTCGGATTCATTTTCGAACAAAGGNCTAATACCAGAATAACTCCATATCACATCGGAAGGTAAGACTGGCTTAGCAAAATAATCTGTTACAAATTTACAAATGTATTCAATTTCAGCATCTGAGCATTTAGGATTTTCATTGCCCTCGTCGATTATTACTTCAGTAGTTCCAAGAATCGTATAATCTTTCTGGAACGGTATTGAGAACATTATTCTCCCATCCTTGCCCATAAAGAAATATGCTTTTTCATGCTCATACAACTTCTTCACCACTATATGCGAACCCTTAACAAGTCTCAGCTTTCCAAATTCAAACTCCGCAGAAAAACCTCTCGCTAACTGGTAAGACCAAGGCCCGGAAGCATTTATTAATACGCGTGCCTTAAAAGAACCCTTACTCGTCTTTATGAGCCAAATATCTTTTGCTCTTTCAAAACCAATCACTTCATTTTGTGTCATTATTAGGGCACCCTTTTCAGTAGCATCCCTAGCCATTAAAGAAACCAATCTAGAGTCATCAACCCAAACATCTGAGTACTCATATCCTTTTGAAAAACACTTTTTAAGTGGTTTGCCTTCAATACTTTTATGTAAATCAACAGCAGTTGTAGAATGCAGAATTGATGCTCTGCCCAACTTATCATATAGTAATAAACCCAACCGTATTAACCAATTTGGCCTTCTACCTCTCAACCACGGCATAATGATGCTTAAAAATCGTGAAACTGGAGTTTTGCTATTAATTCTTAAGTTTTGATCCAGCGGCATAATGAACCGCATTGGCAAAGCAATATGAGGCATATTTTTTAGAAGAATTTCTCTTTCTTTCAGACCTTCTTTAACAAGAGAAAAGTTTAGATGTTCTAAGTACCTCAAACCGCCATGAAATAATTTAGTTGAATTAGAAGATGTTTTGGATGCCAGGTCTCCCTTTTCGGCCAAAGCTACATTAAGTCCACGGCCTGCAGCATCCCGTGCAATAGCCACACCGTTCACTCCACCCCCAATAACAAATATATCTAATACTTTCTTATTCATTCTATTTATGAAAATTGTCTTTACTAGCTAGGTGAGGAGCACCATTTTTAGGTTAACATTGATTTGCCAAAACATTGGGTGGAAAATGAAAACTTTTATAGCTAAAGTATAAGAAAATAAAGTAGAATCGTACAATAGATAGCGTAGCAATATGGCTGACAAAGAATACAACGATATACCAGGAACTTTTGTTTTTGATGCTGACCGCTCACGGGAAGGCTATCATTTAAATCAATTCTGCATATCACTACGTTTGCAGAAAAATCGTGACGCGTTTAACAACGATGAAAAAAGTTACTTAGACAAATACCCGATGACAGGTGCACAACGTGAAGCTGTAATAAACCGAGACTGGAATTTGCTCCTCGAACTGGGAGGAAATATTTATTATACTTCCAAATTGGCAGCTAATGATGGAATAAATTTTCAAAATCTAGCTGGCAGGATGACAGGGATGGGAGTTGAGGCTTATAGAGAAATGATGGTTAACGGTGGACGTTCAATAGAAGGAAACCGCACGAAATCTGAGTGGGAGAAAGATTGATGGCTAGAATTACCGCAGGAATTGGTTGCTCACATGTTCCNGCAATTGGTGCGGCCATGGACACAAAGATTACTCATGAGCCATATTGGATACCAATTTTTGAAGGTTTTAAAAAATCTCGTGAGTGGATGAAAAAACAAAAGCCAGATGTGATTTTTCTAGTTTANAATGACCACTGTACTGCGTTTGATGCTTCGTGNATCCCTACTTTTGCATTAGGCTGCGCAGCTGAATTTCAACCGGCAGATGAAGGTTGGGGACCACGACCGGTNCCAGTTGTGAAAAACCACCAAAAGATGGCTAGCCATATAGCTCAATCATTAATCCTAGAAGAATTTGATATGACGATCATGAACGAAATGGAAGTTGACCACGGCCTAACCGTACCCCTCTCGGTAATGTACGGTGACTTTGGGCCAAAAGATGAATGGCCAGCTCTTGTTATCCCACTTTGCGTCAATGTGGTTCAATATCCGCCGCCTACAGGAAATCGATGTTACCAACTTGGCAAGGCTATCCGCCGTGCTATTGAAAGCTACGAAGAAGATTTAAACGTCGTGGTTTTTGGTACAGGNGGTATGAGCCATCAGCTACAATATAAGCGAGCTGGTCTTATTAATTCAGAGTGGGATGCTAGGTTTTTAGACCTAATGACTAAAGACCCAGTTGCTGCAAGTAAAATTACACATTTAGAATATCTTCGCGAAACAGGTAGCGAGGGTATAGAAATGGTTATGTGGCTCATAATGCGCGGTGCGTTNAACGANGATGTTAAAGAAGTTCACCGTCATTATCATGTCCCAGCTTCCAACACGGCAGTTGGTCACATCATATTAGAAAATANNAGTAAAGGATAAGTTTTATGAAAATCTGTGTTGCTGGTGCCTACGGTGCNTTTGGCCTTAAACATCTGGATGCTTTAAAGAATATCGAAGGTATTGAAGTAAGCTCTGTTATGGGCCCTAACAAGGCGAAGATCGAATCTTTAGCTAAAGAACGCAATATCCCTAACGCAAGAACTACTCTTGACGCATGTATTTCTGAAGACAACCCCGATGCAATTATCCTAGCGACCCCTACCCAAGCCCATGCTGAGCAAGCAATAGCCTGCATGAATGCAGGCAAACATGTGTTAATAGAAATTCCCATGGCTGATAGCCTTGAAGATAGCAATCGTGTGGTTGATAAACAGAAGGAGACCGGTTTGACCTGTATGGCTGGTCACGTACGCCGTTTTAACCCATCNCATCAATGGATCAAAAANAAGATTNTNGCCGGCGAATTAAAGCTGCAACAGCTAGACGCTCAGACGTATTTCTTTCGCAGGACAAACACAAATGCCAAGGGAGAGCCAAGAAGCTGGACAGACCATCTCTTATGGCACCATGCGTGCCACACCGTAGATCTTTTCCAATACCAGACTGGCGGCAAGGCAGTCAAAGCTTTTGGATTACAAGGGCCTATACATCCTGAACTTGGTATAGCGATGGATATGTCCATTGGGATGAAAGCAAATGATGGCGCACTCTGCACACTATCTCTTAGCTTCAATAATGATGGGCCATTTGGTACATTCTTTCGCTATATTTGTGACAATGGTACATACCTGGCAAGATATGATGACCTTTTTGATGGGAACAATAATCAAATCGACCTTAGCAATGTTGCCGTATCAAATAATGGCATAGAGCTGATCGATAGGGAATTTATTTCAGCAATTAAAGAAGGTCGTAGGCCAAATGGCTGCGTAACGGAAGCAATTTCGGCTATGGAAACCTTAGATAAGATTGAAAGAGACCTCAATCATGGTGGATAAAAAAACAGCATTAATTCTTTCTGCACACGCTGCTGATTTTGTATGGCGATGTGGGGGAGCAATAGCTTTACATCAAAAATTGGGNTACGAAGTAACAATNGCCTGCATGTCTTATGGNGAACGAGGTGAAAGTGCNAAGCTCTGGAAACAAGAGGGCATGACACTTCAAAAAGTTAAGGAAAACCGCCGAAAAGAAGCGGAAAATGCAGCCAAAGCCCTAGATGCTCATGATATTAAGTTTTTTGACCTCGGTGATTACCCTTTGGAAATTAATAAGGAAGCAAAATATAAAATTGTGGATTTAATCAGAAAAATACAACCTAATTTTATGATGAGCCATTCAAAATATGATCAATATAACACTGACCACATGCTGATGACTAAAGTTGCTATCGAAACGCGTATGATTGCGCAAGCATGGGGACACAACCCAGGAGAAAAAGTCTTAGGTGCCCCTCAACTTTATCTTTTTGAACCTCACCAAACTGAGCAAATGGGTTGGAAGCCAGATGTTTTTTTGGATATAACAGATGTTTGGGATAAAAAGCGAGCCGCCATAGAATGCATGGAGGGGCAACACCACTTGTGGAATTATTATACAAATGTTGCTCAAAATAGAGGAAATCATTTTAGGAGAAATTCAGGTGGTATGGCTGGAGGAAGGCCCGCAGAGTATGCTGAAGCGTTTGAAACTGTGTATCCTGTTTGTAAGGATGAACTCTGATGGGCGGAGTAGTTGTTCAAAATATTGATCGCGCTAGCAAAAGCGTCATTGATGGATTGGCCAAGTGCGGAGTATCAACTGTTCATGAAGCACAGGGGCGAAAAGGATTATTGGCGAGTTATATGTCTCCTGTAATCCCAGGCACACGCATAGCTGGATCCGCAATAACCATCTTGGCAGCACCAGGTGATAATTGGATGATCCATGTCGCTATAGAACAAATCAAACCGGGCGATGTAATGATTATGGCTACCACTTCTCCTTCTGACGCAGGATATTTTGGCGATCTATTGGCCACATCAGCTATGGCTAGGGGTTGTAAGGGCTTAGTTCTAGATAGTGGCTGCAGAGATATTGCAGATCTTAGAGCTATGAAATTTCCAGTTTGGTGCAAAGCACATCACGCACAAGGTACTGTTAAGGAAGTTGTTGGCTCAGTAAATATTCCAATTGTATGCGCAGGAGCCTCTGTAAGCGCAGGAGATATTATTGTGGCAGACGATGATGGGGTCTGTATTGTCAAGCATTCGGAAGCTGAAAATGTGCTTAAACTTGCCCAAGAGAGAGAAAAACTAGAGGTCGAAAAACGCAAAAGATTAGCCAGCGGAGAACTGGGTCTTGATATTTACAATATGCGTGAAAAGTTAAAGAAGCATGGTTTGAAATATGTCTAAAGGCGTTCCCGCAATGTGGATGCGAGGAGGAACATCTAAAGGTCTGTACTTTCTAAAAAAAGATATTCCTTCAAATAAGGAAGAAAGAGATAACTTTCTTCTTTCCGTCTTCGGATCACCTGATACTCTTCAGATTAATGGTATAGGCGGGGGAACACCGCTTACCTCCAAGGTTGCAATAGTATCCAAATCTGAAAAACCAAATGTGGATGTTAATTACCTTTTTCTTCAGGTTCAAGTTGATAAATCTTTGGTTTCTGACACTCAAAATTGCGGAAATATCCTTGCAGGCATTGCTCCTTTCTCTATAGAAC
>PBQX02000113.1:0-9456 GCA_002725175.2 Paracoccaceae bacterium
TATGGTCTTATATAAAAATGTCCTTCACCATTCTGCGAATAAAATTCCAAAATGGTTTTTGGAAGTTNTTGGNGTTTGGGTTAGTGAATTAAATGAATGTAGATATTGTGTAGAGCATCATTTTGAAGGCTTAAGGCGTTTAATTAATGATGACGAAAAGGCTATGCGGATACGAGNCTGTTTAGATNAGAGAANCCTNCATAATATTCCTTTGGAGANAAAGGAAATTTCTGCCCTAAAGTATGCTNAAAGNTTAACTGAAAATCCAGGAAATGTTAAGAAAGATGAATTTGATTCNTTGTTAAAAGAAGGGTTTTCTCATGGAGAAATTCTTGAAATTAATCAGGTTGTCTCGTATTTTAACTATGCTAATCGAACCGTTTTAGGATTGGGTTGTAGTACCGATGGCGATATTCTAGGGCTTTCACCTGGAAATTCCTCTGATCCAAGTGACTGGTCACATAATTANACTAATTGCCTTTAACACTTTTCNGATTCTTAGAATTTGAGTCTTTTGTTTGTCGAAGGTGGTTTGANATTAATTTTTTAAATCTTGGAAGAGAAACTTCCCGGCTTTTAATTATTCTCGGAAACTCTCTTTGATAGCGGTTAAGTTCTAATCTTGCTAATGTNCCCATGTCATCTCCTATAAAGTCATGTAATTGACAGAAGCAAACTCTATGCCAGTTTTGGATGAATTTAATCTTTGGGCAATCTTTCTTCAATTATTTTAGCAAGAATGGATGCTCCAACAGGTATTATTTTGGTATCAAAGATAAAATTAGGACTGTGGAGAGGCTCCGTTCCAGAATGCCCAATACGACAATANGCACCTTTTGTATGNTTTAGCATGTCTGCAAAATCTTCTGAGCCTGTCGCTGGAGATTCATTTCTAGTTATAAATGTTGAGCCTACAATCTTTTCGGCAGCATCCATATAAGAATCTGAAAGTTCAAANTCATTAACTAGAACATCNAACACTTTACGAATTTTTAATTCAATACTAATGTCATTAGCTAATTCAAAACCTTGGCAAATTTTCTTANAGCGGTTCTCTACGATACCGTAAGACTCNTCAGAAAAATATCGAATAGTGCCATTTATTNTACAATTTTCAGGTATTATGTTGTAGGCAGATCCTGAGTGGATTTGGGTTACCGAAAGAACGACGCTTTCTAGTGGAGGTAGGTTTCTGCTGACAATATTTTGAAGTTGAGAGATTAGGTTGCTAGCAATAACAATAGGGTCTTTTGATTGATGAGGCATTGCCGCATGACTGCCTTTTCCCTTAATAATTATGTCAAAAAATGCTGCTCCAGCCATCGCTATNCCNTTACAAATTCCNACTTTTCCAAATTTTCCGTTTGGTGTATTGTGAATTCCATAAATTTCATCGCAAGGAAATTTTTCAAANAAACCATCCTCAATCATTTTAACAGCGCCGCCTAACCCTTCTTCAGCAGGNTGNAATATCATTATAGCTGTGCCTTTAAAGTTCCGTTTTTCCGCTAAATATTTTGATGCACCAAGCAACATGGCTGTATGGCCGTCATGGCCACANGCATGCATTTTGCCCGTTATCTTCGAAGCATAGGGGAGTTTGGTATTTTCCTGTATTGGTAGAGCATCCATATCTGCTCTCAACCCAATGCTTTTATTATTACCCAGGTTTTCGCCTCGAATTACTCCTATAACGCCTGTCTTTCCGAGACCAGTATGGACTTCATCCACACCATATTCCCGCAGTTTTTTTTNCACAATTTCTGAAGTCCGTACNTCTTCAAANCCAAGCTCAGGGTTTGCATGCAGATCTTTATAGATTTCTTCCAGTTCGGAGGATATTTTCTGTATTTCAGGTATAATATTTATTGCATTTCTCCTATTNAAGTTAGTTTAATGTGAAATTGATTTTCGTCAATCTTTTGAATTCATATAAATTAAATAACCTTTAATTTGGATTTGGAACTTTTGAACTGGCCTTGTGCAAGTTTAGATAAGTNTTCGGGATCAAGAAGTATAANGTTATTTTTATTGGCTAAATCAATTGATTCACTTGTAAATCCTATTGGTGAGGCAATTATAAACATATCATCAATATCATTCTCTAGCTTTATAGCTAAAGCATTTCGGAGATGTGAAATATCAACCTTAAGCTTTGTTTGAGGGCATATTATTTTTATTTTCCTGGATCCATCTACTCCAGATATATTTATTCCACCATCACCTGTCACAAATGTTCTTGAAACTTCCCAGCCAATTTTTCCGAATAGTGAAAAGACAGCCTGTTCAAACTCTAACCCAGAATATTTACTCCAATACAAGGGTTCTGCTTCTAGAGTTTCTATACGCCAATTTCTAATATCACTTTCAAATTTTAGAGCATGAATTTTTTCAGATTCAAGAAAGGTTTTCCTCCTTTTTGCCGTCCATCTATATATAATATAGGAAAGCAGTAACAGCGTTATGCCAAAAGCAGTCCCTAATATCATTCCGTATTTAAGGAACTGCGAAAAAGGATTAAAGCCTGCAAGAAGTGTGTAGCTTCCGTAAAATCCTAACGGGTAGGCTGCTAATAACCAGCGAAGGTAAAAAACAAAAATAATGGCTTCTATCTGAGCCTCAATTTCAACGCTGGAAATTTTTAAGGTTCCATATTTACTTCGTAAAGGTTTTTCCATCCATTTACTTTATATAATCTTTTAAATGGTTTAAACTTTTTTAAGTAATGGAGAAATATTTTAATTTCACCTTTTTCGGTAAATAAAACATGTTTGACTAACCTGATAAAATGAGTCAGGATAATGTGTAGTAAGTCAAAAAGATATAATGTAATGAAATCAGTTCTTTTAACAGGTGCTAGTAGAGGAATAGGTCACGCTACAGTAAAAAAATTTGGCAGCGAAGGCTGGAGAGTTATTACTTGTTCTAGGCAGAAGTTTGATGATAGATGTCCATGGCCTGGAGGAAAAGATAATCATATTCAGGTAGATCTAGCTAGCCCTTCTAATACCATTGAAGCTATAGAAAATTTGAAAAATAAGCTGGATGGAAAGTTGCATGCGTTGGTTAATAATGCTGGAATATCTCCTAAAACCGTAGATGGAAAAAGATTAAATACATTAGAGACTGATCTCAGTATATGGGGAAAGGTGTTTCATGTTAATTTTTTTTCTTCAGTAGTTTTAGCTCGGGGTTTAAAAAATGAGCTCGTAAAAGGAAAAGGTTCAATAGTTAATGTTACTTCAATTGCTGGAAGTAGAGTTCACCCTTTTGCTGGAGCGGCATATGCTACATCCAAAGCTGCGCTGGCTGCTTTGACAAGAGAAATGTCTTTTGATTTTGGTCCATTAGGGGTGAGAGTTAATGCCATAGCTCCCGGAGAAGTGGATACAGGTATATTGAGTGAGGGAACAAAAGATATGATTAAAGATCTTCCATTGCGGAGATTGGGAAGCCCTCAAGAAGTTGCTGATACAATATTTTATCTTTGCTCAGATCAATCTACATATGTTTCTGGTACAGAGATTGAAATTAATGGCGGGCAACACGTATAGATTTTACAAGCTATGTTTCCATTTTAATATAATTTTTACATTCTAAAAATTCATTTTCAATTCTTGTAACAAGGTTTTCCGTGCTTAAGATAGACTTTATTGGACTTATGCCTTGGCCAGAGCCCCAAATTTCTTTCCAAGCTTTTGGTTTGTTTGATAGTTCGTCAAAGTTCATAGTATCCGGACTAGCTACAGGCAAGTTAGTGATATCTAACCCAGCTGCTTCAATAGATGGTCCTAAGTAATTGCCTGGTACTCCTGTGAAAAGGCTAGAATTAATGATATTTTCCGAGCTGCATGTTATGAGCATTTCTTTATATTTCTGATCTGCATTTGCTTCCTTTGTAGCAATGAAAGGTGTCCCAATGTAGCCTAGGTTTGCGCCCAAAGCTAATGCTGCCATTAAGGATTGGCCAGTAGAAATAGATCCAGAAAGCAATAATGGACCATTAAACCAGGATCGAATTTCATCAACCAAAGCAAATGGTGATAAATTCCCTGCATGACCTCCTGCCCCTGAGGCTACAGCTATCAGCCCATCAGCGCCCTTCATTATTGCTTTCTTTGCAAAAGTGTTATTGATTACGTCGTGAAAAACGAACGCCCCACAGGAATGAGCGGCCTCATTTACCTCCTCGCGTGCTCCTAAAGAGGTGATCCATAAAGGAACTTCCCATTTTACGCAAATATCAATATCCCTCCTTAATCTGCTATTTGACCTATGTACAATTTGGTTGACTGCAAAAGGCGCTGCAGGTTTGTCTGGATTCTTTTGATTATATTTGTCTAATTCCTCCGTTATTTCTTTGAGCCATTTCTCTAAAACAGGCTCTGCATTACCATTGTCTCTGGCATTTAAGGCAGGAAAGCTTCCAATTATGCCGGCCTTACACTGAGCTATAACAAGCTTGGGGACCGAAATTATAAATAAGGGAGCTGCCATCACTGGCAATCGTAACTGCTTTGCTAATTTTTCGAATATTATTTGGGTTGCCATATTTTTTCTCAAATTTAACCAATTTTTACAATTAAGAAATTAAAAAAATCAGCCCAAATTGTCTGCGATAACGCTAATCATTTCAAACATTATTGAGCAAGCGGTATGAGCAGTAATCTGATTTGGACTGTCCTTAGTAGGCATCATACACACTATATCACCGCCTATAACATTTAAATTTCTTGTTGACTGAATTATCTCAATTGCCTCGTCTATATTAAAACCCATTGCTCCAGGTTCTAAGTTTGAAACTCCAGGTGCAATTGTTGGATCTAAGCAATCTAAGTCAAATGTAATATATATCGGGTTATTTTTTAATGTTTTTTGTATTTCCGCCACTACACTAGCAATACCCCTTTTTCTAAACTCTTTCATAGTGACAATATTGTATCCATAGTCATAAGAAGGTTGCAACCAATCCGCTGTTCTTGGGTGCCCTCTTAGCCCTATTTGCATTGATGTTTTTGGGACTACTTTTCCTTGATCAGCTAAGTATGCACCCCAGTGTGCCGCTGATTTTTTTGCTCCCAGGAAATGATCTACCTTGGTAAAAACATCCGTATGGGCATCTAAGTGGAGAATGCTTACCGGTAGCCCGTTTGATAGATTGCCTCCTCCGAGAGCCTGAAGAATTCCTCCTGTTATAGAATGATCTCCCCCTATGGAAACAGGTTTAGCACCACAAGAGTCAATTCTTCTATAGAAATTGGTTATTTGTTCTATGCAATGTTCATTGTTGTTTGCTTGAGGAAAAGGGACATCTCCAACATCTGCTATTTTCGCTTTTTCCCAAGGATCAAGATTAAATTCATTATGAAACCTTCTACCTAACGCTGAAACATTTCGAAGTGCCCTAGGGCCTAGGTGTTGATCTCTTTCAGTTGTGCCATTTCCCGTGGAATGAGGCACGCCAACTAATGCAATATCTTTATCCTCTGGTTCCTCATTCGGACATCTGAATAGGGTAGGTATCCCCCACCAATATAAATTGTCCATCATTGATTGATTGTGTTTTTCTGCCACTATTTTCTCCTAAGAGTTATGCTAAAAAGTTCGTTAGTTAAGGTCAATAAGAATAGCTTCTAAAGATCCAAACATTTCTTTAGGCATTGCAGCAGATTTCCTGCTTATTAGGTCTAAAGTGATTACAAGTGCTTCAGCTTCTGCCAATAATATTCCGCTTTTGGCATTAAATATCCAGTGTCGCCATGTAAAAGTTTTTTCACCCAAATCAACCAAACCACTTCTTATGGTCAAAGGAGTGCCAATTCCAGCAA
The DNA here is from genome assembly GCA_002725175.2 of Paracoccaceae bacterium. Lineage (GTDB taxonomy): Bacteria > Pseudomonadota > Alphaproteobacteria > Rhodobacterales > Rhodobacteraceae > CACKLF01. Next base: position 5,829 of record PBQX02000113.1, read on the forward strand.
AGCTCTCATATTTAAATGAGTATTCTAAGGCAGCTCCGCCAAACCTATTTGTATCAGCCTTTGATAGAGATTCCGATAAAATATTTGGAACCGCGTTTGAAATAATTGACATATAGTTTCCAAATCCCATGCATTTGTCGTCGTCAACTTCGCTAGAAGAAGCTATGCCTAAAAAAGTTTCTTGCATACCTAATTCTATTGCTAACTTGATTGAAGGAATTAGCTTTTTTTTCTTGGTTAATTTTAAGCCTTTAGGCTTGCCATATTCAGGGGTAGGAAAGGGGTATTTTTCGTATGCGCGTTGCAATAAATTTTGAATATTCTTGTTTTTCTTCTCTATAATTCGAAAATTCAATGAAAAAGAGGCGGACGGTTCTTTGCTTAATAATTCTTTCATAACCATAGTTAAAGTAAATGAATTATTGCTAAGTGAATTGATCCCAACGTCAATGAATAGAGGGGATCCGGCTTTCTGTTCTGCTAGATACCTTAGATGAGATTGTTCGAGAATAAACAATTCATCAAAACTCAGATCATTATTGGGATTTATGTCATTTTTCAAGAAGAATAATTTTAAGGCATGGTTCGCTTTTTTAAGGTAAAACTGAACATTCATATGGCCCATATGGTCTATTTCCCAGGCTTCTACAGATCCTTTATAGCAGGTCATATAATTAATCATATCAGGCTTAGGCTCCACCTTGTAAAAGTAACAATATTTCTATCGGTTTTAATTTCTGATAAAAAATAATGCTAATCAAAGTGACTTGCAAGTACCTTAAGTGGTTCTTTCCCAATAGAAATTTTAACAGGAGTATCCCCTAAGTACTCCCCATCAGCATACACATATTTTCCATATTTATCTAAAGAATCTGTTGTAATTTTAAAAGATTTCCCGAAGCTGCTTTCTACAGCAGGGTCATTTAAATGGCTCCCTGTTATTACTTTCCTAATTAGCCCTAAGGCTTTCAATTTACCAATGCTATTTGCAACTAATAAATTAAGCTTATTTTTATGTGTATTTGCTTCGGGAGCAATAGGTAGGCCCCCTCCAGTGTANGTCCCTGCAGCAACAACGATTATTATAGAGTTAAATTTTAAGGACTTTTCATCCATCTTGAGTTTATAAACGTAGGTTCTTAACCTAAATANACTTATTATTGCTGCAGTTAGGTAGAGTAATTTTCCTTTAAGGATGGGAATTTGAGTAGCTCTAAAGGCTGCAGTTGATAGCATGCCAACGCCTGCGCAAGTTAGTCCAATACCTTTCTGGCTATTTTCGAATCCTAGAGTTAAATATTTTATTTCAACGCATCTTTTTTTCAAAAAAGCATTAGCCGCTTTTTCAAAAGATGTTATCCCTATATTTTTGGCAAAGTCATTACCTCTGCCCATTGGACAAACCGCCATTACTCCTTTATTTCTTATTACTTCGGAAGCAATGATATTAATCGTTCCGTCCCCTCCGCAAGCTACAATCAAGCTACCTTTTTTTACCTCCTCGCACGTTTTGCTAGCAGTTTTAATGGGTGAATTGCAGATAATTATTTCCGAATTTTTGGCATTGAAGTACCGCTTTAGTATCTTAACCTTTTTACTTAGGGAAAGTTTGCCAGACNGTGGATTAACAATGAAGGACGTTCTCTTGAATGAGACAGTTTNCATTTTAATAATCGAATAAAATTTTTAANACGAAATTTGCTAATGAAAAAAACATATTGCAGAATTTTTTTAGANTATCTTAAAAGANACATCACTAAATTCATTGATTATTTTTTTGTCAGAACCTATCAGTTCTAATGCAATCTCTCTCCCACTCTGGTCAACAGCTTCGAGTTTACTTCCTTCCACATCTGGCATCCATTTTTCCGACCATTTTATTATAGAAATCATTGTCTTTAATAGATCCCAGCATTTTTGAGTTGGCTTATACTCGGCCCTTTTTCTAGCTGGAGGTATGACNCTTTTTATNATNCCATCTAACTCCATCGNTCTCAGACGTTGCGTTAGGAGATTTCTGGACATTTTTAGGCTGCGTTGAAATCCTTCAAAGGTTGAGACCCCGTTCATTAAATCTCTTGCTATTAAAAGAGTCCATTGNTCTCCGAAATTACATAATGCTTTTGCTATAGGGCAGCTTTGACCACTAATAGTCCTTTTACTCATTTTGGNTTCCTACTCATTATATCTTACCTACTNAAGAATTTCTTACATACTTCATTCACAAAGTAAACGAAAAAAAAGTTACTTTTTTATTTAATAAAGTTACTTTTTTAATTTTAGCTATTTAGAGTATCTTGGATTGATCTAATAGCTAGGCTAAGGCTATAAAACTCTTCTAGATCATCATGTGTTTTTTCACTCAATTTTCGAACATAAGAAGAAAAAGCCTTTTCTGAGAACGGGCTTGCCTGAATGCAACCAAAATCATCGGAGACAATCCACCCTTCTTTGATACAGAAATCTACCATAGTTTTAGCTGCAGGTTTACTTATGTTTAATTCAAAAGTGACTTTATCGACACTTATATATTTCTTCTCATAAAATGCCAAAACTGTTAAGCGAGCAAAAGCAGATCGTACTGCAGAGGAATTGGCCCAGTTATTGATCTTTGTTAATATCTGNTCATTAAGATATTTTTTCTTAGTGGTTCGATAAATTTCAAGTTCTCTTTTAGCCACAATTTTACTAATCTTAGTCTCAAGGGCTTTTATCAAAAGCTGTAACTCTGTTTTATTTTTAACATCTATTTTAAGATTTTTTTTATAATTGATATTGCTTTTCATTATGCTGACCAGTCTTAATTGAAGGTTCATATAAATATCTAAAAAATCAGAAACCTCAATATTTGACGATGTTAAAAGTGTAATTGCCGAAAATTTGCTTGATTTTTGAGCAAGTGTTACTAAGTGGGTCTAGTTTTATTAGTATTTTTGGATAATCTCTTNGGATTCGTTTATTTTTGGGAACTTTTAGCTAAAATTTTGTGNGCCATGTTTTATGTTGATTATTAGTTGCAAAACTTCTTGACAGTTTGGTTGATTTAAATCATTAAGTCATGGGAATTAAACATGCAGCCCTAGGTAGATAAACGCTGAATATTTTTCTTCAGGACCAAAGGGCGCGTACATAAAAGGTTTAGAAATGTTTGCAGTTATTAAGACTGGTGGGAAACAGTATAAAGTTTCAAAGGGTCAAGTTTTAAGACTTGAGAAATTGGCGTCATTTCCTGGAAAAAAAGTTCAATTTAATGAAGTTTTGTTAGTCGGTGGTGATAAAATGGTTGTTGGNACACCATTTGTTAAAGATGCTGGAGTGCAGGCTGAAGTGATTGACCAAATTCGAGGCCCTAAAACTATTTCTTTTGTGAAGCGANGACGAAAATCTTCTTCTCAACGAAAGAAGGGTCATAGGCAGAGCTTAACTGTAGTCAAAATTACAAATATTTTGACAGAAGGTGCTCAAAAATCGGGCATAGCTGAGGCTGTTGGCGCTGGTGGTTCTATTGAAGATTTTGGTAATTTTTCGACATCTAAGTCTCCTGCAAAGGCTGAGGCTCCAAAAAAGTCTCCTGCAAAGGCTGAGGCTCCAAAAAAGTCTCCTGCAAAGGCTGAGGCTCCAAAAAAGT
>PBQX02000048.1:0-16187 GCA_002725175.2 Paracoccaceae bacterium
GACCGATGCTCTACCAATTGAGCTACACCCCTTAAAACATTTAAGAAAAAAATAATAATTATAAATTCTATTATAAATTAAAAAAGTTTACAATAATTTTCGCCAAACATTAATCAGTTTTATGCGAAATAATCAATTTATAACCTTTATATTTTATAAATACTAATATAAGAGGTGATTAGCTTTTTTATATAAAACAAGGTCAAATAATGGGAAAAATTAAAGTAGAAAATCCGGTTGTGGAAATAGATGGCGATGAAATGACCCGGATAATATGGGATTATATAAAACAAAAATTAATTGTACCTTATTTAGATGTAGACCTTAAATATTTTGACTTAGGAATTGAAGAAAGAGATCGGACAAACGACCAAATAACAATTGACGCTGCGGAAGCAATAAAAGAAATAGGGGTCGGTGTTAAATGTGCCACAATTACTCCAGACGAAGCGCGAGTAGATGAATTTAAATTAAAATCGATGTGGAGGTCTCCTAATGGCACAATACGAAATATCCTTGGAGGAGTGGTATTCAGAGCTCCAATTATTTGCAAAAATGTACCTAGACTTGTCCCAGGCTGGAACAAGCCAATAGTTATAGGAAGACATGCATACGCTGACCAATATAGGGCGACCGATTTTTTATTTCCTGGAAAGGGCAAGTTATCATTAAAATTTGTAGGAGATGATGGAAAGATAATAGAAAAAGAGGTTTTTGAAGCCCCTTCTGCTGGAATTACCATGGCAATGTATAATCTAGACCAGTCTATTATAGACTTTGCAAGAGCGTCTCTCAATTATGGTCTGAGAATGAATTGGCCAGTTTACTTATCAACAAAAAATACAATTCTCAAAGCCTACGACGGAAGATTTAAAGATCTATTTCAAAAGGTTTATGAGGAAGAGTTTGAAGAGCAGTTTAAAAAATCAAATATTACTTATGAGCATAGGCTGATTGACGACATGGTTGCTTGCGCATTGAAATGGGAAGGAGGCTTTGTATGGGCATGCAAAAACTATGATGGCGATGTCCAATCCGACACTTTAGCACAAGGCTTTGGTTCTCTTGGATTGATGACAAGTCAATTAATGAGCCCAGATGGCAGCATTGTCGAGGCTGAAGCAGCTCACGGAACTGTTACCCGGCATTATCGTCAATATCAGCAAGGCAAAGAAACTTCTACTAATTCAATAGCATCAATATTTGCGTGGACAGGAGGTCTTAAACATAGAGCCAAGCTGGACAAAAATAATGAATTGGCTAAATTCTCTGGAATTTTAGAATCCACAGTTATAGATACCGTCGAAGAAGGTTTCATGACAAAGGACCTTGCTCTATTGGTAGGACCTGAACAAAAATGGCTAACAACTACCCAATTTTTAGATAAGGTTGATCAGCACTTTCAAGTCAATTTATCAAAAGTTACTTAGAACAAACTTATTTGGAATTGATATATGCTGCAATCTCTTCTAAGGCAGCAGAAATTCCAGACGGATTAGATCCTCCAGCCTGAGCAAAATCAGTCCTACCACCGCCTCCTTGCCCCCCACACGCCTTGCTTGCCAACCTGGCAATATCTACGGCTGAAACTCGGTCTTCTAAATCTAAAGTTGCACCAACAGTAATCATAACCTTATTATCAGTTTTTGAAAAAATTATGACTATAGATTTCTTTAGGTTAGATTTTTTCTTATCAAGCAAAGATCTAATGTCTTTAATTGGTAAATCTTCAACTACTTTACTTAAAAGCTTTATCCCTTTGATTTCAATCGCTTTATCTAAACTTGAATCTCCAGCTTCCAAATCATGATTTACTGAATTCAACTTAATTTTCAAATTTGATATTTCCTGTTGATTTAACTTTCTTTCAGTTAAAAGGGCATCTACTCGGTCTAGTAATTTATCAGATGTAGTCCTTAGATGACCAGAAAGATTTGTCACTATATTTAACATTCCAAGACTATAATCTATCGCCATTTGACCAGTTAAGGCTTCAATTCTTCTAACTCCACCAGACGAAGCAACTTCAGCAGTAATTATAAAATATCCAATATCTCCTGTATAATTAACGTGAGTTCCGCCACAAAGTTCAACCGAGTAGGAATTGCCAGAAAAACCTAAGGAAGAATTTTCTCTTTTGCCAATTGAAACAACCCTCACATCATGGTCATATTTTTCTCCAAACAAAGCCCTAGCGCCCAACTTTTTAGCTTTTTCAAGATCAAGAATATTTGTCTCTACTTTCGAATTTTGCCTAATAAGAGTATTTACTTCATTTTGAATTTTTTCTATTTCAACACTAGAAACAGGCGCATTGTGAGAGAAGTCAAATCTCAAACGGTCGCTAGAATTTAACGACCCCCTCTGCTCTACATGCTGCCCTAAATTATTCCGAAGTGCTTCGTGTAAGATATGCGTTGCGGAATGATTTGCTCTGATTTTAAATCTATTGGATTCTTCCACTGATAATTTAAGAGTCTGTCCAACTGAAATTTCACCTTCTGTCACTGCCACTTCATGAATAACAAAACCTCTAATATTAAAAACATTCTCAACTTTTCCCGTCCCTGTTGAAGATTCAATGACCCCTTTGTCTCCAACCTGACCACCAGATTCTCCAAAAAAGGGAGTTTGATTGCAAAGCATTTGAGCAGTTTCGCCTCCCTTAACTTTACTGACTTCAGATCCGCTAACATTGAATGACATGATCAATCCCTCACATTGCAATTGATCATACCCAAGAAATTCAGTTTTTTCATTATTCTCAATTATCTTTAACCATGCCTTGTCTTCAGAAATACTTCCACTTCCAGACCAAGCATTTCTTGCCCGTTCCTTTTGTGCCTTCATTTCAGCTTCATAACCATTCAAGTCAACAGTCATATTCTTTTCTCTTAAAGCATCTTGAGTTAAGTCAAGAGGAAACCCAAATGTATCATATAATTTAAAAGCAATTTTCCCATCAAGGACTTGCCCATTCCCTAGATCCCTAATCTCACTTTCTAACAAACTAAGACCCTTATCTAAAGTTGTAATAAATTTGCTTTCCTCAGCATGCAAGGCCTTCTCTATTAAAGACTGATTGCTGTTAAGTTCAGGAAAAGCCCCACCCATTAAATCAACCAATTTTCCAACTAACTTATGAATAAATGGTTCATTTATATTCATTAAATTTCCATGTCGCATGGCACGCCTTAAAATACGCCTTAAAACATAACCTCTGCCTTCACTCGAAGGCATAACCCCATCAGCTATCAAAAACGCCGCTGAACGCAAGTGATCTGAAATAACTCTATGGTGATTTTTGGAAACACCATCTGGATCTGTTGAGCTAATTTTTGCTGATTCCTCTATTAAAGATCGCATTAAGTCGGTATCGTAGTTATCGTGCTTTCCCTGAAGTATGGCTGCCATTCTTTCTAAACCCATACCCGTATCAATTGAAGGCTTAGGAAGATTTTCTCGTAGCCCTCCTTCCATTTGATAAAATTGCATAAAAACCAAATTCCAAATTTCAACAAACCTATCACCATCCTCATTTTTGGATCCTGGAGGTCCGCCCTCAATTTTATCACCATGATCATAAAAAATTTCAGAACAAGGCCCACAAGGCCCAGTAGGTCCCATAGACCAAAAATTATCGGAGGTATTTATTCGAATAATTTTATTTTCATTTATCCCAGCATAACTTTTCCATAAATTGACCGCCTCATCATCATCATGAAACACAGTGACTAGAAGCTTTTCTTTTGGAAGTCCAAATTCCTTGGTGACCAGGTCCCATGCCAATGGAATCGCTCTTTCTTTAAAATAATCACCAAAGGAAAAATTTCCTAGCATCTCAAAAAATGTATGATGTCTTGCTGTATACCCTACATTATCGAGATCATTGTGTTTCCCGCCAGCCCTTACACATTTTTGTGAAGTTACCGCTCGCGGAATATCTCTAGTCTCGTCGCCTGTAAAAACATTTTTAAATTGAACCATCCCTGAATTTGTAAACATCAGGGTGGGATCATTCATGGGAACTAAGGGTGAACTTTGAACTTCCTCATGATTATTCTTTATAAAATAATCTATGAATTTTGACCTGATTTCATTTAATTTTGCCATAAGTCTAATTCCAAATATTTCATTATTTAATTAATATAGTCTTTATTTAATTAAATAACTTTCAAATATATTAAGGAAATAACTTATTTTGACATGCCACGCAAATGATTAAAGGAATGACTTAAATCGATTTTTTTCTGGGACAACTATTCTACCCATAATTGCCCCAAACTTTAGTCTGCCTATCCCTCTTTTTCAACTGGAGGGTCAACTTCTTTTATTTCTTCAGCTATATCTTTTCCGCTATCTCTTATTTGCTTTTCAATAGATTGAGCGATTTCAGGATTGTCTTTCAAAAAGATTTTTGCATTTTCCCTACCTTGACCAATTCTCTCATCCTTATATGAAAACCAGGAACCTGACTTTTCTACAAAACCTAAATTAACTCCTATGTCCAGAAGCTCGCCTGTTTTTGATATTCCTTCCCCATACATTATATCAAATTCAACTTGCTTAAAGGGAGGGGCTACCTTATTTTTTACAACCTTTACTCTAGTTGCATTTCCAACTACTTCATCTCTATCTTTTAATGCGCCGATACGCCTTATATCCAGCCGAACAGAAGAGTAAAATTTTAAGGCATTACCCCCCGTGGTAGTTTCAGGACTTCCAAACATAACCCCAATTTTCATTCGAATCTGATTTATGAAAATGACCATACAATTTGATCTATTAATAGAACCGGTTAATTTTCGCATAGCTTGACTCATCAATCTAGCTTGCGCCCCAACTTGTGCATCACCCATATCACCTTCCAACTCAGATCTTGGTGTTAATGCGGCAACACTATCAACAACAACCACTGATACAGCTCCTGACCGTACCAATGTCTCTGTAATTTCAAGAGCCTGCTCCCCTGCATCTGGCTGAGAAATTAACAAATCATCCAAATTCACCCCAAGTTTTCGAGCATAATTTGGATCCAGCGCATGCTCCGCATCTACAAAAGCACATACCCCACTTTTTTTCTGCTCTTCTGCTATCACATGCAATGCTAGTGTCGTCTTTCCTGAACTTTCTGGGCCAAATATCTCAATTATTCTTCCTTTTGGCAATCCGCCTATACCTAGTGCTAAGTCTAGACCAATAGATCCAGTAGATATCGCCTCAATATCGGACACAGGATTATCTTGCCCCAGCTTCATTATGGAGCCTTTCCCAAAACTTCTTTCAATTTGCGATAATGCTGTTTCTAATGCCTTTTCTTTATCCATTCCCTGTCTTTCTGATAAGTTTACAAGTGTCGCCATTTTTCTTCCTTATTTCACAACTATTCTATTTCATCAACTGATATAGAAAAAGTTCATATTAAATTATTTTGTTCTATATATGTTCTAGTTTTACTTATAGATCAAAACGTGAACAAATCAACAAAATTATTTATTTTTTTTTAAAACAGAAAGAAAAAAGCCATCCCCACCCTCCAATGGCGAAATAAATTGCTCTCTCTCTAAGCAATAATCATTACTGTTTTTTAAGAATCTTGAAATGACTTCACCATTTTCTTCATCTAACAAAGAGCAAGTAATATAGAAAATTAGCCCACTTTTATTTACATAACTCACAACCTGATTAAGAATACTATATTGAATCTCTGTCAATTTATTTATCTCGGAAAGAGTTAAATTCCATTTTGTAAATGGATCTCTCCGCCATGTTCCACTACCGGAACATGGAGCATCGACTATCACAGCATCAAATGATTTTCCGAAGAGCATTCTATCATCTAAGAACTTAATCTTTGCACAAGCTCGCTTTGCTCTAATTTTGAAAGGCTTTAACCTTGAAGAATTTAAATCATATGCATAGAGTTCTATATTGTTCGAGAAATGTGAGGCCAATGCTAAGCTTTTGCCACCACCACCAGCACAAAAATCTAAAATTGACATACCTTCTTTAACAACAATATTATTTACTACTTGCTGCGAGCCTAAGTCCTGAAATTCAAATAAACCTTCTGAAAAATGTTTCGAAAGCTTGAGCTTATTGGAAGCATTCAAAACCTTTAATGCGTCCCTATTTTTAATTTGTGACTCAATTTCAAACCCCTCAGCCTTTAACTTTGAAGTCAAGTCTTTTGTAGAAATCTTGATTTTATTTGCCCTTATAAAAACAGATGCCCGCTTCAGAAATAATTCCATTATTTTTGAAAAATCTTTCCCCAATGACCTCTTCAATGACTTATCTAAAAAATCTGGGTAGCTATATTTTACTGGATCTTCCCTTATAGCCTCCCTTTTTAAAGATTTATTTGATAAAATATTGCGCTCAGTGTCAGATAGCAGTTGCAGATCAAAATCTCTGCTTCCAAAAAAAANATTAAAATCAGTTAAATGATCATTATGGTAGTGATCATACAAAAAAGACAGAACTAAATTTCTACCATCACCCTTACTCTCCTTATTACTCCATCTATGTAAGAGATACCTTTTATTCCTTAAACAGTAATAAACTATGTCTCGAATTTTTCGCCTATCTTTGGAGCCAGCAAATCGGTTTTGGCGCCCCCAATTANTTAAAACTTTTAGAGACATTTCAGAAGATACAAGGGTCTCTAATATTTCCTGTGCTGATCTAAATTGTGCAGAAGGTCTCATTTAAAATANCTTTCCGAATTTAATTACTCACCTCTATAATTCGGAGCTTCCCTAGTTACCTGAACATTATGNACATGACTTTCTTCAAGACTAGAGTTAGAAATCTTNATAAANTNACATTTTGAGCTCATTTCCNCTAAATATCTCACNCCCGTATATCCCATAGAGGCCCTTAGGCCTCCCATCATTTGATGAAGAACATTTCCNACTGGACCTTTATACGGAACTTGGCCTTCAACCCCCTCNGGCACTAGCTTTTCCTCCAAAACTTCTTTTTGAAAATATCTATCTGCCGAACCGCGAGCCATAGCACCCAAAGATCCCATGCCTCGATAAGCTTTGAATGTCCGACCTTNATATAAAATAAGATCCCCAGGTGCTTCATCTGTTCCAGCCAAAATAGACCCTGCCATAATACAAGAAGCTCCAGCGGCAATTGCTTTAGCAAAATCTCCTGAGAATTTNATTCCCCCNTCAGCAATTATAGTATGTCCNGTTTTTTGCGCCTCCTTAGCACAGTTTAATATAGCAGTTAATTGAGGCACACCGACTCCAGATACTACTCTTGTAGTACATATAGAACCTGGCCCAACCCCTACCTTTACTGAATCAGCCCCTGCTTCTATAAGAGCACNTGTACCCTTGGCTGTAGCGACATTTCCTGCAATGACCTTTGCTTTAGGAAAATTACTTTTTACAAGCTTAACAGCTTTAAGAACTTGGTCAGAATGACCATGTGCCGTATCAATTACTATAAAATCAACCCCACTTTCAATAAGCCTCGAAGACCTTTCAAAACCTTCTTCTCCCACGGTTGATGCTGCAGCTACGCGGAGCTTGCCCTCATTGTCTTTTGTCGCCAATGGATTCAATATAGCGCCCTCGAGATCCTTTATTGTAATCAGTCCAATTAATTCATTATCNTTCTTAACTATCGGGAGTTTTTCAACTCNTCGCTCAGCCATTATTTTTTTGGCAATAGATGGATCAGATCCAGAATTTATTGTTGCAAGATTTTTCTTTGTCATAATAGTTGAGATTTTCAACTGTTCATCAGAGGAGAATCTCATATCTCTGTTTGTTAAAATACCAACCAGTTTATTTTCATCATCAACCACGGGAAACCCTGTAATATTAAATTCTTTCTGCAGAGCTCTGGCCTCACGAACTGTCTGATGCTCTCTTAGAGTTATTGGATTGCTGATAACACCACTTTCAAAGCGCTTCACCTTCCTAACCATTTTAGCTTGTTCCTCTATACTCATATTGCGATGTATAACTCCCAATCCTCCAAATTGAGCCATTGCTGTTGCCATTTCAAATTCAGTCACCGTATCCATCGCTGAAGACATAATTGGGGCATTAAGTTTTATTCCCTTAATTAACTCTACTGAAGTTGAAACTTCTCCAGGCACTACATCGGAAGCAGCTGGCACTAGCAACACATCATCAAAAGTTAACCCTTCAGAAATTTCCATTATAAACACCCTATGCTTTTTATCTTACAAAATGCTTTTAGGCCCTAAATCCAATAGCAACAACATATTTTTCTGAACTATCTTTTCTACTTGCAGGGGGCTTAAAATTAATTACTTTTTCAAATTTTATTTTAAGCAGTTTCTGTAATTCTGGCTCTGCACCACCAGAAAGAACCTTAGCTACAAACACTCCTCCCCGTTTCAATACATGGTCTGCAAAAAATGCTGCCGACTCACACAAAGCCATTATCCTCAAATGATCAGTTTTCTTGTGCCCTGAAGAACTAGATGCCATATCTGACAAGACAATATCTACGTTATTTATTTTCAACTTGTCTATCAAATCGATTGGATCTATGTCCAAGAAATCAATTTTATAAAACTCCAAACCAGGAATNGCCTCTGGTTCATTTAGATCTATTCCTATAACTCTACCCAGCGAATTAAGNGCATTTTTTTCATCCTTGGAACAAACTTTTTCTAATGCCACTTGCGACCACCCTCCAGGACTGCAACCAAGGTCAATAACCGTCATTCCAGATTTTAAAAGATTAAATCTTTCATCTATCTCGATAAGTTTAAATGCAGCCCTAGATTTATACCCAATCGATTTGGCTTTTAGCACATAAGGGTCATTGAGTTGCCTTTGCAGCCATCTAGTAGAAGAAATTTTTCGACCTTTTGCAGTTTTNACTTTTACGGCAAGCGGTCTTGCATTTGATGACATTCGCTTCACTTATTTATACTTTATTTTTATTAAATTTGACGGCATTTTTTCTAATTAANGTATGAAGGATTCCATCACGAAGTCCTCTATCTGCTATACACATTTGCTTGCCAGGCCAGCTACTTAGTATAGCCTGAATTATTGCTAAACCTGGTATTATCAGATCGCAACGACTGTCACCAATCGCAGGGTTCTTCTTCCTTCCTGAAGAACCCATTTTAAAAAGATTTTTTATTACTTCCTCAACTTCTTCAGCTTTTAACTCAAGACCATCAACTTGGTCTCTATCATATTTTTTTAAACCTAAATGAACAGCTCCTATTGTAGTAATAGTACCAGAGGTACCTATGACCTGAACATCTAGATTTCGCGATAAATAGAAATCACTATTATACGGCAAAAATGAAGATAAATGATCCTCAAAATCACACACCATTAGAGCAAATTTCACTCCATCTTCCTCAATGTCAAAATACTTCTGGCTTAGAGTAGAAACCCCTAAGGGAATAGANAGCCAGTCTATTACNTCAGCTTGCCCATTCGCAACATTTGATTTTTTAGGAATATTTTTTGCTAATGAATGTGGTATACTTTTTTTAAATTTAAGGTTGAGAAGCTGATCTAACCTATCATCTTGGCACCTAGTTTTAAATTTAAGCCATACTAATTCGGTTGAACCTCCGCCTATATCAACCACTAAAACATTGTTAAATTTCTTCTTCATTAATGGGGCGCAGCCAATCACAGCATATTTTGCCTCCTCTTCTGGTTCAATTATTTCCAACCTTAAACCAATTTCACTNTGAACTCGTTTTAGAAAATGTCTGCCATTTTTAGCTCTTCTACAGGCTTCAGTTGCAACCAATTTCCAACTTTCAATNGGATATTGATCAAACTTTTTTTTACATACCTTTAGAGCTCGCATTGCTTTAATTATGGCAGACTTGGACAAATATCCTGTTGACTCCAAGNTACTTCCCAACCCAACTGATTTTGAAAATGAATCTTGAACTTCAAAAGCTGTCTCAGTAGTTCGAACTACTAACATTCGGCAGCTGTTTGTACCCAGGTCTAAAGCGGCAAAATATTTTCCTTTAATGTTGTGGTAAATATTTTTTTGATTCACAGTAGATNGCCCATTAAATTAATTTTAACAACAGTAACTTAAAAATAAGATTCTGTCACACGATGGTTTAGAAAAAAATTTCAAATTTTCAAACTTTTTAAGGCCAAAAAATTACACCCTCTACCTAGGAATTTTTTTTTGCCAATAAATTACTTACTGTCGCAATTAGTGTTTTCGGGGTCGTGCCCTTACCATAAATTTCAGTTTCAATAAAATACATCTTTGGTAAGGAGAATNCTATGAGTGACTTAACATTACTTTGTTGGAGAGATATCCCTGCACAAATAATAGTAGGCAAAGGGAGAAAAGCTATTAAAATTCAACTTTCTGACAAATTTGAAAAAGCTATAGATAGATGTGCTATGAAAGCAAATCTAAAAGATACTGACTCATACTTGGGAGAATGGAAAAAATTAGTTTTTANGCATTCTGAAAGNACTGATAANGAAGCAGCTGAAAAAGAGTCNGNTCGGCTGGAACAGAAGTTCGATGCAAAGACCTTGAAAGCATATGTCGATAATGACGGCTGGACACCAATGCAATTCAAATGATGGAAATCTATGTTAACTAAAAATATTTCAAAATTGATAAAAAATTTTTCAATAGAAGTGATGCCAAGAACGCTTGGAAAATTGGAAAATATTGAAAATCTGTGGCCAAAAAAAACAAGAGTTTATATAGCTCACTTAGAAGGAACGNCAATAGAAGACATGCTTGTCACTGCAAAAAGGATTAAATCGGCAAGCTTCANTCCCATGCCTCACTTTCCAGCCAGGATTATCAAAGATAATAAAGTTTTGGAAGATTGGATAAATCGGTATTCAGAAATAGGAGTGAATGAAGCACTGTTATTAGCAGGAGGCGTTGACCGCCCTTTGGGAAATCTTTCAAATTCAATGGAGTTACTTTCAACTGGATTATTTGAAAAATATGGGTTTGAGCGCCTTCATGTCGCTGGACATCCAGAAGGGAACAAAGATATTGACCCAAATGGCAGCGATATAAATGTAATGAACGCCCTAAAATGGAAACAAGATTATTCAAAAGATACTAATGCAAAGATTTCCATTGCTACACAATTTTTATTCGAGTCTAAACCAGTTATAGATTGGGCCAATAAGATTCTTTCCAATGGGATAACTCTCCCAATAAATGTTGGGATTGCTGGCCCTGCAAAGCTTCAAACAATGATAAAGTTCGCAATAGCATGCGGTGTTGGACCTTCACTTAGGGTCCTGGAACGTAGAGCAAAAGATATAACAAAACTTTTGTTTCCATTTGAACCGACAAATATTCTAACGGAACTAGCAGATTACAAGGAAAGCAATCCGAATACCAATATTGAAGGGATTCACTTTTTTCCTCTTGGGGGAATAGAGAAATCATCAGATTTTATAAAGAATATAAATACTGCGCAGCATACAGATTAAGGGACGAAATTTATGACCAAAACAACAATTGAATCTAAATCAAAAACAATAATAATTGGATTTGAGGAACCTTTTTGCGTTATAGGCGAAAGAATAAACCCCACAGGCCGGAAGGCTCTTGCCAAAGAACTAGAAGCTGAAAACTTTTCAACTGTTGAAAAAGATGCCTTAGAGCAAGTGGCTTGTGGAGCAAATATGCTCGATATTAATGCCGGCGTCGTATATAATTCAAATCCTAATCCAAATGAGACAGAACCTCCTCTAATGGAAAAAATGATTTCTCTTGTCCAAAATCTTGTCGAGATACCATTATGCATTGACAGTTCAGTTCCAGAGGCTTTGAAAGCTGGGTTAGAAACAGCTGAGGGACGACCACTTTTAAATTCAGTGACTGGCGAAGAGGAAAGATTGGAATCAATCTTACCACTAGTAAAAAAGTTTAACGTGCCAGTAGTAGCAATCTCAAATGACGACACTGGAATTTCTGAAGACCCAGAAGTAAGGTTTCAAGTGGCAAAAAAAATAGTGGAAAGAGCTTCAGATTATGGCATTCCCGCTAGTGACATTGTGGTAGACCCTTTAGTAATGCCTATTGGAGCAATGGCTACGGCTGGTCGGCAAGTTTTTGAGCTAGTAAGAAAGCTAAGATTAGACCTCGGAGTTAACACAACTTGTGGAGCCTCCAATATTTCTTTTGGCCTTCCTAATAGGCACGGTATAAACTCCGCATTCCTCCCGATGGCTATTGCTAGTGGGATGACAAGTGCAATTATGAACCCGGTAAGGAAACAAGAAATGGATGCTATAAGGGCAGCTAATTTGTTGAATAATAATGACCCAAATAGTTACGAATGGATAAAATCCAATCGTGTACCTAATGATGAGGCCAGTGAATCAGGCAGTACTTCAAAAACAGATGAACGGCGAATTAGGAGAAGACGCCGAAGATAAGATACTTATTATGAGCAAAGACCCAACTATCATATTTACCCCTTCTGGAATTAGAGGAAGTGTTAAGAAAGGAACTTCTATATTAAATGCTGCAAGGGCATTAGGAGTTGATCTTGATAGTGTTTGCGGTGGTAGAGGAATCTGCTCAAAGTGCCAAATAACTCCAGGTAAAGGAAAATTTCCAAAATTTGCAATTACGGTCGAAGACGATGCTATTTCCAGCTGGAATGAAGTCGAGGAGAGGTATGATTTAAAAAGGGGCCTCCCAACTGGCAGAAGATTAGGTTGCCAAGCTAAAATTCAAAAAGATCTAGTAATTGATGTGCCGCCAGAAAGCCAAATTCATAAGCAAGTAATTAGAAAAGAGATTGATCATAGGGACATAACACTTAAACCAACTCTAAGTGTTATGTATATCGAAGTTGAAGAGCCTACTATGGATGAGCCATCAGGAGATTCTGAACGGATACTTTCTGCCCTAAAGGAGCAATGGAATTTAAGCAACGTCAATTTACACTTTAATCTTTTACAAAAAATTCAAAGTCAGCTGAGGAAAAGCTCTTGGAAGATAAGTTGTATAGTAAGATTTGACTACATTTCAAACTCTTATGAAGTAATTGACATTTATCCAGGTTTTTTTGAGGGACAACTTTTTGGCTTAGCTATAGATGTCGGCTCGACAACAGTTGCAGCACATCTATGCAACCTAAAATCAGGTGAAGTTCTAGATTCAGAAGGAATCATGAACCCTCAAATAAAATTTGGTGAAGATCTAATGAGCAGAGTAAGTTACGCAATGCTTAATGAAAATGGCGCCGACGAAATGACAAGTGCCATCCGTGCCTCAATAAATTCCTTAATCAAAAATATATCTAAAAGATTAAGTATAGATCTTGATAATATTTATGAAATTGTATTTGTTGCCAACCCCGTAATGCACCATTTATTACTAGGGTTAGACCCAACAGAATTAGGTCAAGCGCCTTTCGCTCTTACCAAAGCCAACTCGATAACGGTGCGTTCAAAAGATTTAGAGATAACCATTAACAAAAACGGTTTAGTTTATTTTTTACCTTGCATTGCGGGACATGTAGGAGCAGATGCTGCTGCCGTCATATTATCCGAAACTCCATATAATCTAAAGGAACTATCTTTAATTGTAGATGTTGGAACAAATGCTGAAATTATTTTAGGAAATAGTGAAAAGCTTCTTGCTTGCTCATCACCCACTGGCCCTGCTTTTGAAGGTGCACAAATAACTTGTGGGCAGCGTGCGGCACCAGGAGCAATTGAAAGAGTAAAAATCGATCCTATAACTAAGACGCCGTTTTTTAAAATAATAGGGCACGAAGACTGGTTGTCAGATGAAACTTGTAATGGAATTCGAATAACGGGGATATGTGGGTCAGGAATTATAGAAGCAATAGCTGAAATGCGATTGTCTGGATTAGTTGACGAAACAGGGCTAATCGGATCTTCAGAACAAACTGGATCTGAAAGATGTGTACCGGACGGTCGGACAAATTCTTATATTTTGGTGAGGAACGAAACTAACCCTATCAAAGTTTCGAATTCTGACATAAGAGCAATTCAGCTCGCAAAAGCAGCTCTATACGCTGGCGCAAAACTCCTTTTAGATAAAATTGGCACCGATAAAATTGAAAAAATAATTCTGGCTGGGGCTTTTGGAACACACATATCTCCAAAGCACGCTATGGTCTTAGGGATGATACCAGATTGCAGCCTTGATAAAGTAAGCTCATCTGGAAACGCCGCCGGCACAGGAGCTAGAATAGCGCTATTAAACTACGAGATGCGAATAGAAATAGAAAAACAGGTCAAAAAAATAGAAAAAGTGGAGACGGCTATTGAACCCAAATTCCAAGAATTTTTTGTGGCTGCATCTAATATTCCTAATGGAGTTGATAAATTTCCACAACTTACTAAAAAAGTAAATCTGCCATCTGTGACATTTAATTTGAGACAACGCCCTGAAAGAAGATCGAGAAGATTAAAATAATGTTTGTTTATGTTTTTAACAAACGAACTTAAAAATTGTAAATGATTAATTTAAGGACATATTGTGTTCAGGAATTCATTCACACTCTCTGTAGAACAATCTTCGCTAATTATACATTTGCCAATTTTTTTTGGCAAAATATAAGTAATATTTCCATTTTTTACCTTTTTGTCTTGCAGCATAAACTTAATTAAGACTTTAGGAGAAGGTAAAGTCATAGAAATGTCTTTAATTTGATGCTTCATACCTAATTTGGCATATAAATGGATTAACCTGTTAACATCGCTTATAGAACACATTCCAAGAAAATGTGAAAATTGGAAGGCAATAGTTGTTCCAATAGAAACAGCTTCACCATGAAAAAGCTTATTCGAATAACCTGTATATGTTTCTAAAGCGTGCCCAAAAGTGTGGCCTAAATTAAGCAATGCACGCTCCCCCATTTCTCTTTCGTCTTTTTGAACAAATTGTGCCTTAATTGAACATGACCAAATCACAAGTTCCGAGATTATGTCTGGATTGCCAGACTTAATTTCTGAAAGATTTTCTTCAATCCAATTAAAGAATACGGGATCTCTAATTAATCCATATTTGATTACTTCACTCATTCCAGACAAAAAGTGACGCCCACTAAGACTAGAAAGACTCAACACATCTGAAACGACTAATTTTGGCTGGAAAAATGTTCCGATAAGATTTTTCCCAAATTTTGAATTTATTGCTGTCTTGCCACCCACAGAACTATCTACTTGTGCTAATAGAGTGGTCGGGATTTGGATTAATGCCAAACCTCTTCTGGCAATAGACGCAGAAAACCCCACAAGGTCCCCTAATACCCCGCCTCCAAGAGCGATAACAAGCCCCTCTCGATCTAATTTATTTTCTAAGATCCACTCAACTAATTTTTCTGCATATTTCCACCCCTTTACACCCTCACCATCAGAAATTTCAATATCGCAAACAGAAAATCCCTTTTTAAGCAAACTACCTCTCACTGCATCAAGATATAAATTCCCAACATTGTTATCCGTGATGATAGCTATTTTCGAGAAATCTCCTACTTCAGTAATTAATTTTCCTAATTCGGATAGTATATTTTTTCCAACTATTATCTCATAGCTACTTTCCTTTAAATCCACTCTTAGCCTATTCAAAATTTAAATCTCCCTATTGGAAACAATTGATGACTTTGATAGCTCTGTTAAAATATTTTTAACAATGTCGCGCTTTGTATCTCGATTTGTAGACTGAATTGTAAGATCCGCCTGACAGTAATATTGGGACCTGTCGGCTATAAGTTTTTCCAATTTCTGCCTCCCATTGTCATCATTAATTAAGGGCCTATTATGCTTGCTTAAACTTACCCTTGCCCACAAAGTTTCAATATCACACATCAAATAGATGGTAAAAAAATTTCTCCGGAGAAAATTTCTGACCTTTAATGATGTTATTGCCCCTCCTCCCGTAGCCAAAATTATTTTATTTTCTAGACTTAAATTTAAAATTAAACGCTCTTCCTTATTCCTAAAATATGCCTCACCAAACTTCTCAAAAATTTCAGATATACTTAACCCTAATTCATCAATAATAGCACCGTCGGTATCAATGAACTTGCATTCCAATTGTCCTTTTAACATTTTTCCGACTGACGATTTTCCAGAACCCATCAGTCCAATCAATGCAATAGGTTTTAAAAGAATCGCCATGCCCGAAGAATATCAGAATTCACTAACCAGTTGTATTGA
>PBQX02000104.1:0-29142 GCA_002725175.2 Paracoccaceae bacterium
CCTGCATTCCCTCTTTGTGAAAAAGCCTCGCAAGCGATGCGCTTAAGCCCTGCCCAACACCGACAATTATTACTTTTTCAGACATACAGTTCCTTTGAAAATTAGCAAAGAGTACCATTAAAAAAGAAAAATGTTATTAGAAAAATAAAAAATAAAAATTTATCTATTTTTACTAAAATTTATTAGTTATAGAACGTTTATAATAATGATAAAACGTTCTAGGAAAATGAAATGCGTATGCCCATTTTTTTCAAATATTATCGACATCATGGCGGTTATGTTTTCGAGAGCGAGGAAAGAGTTTTGGTTCCCAGCAATCCAAATGCAGAAATTGAGGAAGGTATTTTTTCTGAATTAGCTCTTTATGAATTTCTTGATGCGACCCTGGGAGACACTTATCCCCAGCTAACAGAAGCAAAAGTCTTGAGCTTTTCCGATAGATGGGGTTCTTTAAGTAAGTCAGGTCCATGTTACCTAAGGGACTTTGAGCAACTCGCACTTCACATAAGATCTCACCGAATAAGGACTGCTAACAGTGCTCTTCGAAAAAGAATCGGAAAGAAATCCGATTTGGCAAATTCGTCATTCACTAATGCTCATCTAACTGGAAAGTTTTCAATGGTTTTCGCTGAGTCTCAAGAAACCTCAGAAGTAATACCTCATATTGAACCTGAATCCTTAGCAGACTGTATTTGGCTAACTTTTATAGTTAAGGGTGAAAATTCATATGAAAGGTGTCAATATCATAAATCTCACGGAATCGGTAGACCTGGTTGCGACCCCGGTTGCTGGGTTTATACAGGAGGCAAGTCTAATAAGGGGCGGAAAATGAAATGGGGAAAAAGTTCATGCAGATCCGCCAATAATAGAAAAAAAGTTCTAGCTGCTTAATAAATAAAAAAAAGTATACAAAACTCAATTTTTAGTAACAGAATACTTCGAGGAGATTACTAAAAATAGAGAGGCAACATGAGTGACTGGGAATCCTACCTAAAGAATAATTCTGAAAAATTCGTTTCAGAATTAATTGAGTTTGTGAATATACCATCTGTTTCTGCCGACCTTTCCTATAAGGAAGATGTAAGAAAAGCTGGAATGTGGGTAGCAAATCGCTTAAAGGCTGCGGGAGCTGAAAACGTAAAAGTTATGGAAACAGGTGGCCATCCTGTAGTCTATGGAGATTGGCTTCATGCTGGTCCTGAAAAACCGACCATAATGATTTATGGTCATTTCGATGTTCAACCAGCAGATCCATTTGAACTTTGGGACAGTGACCCGTTCGACGCAAAAATCAAGGATGACATTATCTATGGTAGAGGAGCATCGGATGACAAAGGAGGCATGCTAATACCAATTCTCTCTTTTGAAGCATTATTGACTTCCAATGGATCGCTTCCAGTCAACGTCAAATTTTTCTTTGAAGGTCAGGAGGAAATCGGATCTCCTCAATTACCTGAATTTGTTTCAAAACATAAAAGTTTGCTTACTTGTGACATGCTTTTCTCTGCTGATGGACTTCAGTGGGCTGCTGATGAAGCTATGATGGTAATGGGCTTAAAAGGCTTAGTCGGTATAGAAATTGAGCTAAAAGGCCCTAAAGGCGATCAGCATTCAGGTTTACATGGTGGAGCTATACAAAACCCAATAATGGCATTAAGTCACCTTATAGCATCTATGAAAAATACTGAAGGAAGGATAACCGTTGATGGTTTTTATGATGACGTCTTAGAATTACTAGATGATGAAAAAGAAGAAATCGCGGTAGTTCCCTATCATGAAGAGAATTACAAAAAAGAGCTCGGAGTCTCTGAGCTCTTTGGAGAGCCAGGGTACACAACAAGAGAGAGATTATGGGCAAGACCTACTTTGGATCTAAATGGAATTTGGGGAGGATACCAAAGAGAAGGGTCCAAAACTGTCCACCCTTCTAAAGCTCACGCAAAAATTACCTGCCGTTTGGTTGCAAATCAGGATCCAGATAAGATTTTTGACTGTCTGAAATCGCATGTCTTAAACAATCTTTCACCTGGCATAACCGCCGAGGTAAAAAGGCTTCCAGGTAGCGGTGACCCCTTCCTCATACCAAGAGGCCACAATGCCAGCAAAGTCGCCAAAGATATTCTAGCAGAGGTTTATGGAAAGGAGCCCTATATTACTAGATTAGGGGGAACAATTCCGGTTTCAGCAATTTTTCTTAAAGAATTAGGGGTCCATACTACCATGTTTGGTTTTTCAATAGGTGATGAAAACTTGCACGCTCCTAATGAATTTTTCCGCTTAAAAAATTTTAGGAGAGGCTTAAGAGCTTATTGCTTGCTACTGGAGAGACTAGGCAGAGTTTAAGAAATGTCAGATCTTATCTTTTGCGATGCAGATATTATTACTATGGATGATGCAAATCCATCTGCACAAGCAATACGAATTCAAGGAAATAGAATAAAAGAAATAGGATCAAACAATAAAATTTTGGGGACAAAAAATGATGGCACAGTCATAATTTCAGCAAAAGGAAAAACGATCATCCCTGGCTTCATCGATAGCCATATTCATATCTTTCCCGGTTCCGAATTCTTAAGTGAACTCAACCTCATGAAAATTAAAGATTTTGAGACATTAAAATCATCTATTCTATCTCACATCAAAGGTGACAAAAGCAAATCTACTATCCATGGCCGAGCCGCACATTATCAGTTATTTAAGGCTTCAAATTCACCATCTAGAAAACAGTTGGATAGTATAATCTCAGATAGGCCATTACTTTTAGTAGCTCCTGATGGGCACACTGCATGGGCAAATACAAAGGCTTTATCAGACGCCAAAATTCTAGAGGGTGCAACTCTTCCCGAAGGTAATGAAGTTGTCTTAGCATCCGACGGTTTGGCAGAAGGCATGCTAAAAGAAAATGAGGCGATGAAATTAGTTACTGCTTTAGAGCCTCCACGCAGATCCAGGTTAGGTTTGGATACGGGAAGTGAACCAACTCCTAAACCCACCGATGAGGAGCGGGAAACAGACAAAAAAATCTTAAGAAAAGGCTTAGACCACTTGGCACAATTAGGAATTACTAGTGTTCATAACATGGATGGAAATTTTTATACATTGGAGTTACTGGAAGAAATTCAAAAAGAAAACGGACTGACTTGCAGAGTGAGAGTCCCTTTTCATTTTAAACCGGAGATGAATTTTGATAAACTCGATTTAGCCGTAGCGATGCATCAAAGGTGGAATAACAGTTTTTTAAGTTCCGGGTTCGTGAAATTCTTCATGGACGGTGTTATTGGCTCAGGAACTGCTTTTTTAATAGATGATTATGCAGATACCCCTGGATGGAAAGGAGAAGCTTTATTTAGTGAAAAAAAATTCAAGGAACTTGCGGCAGAAGTAGATAAAAGAGGCCTTCAGATAGCAGTTCACTCTATCGGCGATGGTGCTGTAAGAAGAGTACTTAATGGATACACATATGCAAAAGAAGTAAATGGTACCAGAGATTCCAGACATAGAGTAGAACACATCGAACTTATCCAGAAAGAAGATATAAGAAGGCTTGAAAAATTGAGCGTGATTGCTTCTATGCAGCCTGTTCATCCTCCTGGAAACGACGGGTTGCCCCTAGAACCTGAGCTATCAAAGATTGGGAAAAATAGATTTGATGAAGCATATGCATGGAAGTCCATTAAGGATACAGGAGCTATCTTGACCTTCTCAACAGATTGGCCTGTCTCAAATGTAGATCCTATTAACTGTATATTCAACGCATTAAATCGCAAGAAATGGACTAAAGAGACAATTGACCAGAGATTAAACCTTATTGATACATTGAAGGCTTATACAAAATTTGGTTCCTATGCAGAATTTAAAGAAAATGAAAAGGGAATGCTAAAAGAAGGTTATCTGGCCGATCTCGTGGTTCTATCTGACTCCATTGAAAAAATTGATGTGTCAGAGATTAAAAATTTACATGTTAAATTTACAGTAATGGATGGTAAAATAATTTTTCAGAGAGATTAAATTTCTGGCCTTTCATTAGCCTGATACCAGTTGCTAGCTGACTCAATTACATAAGCAACATTAAATACATCTTTATCAGAAAAACTCCTTCCAACTATCTGAATCCCAGTGGGCACATTGTCATTTGAAAAGCCTGATGGAACTGACATAACGGGAAGTCTAGATAAAGCATTAAATGGATGAGTCATAAACCATCCCCCCATAGGCTCAACTTCTTTACCGTTTATGATAACCTTGTCCTTAGAATGATCAAAGTCGGCCTTTACTGCCGGGAGGGCATTTGTCGGACAAAGAAATGCATGATAATCTTCCATCATTGGGCCAAAAAAACTATACATCTCTCCTATAGTATTCATTGCTCCCGCAAATTTAGAAGGAGTAACAGTTTTAGATTTAGCTATCCAATATAAAGCGTAGTCCGTGACTTTATCTTCGTTGCCAGAACAAACATCACCAATGAAAGCTCCAAAACCATAAAAGAGATAATTGATGTAGCTTTCATATGTTTCCCATGTCCAGGGAACCGAAACCTTCTCTAATATAGCTCCATTATCCTTTAAAACCTCCAAAGTTTTCAAAAAATTATTTCTAACAGAGGATTCTACCTCAAAAAAACCCAAATCGTCTGACCAGGCTATTTTTTTTCCTTTGATATCTCCACCTGAAAGGGGCAATTGAATATTTTCTCTTACTGTTGCCATATCCAATGGATGAGGTCCTGAAATAATATTTTGCAACAACGCATTATCTGCAACAGTTCTAGCCATAGGTCCAACATGGCTAAAAAAATCAAGACAAAATGGAGCCTCTTCTGGGTTTCTTCCGTAGGGCGGTTTGTATCCTACTACTCCAGTACAAGAAGCAGGTATCCTTATAGATCCTCCTATATCAGATCCCGTTGCGATAGGGATAATCCCTGCCGCCAGTGCTGCCCCACTACCACCCGATGAACCACCTGGGGTAAAGTCCAAATTCCAAGGATTTCTAGTAATTCCGGTAACAAGATTATTACAATAACCTGCACAAGAAAACTCAGGTGTCGCCGTTCTTGCTAAAACTATTCCACCCTCCTTAAGTATACGCCCATTTATTGGTGCATCGTTATCTGAAATGGTTCCTTCAAGCAATAAAGAACCATTGGACATTGGCTTTCCTTTTAGACCACTTTCATCCTTAATGCCGACAGGAATCCCTTCGAGTAATCTTGGGTTGCCATTCTTACTAAGGAACTTTTCCTCAGCTTTTTTTGCATTATCTAGAGCCTCCTCATAAAATGTATAGGTAAAAGCATTCAATTTTGAGTTAATAGATTCAGCTCGTGAAATAAGCGCTTTAATCACTTCTACTGGAGATAGAGTTTTATCTCTATAGTTCTTAGAAAGCTCAGTTGCTGACATATAGCAAATTTCATTATCACTCATAACTTTTCCTTTTTTACACTCAAAATACTATTTGAAAATTCTTATAAATATACAGCTAATACCTTAGGCAAAAAGTGGTTGGCCAGTCAAACTGGCCAACCTCATATCTTTATTTCATTAAGTTTGTCCAAATTTTGGTATACATTTTTGTTACCTCAGGTGCGCAAGTATCAATGAATTGACCTTTTGCTGCTAATTCCGCTGGAACAGCAATTTCAGGTGCACCCTTCATATCGTCAGGCATAAACTCTTCCGACCCTATAATGCCATTCGAATATCTTGCAAAAGCAGACATCATCGCGGCATTTTCAGGTTCCATAATAAAGTTTTGAAATAGCTTAGCATTTTCAACATTTTTAGCCTCTGCTAAGACCACAACTGCATCCTGCCATAAAGGATACCCTTCAATTGGGTGCCCATAGTGCACGGTTTCATTCTGGAATCTTGCACGCATACTTGCCCCATTCCAATTAACTCCAGCATAGATATCTTCGGCTGCAAACTTAGCCAAATTTCCATAATCCATACTTTTCCACTTAGGCTTTGCAGCTAAGAGAGTGTCATTTACTTTCTTAAGCATTGCTTTGTCGTCAGAACAAACTTCACCACCATGATACCATATCGCCATTGACATAACATCCATCATTTCAGGAACGACATTTATTTGACCTACCAATTCATCTGGGGGATCAAGGAAAATAGTAGATGTATTGATATCACCTTTATAGTATTTAGTATTAACGGATACTCCTGTAGATCCCCACTGCCAAGGAGCACTATATTGGCGACCTGGATCCCAAGAAACATCTCTAAATTGTGGAAGAATATTCTTGGCATTAGACATCTGGTCTACCCTTGTATTTAATAGCAATCCTTTCTCAATCCATATAGGCACATAGGAATTTGATGGAACTGCTATATCAAAACCATGCCCTCCAGCCGCAACTTTTGCCAAGGCGGTATCGTTACTATCATAATCAGTGAGTGTAACCTTTATATCGTATTGCTTTTCAAACTTTTCGATCAGATCTGGTGGTGTATAATTTCCCCAGTTAAAGATATTGAGTTCCCCTGCAGCAAAAGCTATGCCGCCTGAGAAAGTCAGTGCAGTGGCTACCACACTTGATATTAATTTAAATTTCATTTTACTCCTCCTTGTTTTGCCCACCAATTTGGGCCTTAAAGTCTCAGCCCTAATTTCTATTTCTTGTTAACAAAAAGAAACCAGAGACAAGAACAACACTCACAACAATATTTGCTGTGGCTATCGCGTTAGTTTCAGGTGTGATAAATCGTCTTAACTGTCCAAGCATATAGGTGGGCAAAGTTTCCTGCCCTGCAGACTTCACGAATTCAGAAATAACAACATCATCTAACGAAATTACGAATGCAAGCATATAACCAGCAATAATACCAGGCCAGATCATCGGCAAAGTTATACGCTGAAATGTTTTCCAAGGGGTTGCGTACAGATCTGCTCCAGCAGTTTCAAGCGTCAAATCCATTGACTCAAGTCTAGCTCTAATCGGCAAATATGCGAAAGGTATACAAAATGCGGTATGGGCTATAATCAAATACATCATGCCAGTGTAACCGGTAGCTATTTTTATCATTGCAAAAAATACCAACAATGCAACAGCTGTAACAATCTCTGGGATCATTAACGGTTGATTTATTATAGCATATATAAAGGTCTGTCCTTTAAAACTTTTTGTTCTCGTGGTGGCTAATGCAGCCATTGTAGCAGCAACTGTAGCTATTGAAGCGGCGACAGCTGCAAGAACTAGAGATCTTATCGCCGCGTCTTGCACTTTTTCATTATCCCAAGCCATTGCGTACCATTTTAGAGAGAACGATTCAAAAACTCCAAGAGATGGGCTACTGTTAAAGGAGTAAATAATTACAATTATTATAGGAGCATAAAGACAAGCAAATGTTACAAGAGCTATAGTTTGAAAGCTAGGAACTCTTTTTACATCAAAACGCTTCTCAAAAAATGACTGGCTAAACATTTCTATTATTCTCACTATTTGAAACTTTTACAAAATAAAGCAAGGCTACCAAGACCATTGCCATCAAGGCCAAAGATAATGCCGCACCGAGAGGCCAATTTCTCCCTTGCCCAAACTGCAATCCGATTAAATTACCAATCATAAGCTGATTACCACCTCCCAATACACGAGGTGTCACGTAAGCTCCAAGACAAGGCACAAAAACTAAGATTGACCCAGCTATTAACCCAGGTCTTATTAATGGCAAAATGACCCTTCTAAAACATTTCCACCTCGATGCATAAAGATCATAGGCTCCTTCCACCAAACGAAAATCGAGTTTCTCTATTGATGCGTAAACTGGCAATGCCATCAAAGGCAGATAAACGTACGTCATGCCGAATGCTACCGCAAAATCAGTAAACATCATTTCAATGGGCGCATCAGTTAAGCCAGTCCATTGTAAAAAATTATTAATGACCCCCTGATTTCTTATTAGCTCCTGTATTGCATAGGTTCTAACAAGAAGATTAGTCCAAAAAGGAATTGTTATTAGGAATAACCATAAATTTCTAGACCTGTTACTTCTGGTGGCAATAAAATAAGCCGTGGGGATACCAAAAATTGCTGTTAATACCGTAGTTAGTAGAGAAAGCTTAACCGATCGCCAAAAAATAGTTAAGTGAGCATCCGCCCATACTAAATTATCATCAAAGATATCCCTTTCGAGAATAACATTAAACCAATTTTCAGTAGTAAAAATCCATTTAACACCAGTATAGTCTCCCGGTACTAAAAACGAATAAAGAACAACGATAGCCATCGGGCCAGCGGCAGCAAAAAATATAATTGAAAGCGCAGGTAAGGATAAAAGCCAACGGTTTCTTATATCCTTCTTTTGAGCCTCTAATGCCGCTAAAGCCGCCTTTTCTTTACTATTATCGGCATTCTTATAACTAGCTGTGACCATTATTATATCCCAACTTTCAGTCCTTTAGAATTTGAATTGCGCCTTTGTCAATTTCTAACTCAACGGTTGAACCTATTTCGAATTCCTTTCCGCCATCCGGTGTATTTTGTTTTCTAATAGTAAATTCATCGCCATTTCTCAGTTCTAGATGAAAATGAGTATCGGTACCAAAGTAAACAATATTATTTATCGTCCCCAGAAAAGATCCCTTACTGCCATTTGATTTCACCATTTGGACATGCTCAGGTCTAATCAAGATAGACCTTTCCCCCGTATAAGTTGAATTATTTTTGCTAGATAGGGCTAGTTTTGTTCCGTCAGAAAGTGTCGCGTGTCCCCCTTCAATAGTGGCAGACAAAAAATTACTGTCACCGATAAAATTAGCTACAAATCTATTTTCTGGGTGATGATAAATTTCCCGAGGCGTCCCAAACTGCAGAATCTTACCTTTATCCATAACTGCAATTCGATCAGACATCGTAAGTGCTTCTTCCTGATCGTGGGTCACAAACACAAAAGTTATACCGGTTTCAGATTGTAGTCGTTTTAGCTCAATTTGCATTTGTTTTCTTAATTTTAGGTCTAGCGCTGAAAGCGGTTCATCCAACAGAAGCACTTCAGGCTTCGGAGCTAATGCCCTAGCAAGAGCAACCCGTTGTTGCTGCCCTCCAGATATCTCAGAAGGCCTTCTATTTTTCAACTCTTCCATCTTAACTAAAGCCAACATTTCATCGACAGCTTTGGAAACATTCTCTTTAGACCAACCTAACATTTCTAGACCAAAAGCAATATTTCCCCCGACAGTCATGTGGGGGAACAGTGCATAACTTTGAAAAACCGTGTTGACTGGTCTTTTGTTTGGGGGAAGCAGAGAAATATCCTTTTTGTTAAGTAGGATTGTACCACTTGTTGGATGTTCAAAACCAGCTATCAATCTTAGCAATGTTGTCTTTCCACAACCTGATGGTCCTAATAAGGTGAAAAACTCATTCTCTTGAATCACTAAAGATACATCGTTAAGAGCATAAACATCTGTGTCACTCTTGTAGACTTTCAGAACATTTTGAATATTAATCGATTCATTAATGTCGTTCACAAACTTCTTTCCCTTATATTTTCTTGAGAACCTCTAAACCCTATTTATTGAACTTAGCTTTATGCTTCCATACTAATCAAATATTTGCAAGAGTGATAAAAACCAAAAATATGATATATTAGTTTAGAATATATCATCAGACTTCTTACACCTATTGGTACCGAAAATGAAAAAGCTCAAAAATTTTCCCCTAATTGAAATTTCTGGAACTCCCTTAAAAAGAGGCTTGCAATACGGAGAGCAAGCAAAGCAAAGGATCTCTACTTCAATCGATATTTATTCGGATAGCCTTAAGGATTTAGGTTTGGGTAAAGATAAAATTTTAGATTTAGCCAATAGTTTTTTACCTATGATCAAAGATTGGGCTCCCGATTTGATAGAGGAAATGAAAGGGATTGCCAAGGGAGCTTCAGTAAATCTTGGTGAAATAATGCTAATCAATGCCCGAACTGAAATACTTAAATTAGCTGAACAAAATGAAACTTTTGTTGATACCAGTTCAGATGGATGCACTAGCGCTTTAATAATGCCAAAACTATCCGAAACTGGACAAATAATTCACGGTCAAAATTGGGATTGGAAGCAGGAATGTATTGATAATTGTATCGTCTTACGTATTTTGAGAAATGACGGCCCAGACTTATTGACCTTCACTGAGGCAGGTGCCCTAGCACGCAGTGGGCTGAACTCAATGGGGATATCAATAACCGCTAATTATCTAAATTGTGATCGTGATTATAGGAATTTAGGAATACCACTGCCATTCATAAGGAGAAGAGCTCTGGAATGCACTTATTATTCGGACGCAATAAGGTTTGTTGCGACAACAAAAAAATCCGGAGCCAATAACATGATTATTGCTTCTTCGGAAGGAATGGGAATTAACTTTGAATGCGCACCCGATGAAAGCTTTGCAATACTACCTGATGAGAATGGTCTAATTGTACACGCCAACCATTGGAAACACACGGCCGCTCTATCAAAATTAAGAGATACAGGAATTTCTTGGTCACCAGACAGTTTTTATCGTGATTATAGAGTTAAAGAATGTTTGCTAAGTAGAAATAAAAAACTCAAGGTTAAAGATTTAAAGGATGCATTTTTTGATAAATTTGGAGCTCCTTATAGTGTATGTATCCCTCCTTATACTGAAAACGTGACCGATCCCGGCGCTACTGTTGCTATGATTATAATGCAGCCAAAGAAAGGGTTGATGGAGATAGCGCCTTTCCCTGCATTGAATAAAAACTTTCAAGAGTATTGGTTAACCGTATAGAACTCACAACTCATAAAAAGAGAAATGTCGAATGAGTAATACACAAAGGATTTAACGATAAATTATTTTGTTCTATTTCTAAAATGGATTTGTTAAACTTCAATATGAAAACAATCTTCTCACCAAAGCATAAATTACGAAACTCTCAAACTGAGCTTTATGGAGGTCAACTTGTGCGACCTTTCGAGTGCCCGGAAAGAATGGATTATATAATTAGTTCTATTGAAAATAAAAAAGTTGGAGAAATATCTGAGCCTTCATTTTGCGATACCAATATTATCACCAAGATCCATGATACAAATTACATTTCCTTTCTTGAAAGAGCTTGGGGAGATTGGGTTAAAAGTGGGTTCAAAGGTGAAGCCATTCCTAGTGTGTGGCCATCAAGATCTATGCCATCAAAAGAAATTCCAACATTTATTGAAGGGGAGCTTGGATATTATTGCCTAGCCTCAGAGACATCGATTTCAAAAGGTACATTTGAGGCAGCAATTTCATCGGCAAGCGTCGCATTAACTGGAGCAAAAATAGTTTCTGAAACATCTAATGCTATCTTTTCCCTTTGTAGACCACCAGGCCATCATGCTTCAAAAAATCAATACGGTGGATATTGTTTTATAAATAATGCTGCCATATCAGCACAATATTTTTTGGAAAACGGTGCCAAAAGAGTAGCTATATTGGATGTTGATTTTCATCATGGAAATGGAACTCANGATATATTTTATGATCGNTCGGATGTTATGTTTTTATCCCTTCATGGGGACCCTAAAGATGCTTTTCCACATTTTCTAGGTTATNAAAACGAAACAGGTGCCGGANATGGAGATGGCTATAACTTTAACTTTCCTATGCCTCCTAATACCAGTTATGGNTCATGGAGCTCTGCATTAAGTGAGGCTACAAAAAAAATNGCTGAGTTTAGAGCTGATGCATTGATACTCTCTCTTGGGGTGGATACGTTTAAAAATGATCCCATTAGTTTTTTTAAACTTAATAGCGAAGATTTTATCGATATGGGAAAAAGAATAAAAGGAATAAAACTACCTACATTATTTGTGATGGAAGGTGGTTATGCAATCGAAGAAATTGGAATAAATACTGTAAATACTTTAATTGGGTTTGAAGAAAAATGATTGTTAATGTAGCCGCCACTCAGATGGAGTGTACTTGGAACCAACAAGAAAACCTGAACAAGGCTGAAAACCTAATACACGAAGCAGCGGAAAGAGGGGCAAATATANTTCTGCTTCAAGAGTTATTTTCTACTCCCTACTTTTGCCCTGAGCAAAAGGATAAATATTTTGCTCTGGCTAATGAAGTTTCAGAACACCCATATCTTGAAAAATTCTCTAATTTAGCTAAAAAATTGAAAGTAGTTCTTCCTATTAGTTTTTTTGAGCGAGATAAAAACTCTTATTTTAATTCTGTTATGATTATAGACGCCGACGGCACATATAAGGGCATATACAGAAAATCTCATATTCCACAGGGACCTGGCTATCAGGAAAAGTTTTATTTCAGCCCTGGAAATACGGGCTTTAAGGTTTGGGAGACGGCTTATGGGTGCATAGGCATAGGAATTTGCTGGGATCAATGGTTTCCCGAATGTGCTCGCTCAATGGCCTTAATGGGAGCTGATTTAATNTTTTACCCAACCGCTATCGGAAGTGAGCCACAAGATCCAAATTTAAATTCTTTAANGCATTGGCAGCGAACCATGCAAGGNCATGCGGCAGCTAATATGACACCAATNATAGCTAGTAATAGAATAGGTAAAGAGATNGCAGACAANACCGAAATGACATTTTATGGACATTCGTTTATTTCTGACGAAACTGGTGAAATTAAGTGCGAATGTAATGATNAAAGTGAAGGNACAATTCTTCACTCTTTCAATATTGATGAAATTCGGATCAGCCGAGCTAGTTGGGGACTTTTTAGAGATAGACGACCTGAATTATATGATAAGATTTTACAAAAATGAGAGATGCTTCGTATATTAATTTTTATCTAAATTCCTTTTCGGCCATGAATCCATGTATTCAACAAAAAAATCAAAGCTCAATGGATTGGCCATNGAGTCTCTATTGACTACCTTTAGAGGGTCACCGCCTAGCAATAATTTTTTCACTGGTACTTCTAGCTTCTTACCAGATAATGTTCTTGGCACCTCTTTAATTTCAANTATCTCATTGGGAAGAAATCTTGCAGATATGGAGCTTTTTATACTCGAATTAATCTTCTCTTTTAGAGCGTCAGANAAATNATAAAGTTGACTAGTCACAACGAAAAGAACCATAAAACTTTCTCTACCTAAATATTCTAGATCTATAACAAGACTATCCTCTATTTCATTAAGCGACTCAACAGCTCGATAAATCTCGGAAGATCCAAGACGAAGACCTTTCCTATTTATGGTAGCATCTGATCTGCCATAAATTATTGACCCACCATTATTTGTAAACTCTATCCAATCACCATGCTTCCAAATCTCGGGATACGTATCAAAATAACTTTCTATCAATCTTTTGTTGCCATCATCTCCCCAAAAATAAAGAGGCATTGATGGCAAAGGTTTAGTACAAACTAGTTCACCGACTTGCCCTACAACAGAATTGCCGGCTTCATCAAAGGCCTGTACTGCACACCCTAGTGATCGAGCTTGCATCTCGCCTTCTCGCACCTCATCCATAGGATTTCCCAACACAAATGCTCCTGCTAAATCGGTGCCGCCAGAAATAGGAGCCAACCAAACATCGCTTTTTACACTATCATAAATCCAACTGTACCCTTCCGGACTTAAAGGCGAACCAGTTGACCCTATAGATCTTAATTGATTGAACTTTAATTTCTTCTTGGGTTCAATGCCCGCCTTCATGCAAGATGAAAANAATGCAGCGCCCGCGCCAAAGTAAGTTAGCTTTTCTGAATCAACTCTTCTCCAAACTTCCATCATATCNGGATGATTAGGAGCAAAATCGAACATGGCCACAGAACTTCCTCTCAAAAGTGCCATAGATTGTACATTCCACATTATCCAACCCGATGAGGTAAGCCAACAAAAATGGTCCTGATCATCTAGATCCATGTGTAGTGACTGCTTCGTCATCTCAACTAAAATTCCACCATGCCCATGCACTATGGGTTTTGGATTACCTGTGGTTCCAGATGAATAAACTATCCATAATGGGTGATTAAAAGGTACAATTTCAACCTTTACCTCCTCAACTTCATTTGTGATAAGATCCCAATCTAAAACCCCATCTATTATCTCATGATTTGGTGCCTTTACAACGATTGTGTTTTTTAAGGATGGCAGTTCACGAATTAAGTTTTTAATTGCTATAGTTTTATCTATAAATTTCTCAGCATAAATGTATCCACTTTGACAAATTAGAATTTTTGGCTNGATTTGCCTAAATCTATCTAAAATTGCAACCTCACCCATATCTGGAGCACAAAGAGACCATATTGCTCCAATGCTAGCCGTTGCATAAAAGGAAATTAGGGCGTGAGGTGTATTAGGTAAAACTGCCACCACCCTATCACCTTTTNTTATACCTAGTCGCCTTAATTCCGCCGCCAAAGATCCGGTCTTTGTTTTTAACTCCGCCCAAGTAAGTGTTTCTTCCCCAAAGGTTTCAGAAACACTTGAAACTGACAGCTTATTAGGGAATTTATCAGCGTATCGGAAGATTTCATCTACAAAGTTAATACTCGCGCCAGGAAACCAGCAAGCACCAGGCATTTTTTCCTCTTCAAGAATTTTATCAAATTTAGTTTCAGATTTTAGCTCAAAATAATCCCAAATGGNTTGCCAAAAAAAATTTAAATCATTAATACTCCAATTCCAAANTTCATCATAACTTGAAAACTCCAATGAATGGTTTTCATGCAACCAATTCATATATTTCTTCATGGAAGAAGAATTCACTCTTTCCTCTGAAGGCCGCCAAAGTACTTTCCTATGTTCCAAATTTTCTCCTGGAAATGAACGAATTAATGATTTTTCTGTTGCCTCATTCTAAGATAAGAATAAGTTTAACACAACGAACCCTTGAAAGAGATTTTCACTTAGCGATATATTGAGCTTATAATAAGAGAGGCATAATTATGCTACCAAAGAATCCAAGTAACAAGCTGGAAACCCATGAAGTATTCAATGTGCCGTCTTATCTAGGAGATCAGGATTTATGGGAAAACGATAGAGCCCTTAAGGACTGGACAAATATTTTGGGTGGTGGATGGGCTGTCGAAAAGCTAAAAACCATCGGTAAGTCAGTAGGATCTCAGAAAGTTTTTGATAAAGCTGATAAAGCAAACAAATATGNTCCTGAGTTAAAGATTTTTGATAAATATGGGATGCGAATTAATCAAGTAGAGTTCCATCCTGCATATCATGAATTGCTAGATTTAGCTGTATCAAGTGAAGTTCATAATTTTGCATGGCGTCATAGAAAGGAAGGAAGTCATGTGGTAAATGCAGCTTTAATCTATATGTTTTGCCAGCCCGAAGGTGGGATAATGTGTCCTATGGCAATGGCCTATTCTGTTACACCATCTCTTAAAAGCACACCAGAAATCGAGAAGAAGTGGATGCCGGGAATTTTATCTACTTCATATGATAGCAGAGATATCCCAATAGAAGAAAAAACAGGCAATCTCATTGGAATGTTTATGACTGAAAAACAAGGTGGCTCTGATGTCCGGGCAAATACTACATTCGCCAGACCTCTAGGAGCAAAGCAAGGTATATCTCAAGAATANCTTATCACCGGGCATAAATTTTTCTGTTCAGCACCTATGTGTGATGCCTTCTTAGTATTAGCAAAAACGGAAGATTATGGCATATCTTGCTTTCTAGTGCCTAGNTGGAAACCAGATGGTACTAGAAATTCTCTCAATATTCAGCGCATTAAGGACAAATTGGGAAACAGATCAAATGCATCTACAGAAATGGAATTTAAAGATACTTATGGCGTGATGGTGGGAGAGGAAGGCAGAGGTATTCGAACCATTATGGACATGGTAACTGGCAACAGAATCTACTGTGCTATGTCATCTGCTGGAATTATGAGGCAAGCATTAGTACAAGCAATACATCATGTTTCAAACAGAAGNGCATTTCAGAAAAGACTTATCCAGCAGCCTTTAATGCAAAACGTGATTTCAGATATGGCTATAGAAACAGAAGCAGCCTTGGCTTTAGGGATGCGGGTAGCTTCATCTATAGATAATTCTGAACATAATGAAGANGAAAAATCTTTTGCAAGAATAGGAACTGCAATTGCCAAATATTGGATATGTAAAAGAGCCCCTTTTCTAGTTTATGAAGCTTTAGAGTGCCATGGCGGTATAGGGTATATAGAGGAAAGCATTATGCCAAGACTTTATAGAGAGGTCCCGCTAAATAGTATTTGGGAGGGCCCTGGAAATGTAATGGCTCTAGATGTTTTAAGAGCTATCACTAAAGATGCATTAGCGGGTCAAGTTTTAATCAAAGAAATTAAATCTGCCTATGGCGCCGATGATAGGCTTGACAGATTATGTGATAGGCTTGAATNTCTTCTTGAAAGCAAAAATACATTAGAAGTCAGTATGAGGGAAATCACTCAAATGATGGCTTTGGGACTTCAGGGCGCCCTACTTATAAAGTATTCATCCAAAGAAGTTGCCGAAGCATTCTGCGCCTCAAGACTAAATAACCAATATGGTGGGGCTTTTGGTACTTTACCTGCTGAAACCGATTTTGATTCAATAATCGAGCGCGCTTATAGCCTATAAAATAATTTCTTTTANCAATCAAATAGGAAATTCCAATGAGAAATATTAAATATTTAGCCAGGGATAATTTGGCAGAAATCATTATCAACAGGCCTGAGAAAAAAAATTCTTTAACATCAGAAATGTACGGCGATCTAAAAGAATGCTTCGATCGCGCTTCAGATGATAGGAAAATTCGGCTGGTTATTTTGAAGGGTCAAGGTGAAGTATTCACAGCTGGAAATGATATTAACGATTTTGTTAGTATNCCAGAAGGTGTAGACTGCAGAGAAACAAACGTCATTAAATTTATTCAAACGGTAAGTGATTTCCAAAAGCCAATAATTGCGAATGTAAAAGGTTTAGCCATCGGNATAGGAGTAACCATATTAATGCACTGTGATTTTGTCTACTCCACAAAAGANACAAGATTTTTGTTACCGTTTGTTAATTTGGGCCTTTGCCCAGAAGCCGCATCTTCTATTTTGATACCCTTAAATTCAAACATGTTGATTGCTAAAGAAAAACTTCTTTTAGGAGAGCCTTTCGACCCTGCTGAGGCCCTAAATATGGGGATTGTTTCCAAAATTTATGATACAGAGAAGGAAATGGTAGAAACAACTTCTGAAACAGCCAAAAAAATATGTAATTTACCAAGCTCTTCAATTTCATTCACTAAAAAACTGATTAATCAGACCTTTAAGGAAATGATAAAAAATCGCATACTCATGGAGGGACAAAAACTTTTTGAACTTCTCCACTCCGACGAAGCTAAAGCTGCATTTTCAAAGTTCTTAAAAAATTGATTCTAATTCATCCAGATTGAAACATTATAAGTAGGCAGTGCTTCCTCAAATTTCGGTACAAAATCAAAAATTCTAGCCTTTATTTTCTTTCCAGATTTTATACCCGCAAGAACTGTNTCTGAAGTCCCATCTGGCAAGTAGCCTACGATGTCNTTTTTTGAAAATTTCANGCCCATAATATTTTTTTTATGAGTAGCCGAAAGCTGCACTCTATTGTCCTTGGTTAAATTAACCTCGGCCCATTTGCCAATATTTTCTCGGACCTTTTCTAGTCCAGCTGAAATTGATTTTACTTCTATTTCTTCCATTCTATACATTAAACACTCCATCTTTTATTGTCAAAATTCTGACGTTTATTTATATAAAATTAAAGAAGCAAATAGCATGCCACTTTTTAATTTTAATTTNTTAATTTTNTAAGTATNTGTTTTAAATTACTTTTTTTTNAAAAAAAAATAATTTTTTTACATTGGCATGCTTTATGCTTTTCTATGTTTTAGATATTTTTTCATATTTAAACCTCCCTAAAACTGACCAGGCCAAAAGGCCTGGTTTTCTTTTTTTAAAATCTAAATGTATATCGAGAAAAATAGTTTTTATATTTTTCTTTTAAATTTTTCCTAGTTAACGTATCGTTAGAATCATAAAGAGCCAGTTTATGGCTAAGTTTAGGGGGATAATGCCGGCAGACTTTTTGCCGGCATTCTAATTTTAACAGCCTTAACTTCTAGGACATAATGCTTGCTTTTGGTTTTGCAGTTTTTTTTCTCATTATCACCCCTGGTCCAGCTGTACTTTCTTTAGCTGGTGTAGGGGCTTCTTTCTCTTTCAATAGTGGCCTCAAATTCTTAACTGGGCTGGCAATCGGACACATTGCTGTCTCAATACTTGTAATCACTGGNATTGCATCTGTAATTTTCTCCCTTCCCTACATGAGAACAGTTTTTCTTTTGATATCTACGAGCTTTTTGTTCTTACTCTCATATAAGATTATAACTAAAGGCTCNAATATTGCTTTTTCAAGTCATCTTGCAATTCCCTCANCATTCGATGGAATTATTCTCCAGCTTATGAATCCAAAAGCTTACGCTGTTCATACTATAGTATTTTCNGGATTTTCTATTTTCCCAGATAGNTTTCTGTNTGAAACAATATGGAAGTTTTTAGTAATGAATGCAATTTGGTTCCCTTTACACTTTGCTTGGCTGGCTGCAGGATCAAGTATTCAAAGAATATCCCTCGCCCCCGCAACCCATAATAAAATTAATATGACTATGGGTGGGC
Organism: Paracoccaceae bacterium; assembly: GCA_002725175.2. GTDB lineage: Bacteria > Pseudomonadota > Alphaproteobacteria > Rhodobacterales > Rhodobacteraceae > CACKLF01. The sequence continues at coordinate 18,619 of PBQX02000104.1, forward strand.
TCCTTTTTGTCACAGCTTTACTTAGCTTTTTGTCTATAAGAACTTTGTAGAAATTTATGCTATTCTAATTCCATTAATATTTCATTTCTTCTAAAAATACTGGGTGTCATTGGATCATTATAAAATGCATAAATTAACCTTAAAGGATTGACATAACCTTCGGCCTCTAACCAATTTCTCAGCAATGTCTCCTGCCGCTTAAACTCGATATCATCCCANCTGCCGCTAAAGCGNACCGCCNCGACTTTGACGCCTTTCATTTCATTAAGTTTTATTTCTGAATTTTCTGGCTTAGGAATATTCTTGTATGAAAATTTCTTCGGCATAACAAAAGAAATTTTCCATTCATCTTCTTTACTACCCTTAAACTGCATTACGGGAACAGTCATAGAAATAGCCCCACCTTCTCTATCTTTGCCCCCTATATACCTTGCCAGATACGGAAAAGCACTTCGAAGCGCCGTATCCCTTTTGCCTCTTCGAACTAAAGAAGCAATTAGCATTTTAGGATAACTTCTAACTTCAAAATTTCCTGATTTTTTTATTACTTGGTACTTAGGCTCCTCAAAAAACCTAGGNAGCAAAACCCAAAAAGCTAAAAAAAGGAGCAAACAGGAAATCAGCACAACGGACCAAAAGGTAGTACTCATTATTCATCTCACTCTAATATAATTCAGTAAATGAATTTTCTAGTATCCATAATTACTTAAATCTATAAGTATTTTTCATTTTATATACATTTTTTTGATAAATTATAATTATTTTCTTGCAAATTTTACCTTAATAGTACTTATACGAGTGGCGAAAGTTATTTTCATCGACCACTGTTTCTCGTTTTTCGGCTTCAGTCTCTCGATCTACTAATGACTAAAGCGAGGCCTGAGTAATGATGCTTAGGAGTAATAAAACGGAGTAAAAGATAATGCCAAATGGTAAGGTAAAATGGTTTAACCCAGTCAAAGGATATGGCTTCATTGAACCAGAAGACGGTGGAAAAGACGTATTTGTTCACGTGACAGCTGTAAGAGCTGCCGGGCTAGAAACTTTAAAAGATGACCAGGCCGTCACTTTTGAAATTGAAACAGCCGAAGATGGAAGGCAGTCCGCNACAGATATTGCGATAGCTTANCCGTAAGAAAAGTCTTTCACAGATTGAAGATCGTCTTATCTGACCTTTACCTTTGAATTATATTAGCTCAATAATTTAATGTGAAAATGGTTGAGACTTTAAGAGTAAATAACCTTAAAAAAACTTATGGNGGATTGGAAGCCGTGAGAGGGATATCCTTCGGGGTGGAAGAAGGAAGTATTTTTGGTCTAATTGGACCAAATGGGGCAGGGAAAACCACCACCTTTAATATAATAGCAGGTGCAGAAAAACCAACTGAGGGAACCGTTATCCTCAATGGGGAAGATATTACGGGGNTATCTACTGATAACCTATATAAGATAGGCTTAGTTAGAACTTTTCAACTGAGCCACGAGTACGCCAAAATGACCACCCTTGAAAATTTAATGGTTGCTGCTTCTGACCAACCAGGAGAAAAAATATTTATGAACTGGTTTTCTCCAAAATCCGTNGCTGATAGAGAAAAAGAAGTCTTGGGTAGAGCTTTGGAGAGTTTGGATTTCCTGGGGCTCACACAAGTTAAGAATGAATTGGCTGGCAATCTATCAGGGGGACAAAAAAAGCTTCTTGAACTTGGACGCACAATGATGACTGATGCTAANCTTGTTTTGTTAGATGAACCAGGGGCCGGNGTTAACCCAACATTAATGTTGAAAATTATTGAAATGATAAGAAAGCTTAACCAGGAGCGTGGATATACCTTTTGCATAATCGAGCATGATATGGATTTAATTGCTGACCTATGTGAGCAAGTTGTGGTGCTCGCAGAGGGTAAAATTTTAACTGAAGGAACAATGGACCAAGTTAGGGTAAATGAGAAAGTAATTGATGCCTATTTTGGAGGTGATCTAGCATGACATCTCAGTCNGAAATAATGANCGTGAGTAACCTTTTTGCTGGTTACGGAGAAACAGAAATTCTTCATGGGATAAATCTAAATGTAAATGATGGGGAAATAGTNTGTGTGATAGGGCCTAATGGCGCTGGAAAATCAACAGTTTTGAAAGCAATTNTAGGCCAAATAAATATTAGAGATGGATCAATTAATTTGGCTGATCAAGATATAGTAAATACGCCAACNACAGAAATCATAAANAAAGGAATAAGCTATGTTCCTCAAACTAATAATGTTTTTGTGAGCTTAACTGTCGAAGAGAANCTGGAAATGGGCGCATGGGTTAATCCAGAATATACACAAAAAAAACTNATAGAAATGTATGAACTTTTCCCAGACTTAAGTGAGAAAAGAAAGCAGCCGGCTGGATCTCTCTCTGGNGGTCAAAGGCAGATGGTTGCAATGGCAAAAGCATTAATGGTCAATGCAAAAATCCTATTACTAGATGAGCCCACAGCTGGTTTGTCACCCAAATATCGTTCAGAAATATTTTCAACTATTAAAACTATTAATAATAATGGTGTGCCGATACTTATGGTTGAACAAAATGCTAAGCAGGCTTTAGGCGTCTCAGACAGAGGTTATATTCTAGTCGACGGCGCAAATAGGCATACAGGATCTGGAATAGATCTTATCAACGACAAAGAGGTTGCTAGAATGTTTCTTGGAAGTAGGGAGTAGACCCCATGTGGGACAGCTTCGGATTTGAATTTGTAAATTATTACTTTGTGCCAGGCTTAGTGCTAGGCTGTATTTATGCTCTTGGAGCAATAGGTATTACCCTTACGTTTGGAATNCTNAGGTTTGCAAATTTTGCNCATGGTGAAATTATGATGACAGGGGCTTTCCTAACNTGGACATTCTTAGAGTTATCAAAGTTGATTTTTGGATTTTATTTTCATCCTCTAATTGCCTGTATNCCTTCTATTTTTATTGCCATTGCGATAGCTCTTTCCGTNGACCGCTTTTTTTACAAGCCATTTAGAGATTCNCCAACAATTATGATTGTTATGGCAAGTTTTGGAATGATGCTAATTATTAGNAGTTTAGTTCAAGTAATTTGGGGCCCAAATCAAATAACTTTTGTAAAGGGAATTGCTAAACCTAATGGGATTTTACGAGATCTATCTGGAAGTTTTGACATGATGCTTTTGGTGCCTAGTAAGCATATATTTATTATACTAGGTACGNTAATTATAATGCTTGCATTCAACTATATGCTAACAAAAACAAGAATTGGAAAAGCGATGCGCGCAGTATCCGACAGTCCTGATTTAGCAAAGGTAACAGGTATTGATGTTGAACAAGTTATTCGCGCTACTTGGTATGTTGGTGGATTTTGTGCTGTAATGGCCGGAGTTTTCATGGCTATGGATACTCAATTCATAATGAGTACGATGGGCTTTAGAATGCTTTTACCGATGTTTGCAGCAGCTATACTAGGTGGAATTGGACGACCATTTGGGGCGGTATTGGGAGGATTGGTAATCGGTTTTGCAGAAGAACTATCTGCCTACCCCTGGTTCGGGAATGGGCCATTACTTAGCCCAGGTTATAAGAGTGGGGTCGCATTTTCAATTTTAGTANTTATGCTGATATTCAGACCGAGTGGCATTTTGAAGGGTCGGGTATTTTAATGGATGCACTGATAGGATATTTTCTTTATTTTCTATCCCTCTTAAGTGTAGGCGGCATTTACGCCTTGTTAGCGCTCGGATTAAATGTAAATTGGGGATTCGCTGGACTTTTCAATGCAGGAATAGCAGGTTTTGCAGCCGTTGGGGCCTATACTTTTTCCTTACTTACAACTGCAGAAAGTACTTTTCANTATGGTGGCNTAGGGTTGCCAGTAGTGATTGGTGAAATTGCGGCATTTCTTATTGCTGGAATTATTGCTGCAGTAATAGGGATTATTTGTATCAGACTACGCGCCGATTACCTCGCAATTGCAACAATTGGCATTGCTGAAATTATTAAATTAATCTTCAAAAATGAAGCAGAATTGACGAATGGCCCCAGGGGGATTAGTAAAATACCAAGAACTTGGGAACACTTCTCNGAGGCTAGGTATTTTTCATCGCAGCCCTTAAGTTGGTTTGGTGATAGCCAATCATGGCAAGCCTTTTTTGATTCGCTAGTCAATTGGTGGTGGCAACCACTCTTCGCTATGACAATATTATTTTTTGTTTTCGTAGTATATATAATGCTTGANAAGGCTCGACTGTCTCCATGGGGACGCATGATGACAGCAATTCGNGAAAATGAANNCGCTGCAAGAGCNGCTGGAAAAAATGTAACCAAGAGNAGAGTTGAAGCATTTATAATTGGAACAATGATTATGGGTTTAGCAGGTGCATTGCTAGCACAGCATCTAAGATTTATTGAACCAACTCATACATTTGATCCAAGCAAAATGACATTTTTAGTTTGGGTTATGCTTATAGCAGGAGGATCAGGAAATAATAGAGGAGCCATATTTGGTGCTTTTCTCATTTGGTTTGTATGGTCAGCAAGTGAATTATTTCTAAACGGNTTTATTGACATTATTGGAAATATTTTTAACGGTATGGACATAAGTATGCTAAAGAATCGAAGTGGATATTTGCGCATGCTATTAATAGGATTGGTTCTGCAATTTGTTTTGCAAAAATATCCAAAAGGAATTCTTCCAGAAAGGCGACCCGCAGCTTCTGGAGAATAAAACTAACAGCGGGAAACAGGGTGATAAAATGAAAAAAACAATTTTAACGGGAATTGCTACTGCGGCACTTGCTTTTAGTGCATCCGCGGAAGTAAAAGTTGGAAATCCAATGGCAGTGACTGGTCCTATTCCAGATCTTGTTGCTCCAATGGTATTAGCGGTAGATCTAGCGGCTCAGCATGTGAATGAGCAAGGTGGTTTATTTTCTGATGGGCAAAAATATACAATTGTTAGAGCTGACAGTGGCTGCGATCCTACAGCAGCAGTTGACGCTGTAACAAAACTTGTCAACGTAGAACAGGTATCCGCAATTATTGGGCCAGTGTGCTCAGGTGCAACAATAGCTCAAGCTCAATCAGTTACTATACCAGCAGGTGTAGTTACACTTTCAGTATCTGCATCTTCTCCAGCCATTTCTAGTCTTGAGTCTGGCACTGATCTTGTATTTAGAACTGCTGCTTCTGACGCGTTTCAAGGCAAAGCTCTTGCAGAATTAGCAATTGCTAATGGAATCACTGATTTGGCTATTTCTTATGCAAACGATGACTATAATGCAGCTATTGCTGCAGTTTTNGCAGCTAATTACGAGATGNTAGGTGGAACCATTACNGCTAATGAAGCTCANGAGCCAGACAAAAGCTCATACCGNTCTGAAGTNGCNACACTAGGTTCAGGTACTAATAACTTAGCACTTTTTGCATATTATGGATCAAGTGGAATTACAATCTTGAGAAATTCACTTGAAACGGGAGCGTTTGATCTTTTCTTTGGAGCAGACGGCATGGCGTCTCAAGAAGTTATTGATCAGATTGGAGCTGAGAACTTAGGAAATGCATTTTTCACAACTTCAACATCTGACCAAACTACTAATGCTTTTGGAGCTTGGAAAGCAGCAGCTGAAGCTGGAAATGTTCCAGCGGCAGACCCTTTTGTTCCAAACTCATACGATGCTGCATTTATGATGGCGCTAGCAATAGAAAAGCTTGGATCCGGAGATAGATCAGGCATCGCATCTGCTCTAAGAGCTATAGCAAACGGTCCAGGTGAAGTAATTTTACCTGGTGAATTTGCTAAAGCAAAATCTATCTTAGCAGCAGGTGGCTCAATCCACTATGTAGGTGCTTCTGGCCCACAGGACTTCTTCAATAACGGTGACGTTGCAGGATTTTTCAGCAAAAACACTGTAGTTGATGGAGCATGGAGCGCAGAAATCATAAAATAATTTAAACTAGATTACCCTAAAAAGGCGCTCTAAATTGGAGCGCCTTTTTTATGATCCAAGAATGTTTTCTAGAGATGAAAGTAGTTTGTTAACCTCTTCCTTGTTTGTATAATGGACGAAACTTAATCTTAAAACACCATTATTTGGATCTACTCCAAGAGATTTTAAAGTTCTAACAGCATAAAAATCACCTGCACCTACCATAATTCCTTCTTCCCCCAANGCCTTTGCATATTTTCTAGCCTTACNTCCNACATCAANAGCTATAGTTGGAACTTTTAAATTTTGATCGCGCGGACCTAATAAGCGAAGATCNTTCCTATTAGACAGAAAATCCAATAAAGGCTTNAATAATTCTTTTTCATAATTTCTCTTGAGATCATGAACTAAATCNGCACGATTACTAGGTTCAGTTTCTTCATTATAGTGATGAGCATATAANGCATCAATATAATCAGCCATACCAGCTGCAGCAGCAATTTGTGCATGATCTGGCCCAGCCGGTGTAAATTTAAGAGTGGGGTTCCCAGAGTTGAAATAGTGGCCCTGGTTCGGAAGGTAGTCACTTATCTCCTTAGAAAGGTACATGATACCGAGGTGAGGCCCATAAGTCTTATAAGATGAAAAAAGGTATATGTCTGCCCCTATGTCTTTAATATTTGGAAGGCCGTGAGGTGCATAACTAACGCCATCAACGCATGCGAATGCCCCTACTTCTTTTATGATTTTACATATTTCTTTTGCGTTATTGGGGCTGCCAATAATATTTGAACAATGCGGGAAACTTACTAACCTGACATTGCTATCTAATATTTTNTCCAAGTTTTCTATATCCAAAAGACCTGTGTCGGGATTTAATTTCCACTCTCTAATTTCAAAGCCAAAACTCTCTAAACGTCTCCATACTCCCGAATTTGCTTCATGGTCTTGGTCAGTCACAATTATTGCATCATTTTCTTGATAAAATTGCGAGAAAGCTTGGGCAATAACATACGTATTTTGACTGGTCGATGGGCCAAAGGAAAGACAAGNCGGATCAATGTTCATCAATTCTGCTAACCGGTTCCGAGCTTCATCCATTTCAGCTCCCCCCAACTCTGATGCATTGTAAAATCCGTAGGGTTGAACTTTCCTAGATTTGTAAAACCTAGTCAGTCGATCGATTACGAAACACGATGTATAACTTCCTCCGGCATTTTCAAAAAAAGCATTTCCCCTTAGTTCATTTTCAGAGAAAGCTGGGAATAATGACCTAACATAATTAATGTCTAATTCTTTCAAAACTACTCCTTAAATTAATCTAATATTTCGGAAAACTTCTTAAATGAGATATTAGAACCGCAGGCAATTATTGCAACATTTTTACCTTCACAGTACTCTTTTACTGGACCCAAAAGACCTGCCATGGAAGCTGCGCATGCAGGCTCTACCCAGAGATTTAAATAAGTTTGAATAAANCTCATTGCATTTTTTAAATCTTCATCAGNAACAGTAAAAATTTTATCCACTGATTTTCTAGTAAGCTCATAAGAATATTTCATTGCCATCGGAGCTCCTAGACTATCTGCTATTGTATTGACCTTGTCNAAATTAACAGGTCGACCTTCCTCAAAGCTTCTCTTCATGCTATCTGCTCCCAGAGGCTCTATGCCAAAAATTTTTAATTTCGGATTCTTTAGTTTTAAGGCGGTAGCTGCTCCAGCAATTAAACCACCCCCGCCTACTGGTAAAATTGCGATATCCAAATCACTTATCGAATCAGATATCTCCAACCCCAATGTAGCTGATCCTAATGCCATGTTTTTTGAGTCAAACGGNTGTAAAATAGTTCGTTTTTCTTTCTCACTACTTTCTAAAAGTTTCTCAAAACATAATTTAACATCGGAAAGCAGAATAACCTCAGCGCCTAAATTTCTGCAGCCTTCAACTCTAAAAGGATCAGCAGTTTTTGGCATAAAAAGTTTTGCATGAGNACCTACCTGTTTTGCGGCCCAAGATACTGCCAANGCATGATTCCCAGCACTTACAGCAACAACACCTCTTATTTTTTGNTCATCTGTCAACTTGTCAACAGCAAGCAAATTCCCCCTAGCTTTAAATGATCCNGTATGCTGATATAANTCTAGTTTAATGAATNTTTTGGATTCNANAGGTAGNCTGGNTTTAATCTTACTCCCTTCAAGAGGCAATATAGGTGTCTTAACTATTTTACCTTCAAGCTTNTTCTTGGCATTTTCTATTTCACTTAATAATAGTTTCTGCATATTTCCCTTACCTAAATTTTANATTATATCTTTCGAGCTTCTATTACCATATTTGAAGCATTTCTATGAACCACTTTAGGGTCTGCTAGNCCAGCTTTAGACAAAATNTCTTCTAGCTTTTTTGGGCCAGCTTGCGCTCCCAAAGCCAAACCTACCTCTTGAGATTTNGAAGTCGGAATGCACCCCATGGTAGAAAAAGAATAATACATTTGGCCTATGGTGTGAAAGTTTTCAGATGGTTTGTCTGACGCTGTAGGCTCAATCAAAATTACTACCCCTCCATCATTTAAGTGCTCAAAGGCATAACGGGCTGCACCTTGAGGATCGCCCATATCATGTAGGCAATCAAAAAAAGCAATTACATCAAATTTCCCAGCATAACTTTTTGCATCGGCTACAGTATATTGAATTCTCTTTTCCATACNGGCTTCTTTAGCTATAGATTGAGCCTTCTGAATAGAAGGNTTGTGAATATCAAAGCCATAGACTTCAGCTTTCGGAAATTCTTCGGCGACCATTAATGTAGAAACACCNAACCCGCAACCAATGTCTGCNTAACTTCCTCCATCCTTCANTTTTTCAACTACTCCGGAAACTTTTGGAAGCCATTTNTTCAACAAATTAGCTGCATAAGATGGNTTAAAAAATCGAGCGGTACCCTGAAAGCAACAGGGATGAAATTTCTCATAATGAACACCTTCGCCAGTTTTAAATGCTTCACGCACNGAATCNATCCCGTGCACATTTGCTGATAGAACATCATATGCTCCTATCATTAAAGCAGGACTNTCTTCAAAAGCAAANACGGCTTGCTGTTCTGGAGACAAATGAAATTTGTTCACNTCCTCATCTGCAGAACAATATCCTGCAGCACATAAGGCAAGCAACCATTCCCTTCCATATCTATTATCAATTTTGGCNAGATTTGAAAATTCTTCGTCTGTACAAGGGCCATTATCTGCAAGAACTTTAAAGAGCCCCAATTCATCACCAATTCTCATTAGTGGAATAATAGCAGATGCCGCCACATTTTGCATAATCTGCCACTGTAGTTTCTTTAATTTTTCACTATCTAATTCTTGAAGATACATTGCTCTCTCCTNATTGGTTTTAGTTAAAATTTTTGTCATATTCTTTTTAATTCATCANCCTTGGAGGTCTAAGATGTTCAAGCCCCTTATTCTCGGGGAATTTAGTTGTTTTCTCCCATAGGTGATTTCCATAAAGAAATGGTTTAAATTTTTTGCTTCCGCGTATTGGCAAGGGACTAATAACTGTTGAAGGTCGAGGCTCAAAAAAGAATGGAACAGAGAATCTTCGCTCATTTAAGGATAAAACCCTNTGCAAGGTGGCCTTTACCCTTCCNCCTGTCCAATATTCCATTAAGCCTCCGAAATTCACAGAAAAGCTATCGGCAATTAATGGAACTTCTACCCAATCTCCTGAATGAGATCTNACCTGAAGCCCTCCCACGTTGTCCTGTGCCAAAATAGTTAAGAGCCCAGAGTCGACATGAGGCCTTGCTATTTGCTCATATCGTTTACCCNTAAAAATAGTAAATCTATCTGGAGTATCCTCTATCTCTTTTGAGAAATCATCGCGCTTAGGATAATGAAGAAGNCGAAGTGTCGATATGCCCATTCGAAATGCTTCCNAGAATATGTGCTCACTAATCCCTAGAGACCTTGACAAAGAACAGAGTAATTTTTCTCCNATTACCTCCATAGCAAGATAATAACTCTTGCACGTCTTTATCCAATCACCAGGTATATCTTCCGACTTCGGTCTAGGGGTTTTCTCCTGAAGTATATCACTAGTATCATANTCCTTATGGTCCCGGGCTATNTCTGGACCCATCTCAAATCCCTCTCTATTTTTAGCTAATGAAGAAGTTAGCGGGAACCAACCTCTGTANAGATTTTTATTCTTTGGTGCAAAATTTTTCTTCCACAGATATCTTTGCTTATCCATAGGTATATCAAAAATCGTTAGCATTTTCTTACGGGCCTCAAAATTCACAATACTCTTTTGCCTATAACCAGTAATCACAAAAAATCCAACTGATGCCGCCGCAAAAGCAATCTTGTTATCAACCTCAGAAATTAAGTCATAATCATTTGAATAAAGATTTCCTATATCTATAATAGGTAAATTTTCCATATTAAGCCTTCGATATTTTTTTAAACGGCATAATGTTTATCTAATGCCCCACGTATCATTTAAACGATAACCTTCTGGCCAAGGGTCACTTGGGTCAACAAAATACTGATGTGTCCCTGTAATCCAAGCCTGCCCGGAAATTTCGGGAATTAT
>PBQX02000033.1:0-11280 GCA_002725175.2 Paracoccaceae bacterium
AAGGAAGTAAGGCTGCTCTTAGAGCACTTAAATTAAGAGAGAATAATGAAAAATTAATAGGCGCTCTACTCTTGGGCAATAACATTGTGAATATATCAGCTACATCTCTAGCGGCTAGCATTCTTACAGTAATGTATGGAGATAAAGGTGTAATAATATCTACAGTTATAATGACGCTTCTGATATTAATTTTCTGTGAGGTTTTGCCTAAAACGTTTGCTATGACAAACCCCGAAAAATCTGCGATGAAAGTATCCCTAATAGTTTCTACTCTGGTTAAGGTTTTTGAACCTGCCGTGGCTGCAATTAGAACATTAGTAAGATTACTACTCTGGCCCTTTGGTTTAAGCATTGATCCAATGCAACAAGTATTGGCTCACGAGGAAATAGCTGGAGCAATAGCACTGCATCACTCTGAAGGCGCTGTAAAAAAAGACCACAAGGACCGGTTATTAGGAGCTTTAGAGCTAAACTCAAGAACAGTGGAGGAAATCATGCTCCACAGAAGTCAAATAGAAATGTTGGATGCAAGTCTTTCATCAAAGGAGATGCTATCTAAATGTCTCAAATCCCCCTATACAAGACTGCCTATCTTTAAAGACAATCCAGAGAATGTAATTGGGGTCGTTCATGCTAAGGACTTATTAAGAGCAATAGATCCGCTAGTGGAGGGTTTACAAAAAAATGAAAGAAATTTTCAAAAATTTAATATACTCAAAATAGCGATGAACCCTTATTTCATCCCTGAGAACACCACTTTGGATGCGCAAATGCAACAATTTCTCAAAAGGAAATCCCATTTCGCCTTAGTGGTAGATGAGTATGGAGATTTACAAGGACTTTTAACACTGGAAGATATCCTTGAAGAAATAGTAGGAGAAATTTCTGACGAACATGATATAGCCCATTCCCCAATAGTTAAGAATAACGATGGATCTATACTAGTGGACGGCGACATGACAATAAGAGATATAAATAGAGACCTAGAATGGAATTTATCTGATCAAGAAGCCAATACGATAGCTGGTTTAGTAATTCATGAAGCACAAGCAATTCCAAACCAAGGACAATTATTTAAGTTTCATGGCTTTATTTATGAAATTATTAAAAGAGAAGGTAATAAAGTTACACGCATTCGGGTAAGGCCTGAGCGAGAATAAACGGTTTATAAAACTCTGGAAAGCAATGAAAATGTCCAATTATAAAAAAGAAACCTTAAAAATTATAGCTATTGTTCTAGGGGCAGTGATATCAATATCGTCCCTACTTTCCTATTCTTTAAAGGCAGAAGAAGTAAAAAACGATGAATTTAAAGACTGGCAAAAAATATGCAATGAAACAAGTAACACTTGNTCNATATTTTCTTTTGGCTTTGACTCAGAAGGAAATAAGAAAGCAAGAGTGTCACTTTCTCTATATGAATCAGCANACAANAAAAAGGTTGCTGAAATGACAATTCTGTCGCCCTTATATTCTTATTTGCCACATGGCTTACTTATTGCGGTGCAAAATAATGAACCAATTCGCCANGANTTTGCACTATGTGCCAAGGAGGGTTGTTTAAATTTTATNCCGCTGCAAAAAGAAGAAGTTGAAATGTTAAAGAAAGAATGGAATCTGGTGNTAGGCTATCAAGACTATAGAAATCCCAATGAAAAAATTATATTAGATGTATCTTTAGTGGGCTTTAAAAAAGCATATGAATCTCTCACAAACTAAAAAGATCTTAAAACTAAAACGGCATTCAACCCGCCAAAAGCGAATGAATTTGACATCACATTAGTTACCTTAGCTTCCACGGAATTATTTTTAACTAAATTTATANCACAAAGAGGATCTTCTTTTTCAAAATTAATTGTAGGCGCTAAAATTCCTTTCTTAAGAGCTAAAATNCAAGAAAGNAGCTCTATAGCTCCACTTCCCCCGATTAAATGGCCGTGCATTGANTTGGTAGAAGAGACAAAAGGTTTTAAACATTTTCCTTTAAAAATCTTATTTATTGCCAAACTTTCAATTTTATCATTTACATAAGTTCCGGTACCATGAGCGTTTATATACCCAATACATTCTGGGTCTAATTTAGCGTCAGTAAGCGCGAGTTCCATTGCCCTTACCAAACCTTTAGGAGAAGGATTCATAATGTCAAAAGCATCTGAATTCATAGAATATCCAACTAATTCTGCATAGATATCAGCGTTACGACTTAAGGCGTGATCTAATTCTTCTAAAATAAATACAGTTGCCCCTTCGCTCTGAATCATACCATCCCTTGTTGCACAAAAGGGGCGACATTTACCAGTGGTCATTATTCTTAACCCTTCCCAAGCCTTCAAACCTCCAAAGCAAAGCATACTATCAGCGCCCCCTGTTACTGCCGTTACAATCTGACCAGATCTAATTAGTGCAAAAGCTTGCCCTATAGCATGGTTAGAGGATGCGCAGGCAGTGCTAACAGTAAAAGTAGGTCCAGTTATATTGTTTTCAATTGATATTGCACTAGCAGAAGCACTATGCATTAACCTTGGAACAGTAAGAGGATGCACGCGGTTTCTTTTCTGCTCATATCCCTTCTTAAAATTCTCATCTTGGGTTATCAGCCCTCCGCCAGCCGTTCCTAAAATAACTGCAGATGACTCATTTAAAGGTTGCTCAAAATTTATACCTGATGAATTGACAGCTTCAATTGATGCAATTAACGATAAGAGTGTAACTCTGTCAGCATTTGTATTAAAATTTTTTGGCAGACTTTCCAAGATATATTTAATTTTAACTTGTCCACCATTTTTTATAGAGAGCCTTTCAATATTAGGGATATCCAGTTTACTTATCCCATCTTTTCCTTCCGCCAGAGACTTCCAAGTTTCTTCCACATTTCTTCCTAGTGGATTAATAGTTCCGCACCCAGTTATAACCACTCGTTTCATTTTAAAATTTATGATTATCTCTTACTAATTCAGATACCAACTCAACAATTGAGAGAACATTTGAGAAATCTAGTCTTTTTGATAAAGTCTCATTTGCATTATAAGGAATATTAATATCAAACTCTTCTTCAATAGTAAAAATTACCTCAACCACACCAACACTATCTATACCTAAGCTCTCTAATGTTGAAGACATACCAATATCTTCCCTAGCTAACTGCCCATGATTAGTTAATATTTCCAAAACTCTATCTTTAACTCTTAAATCCACTATGATCTCCAAGAAGTGTATTTATATTTTTAACATTAGAACAATTCATTTGGTCTATTTTTTATTAAGAAAAGCCTTAATTTTTTTCTCCAATTGTGGGAGGCGACGGAATATTTTGTAGGCAGCAATATTCTTATCCATCTGCATAGCCGGGTTTCCCATCATAAACCTATTAGCTGGTACATTGGATGAAACCCCTGATTTTCCTGCAATGATTACATCTGACCCTATAGACAAATTATCGCCAACACCTACCTGTCCTGCCATAACTACTCTATCGCCAATAATAGTAGACCCTGCTATACCTACTTGACCGCAAATTAAACAATTCTTTCCTAATTTTACATTGTGAGCTATATGAACCAAATTATCTATTTTAGTTCCTTCCTTGATAACAGTTTCATCAATAGTTCCCCTATCTATTGTAACACAAGCCCCAATTTCGACATTATCTTCAATAGAAATGGAACCAAGGGATTCTATTTTTTCGTAACCCTTGATTGCGTGCAAGTCCCTAGTTGATCCAGCTTTCCTGGCATCCAATATATCTTTCTCTCCTGGGCTCACATATGAAAATCCATCTGAACCTATAACAGAATTTGATTGCGAAATAAAATTGTCTCCTATTTGAATATTTTTCCCAATTGTTACGCCATTTTGAATCCTTGCCTTCTTGCCAATTTTAACATTTTCTCCGATAAAACAATTAGCCCCAATTCGCGACCCAGCACCAATTGAAGCTCCTTTCTCAACAATTGAAAAAGGGCCTATGGAAATATCACTTTCAAGGAGGTTGCCTTCGATAATTGCTGACGAATGTATGCATGCATCAAGCAGCATATCTTCATGAAACACTTTGCTTATCTTAGATAAAGCATAACGCGGATTCGGTGCAAAAATAACACCCTTTAATGGAATATTTTTCCAATTTATTTCTTCAGTAATTAAAGCAGCTATAGCATTTCCTGATTTAAGTGCATCAGCATATTTCTCATTCAATGCTAGAGCAAGTTGATTGCTATCAGCCTTCTTAGGTTCAGCAGGCCCAATTAATTCAATTGAGCCATCACCATCATATCTGGCCTCCATCCTATCAGCAATCTCTCTCAAAGTGAGCATATTTTATAACCAGTATATTACTTCAAGTTTACTTCTTGCTATATATCAATTATTAACCCGGCATCTACCATATTAATAAAAACCATGGCGTCTCTTCCGTAAATATCAGACCTATAGTTTATTTGTCCATTTTGCCCCTTAAAAACTGTTCTATATTGAATGTGTACAGGGACAGCATTATCTAAGTTAATTTGAGTTTCCTTATTTTTTTCCAAGATATTAGCAAACCCCTTAATTGGATCATCTAATTGCCATGTTAACAGAACGTGAGCAAAGTCAAATGGATCCTGAACTCGTATACAGCCGTGGCTAAAGGTTCTTTCATCCCTAAAAAATAACTCCTTTGATGGCGTATCATGCATATAAATACTAAATCTATTAGGAAACATAAATTTAACTAAGCCCAGTGCATTCAGATTACTTGGGTTTTGCTTTATCTCAAATGGAAAATTTTCTGGAGTAAATGCATTCATATCAATTAATGTTGAATCCACTTGCTTTGAAGTTCCCTTAATCAATAGCACCATATCATTATTAGCTATAAAATCAGGATTTTCCTGCATCAATGGCAAATACTCATCAACGGCAATACTTTTAGGAACATGCCAAGTTGGATTTATAATCAAATGAGTCATAATATCACTAAATTCTGCTGTTTGAAACTCTGGAAGTCCCACAACTACTCTAGATGACCATATAACACTACCTTCTTCTTTTAATTCTGCCCTAAAATTGGGTTGATTAACACGTATATACTTTTTCCCATAATCGAAATTATTCCAACGAATTCTCTCAAGATTAACAATGACCTGAACAATTCTCGTNTCTGGGGATATGTTTATTGCNTCCANGGTAAATTTTCCNGCAATACCATCCGAATTTAACCCATGCATTGTCTGAAATCTTTTTACCCCTTTTACTAAATCAACATCATAAATTTCTGAACCATTATCTAAATCCAAATANCCCATTTTGTATAATCNAGTGCGAAGTTTGACTACCTTGTGAGANNTAGCACCATAACCGAGCAATTCATTTGAAGGTACCGGCTGTCCCCAAAAACCATACCTTGCGGCAAGCTTTAATTTTTCCAATTCATTAAGCAGTGCATTGTAGTCNGGATCTTTTGGAACAAANTCAAAAATAGTAGCNTTTATGTCATCAGANTTAGATATCTTAAAAAGTATTTCCGATGCTTTCGGAACTTGAGGGTAGACATTAATTTCCGGAGCAATAGTAGTTGGCTTAAGCATTCCGGAGGAGATATGGTTTACAAATCTAAGCGCTGATTTCATCGCAATTATTTCATAATAATGTGGAGAATAAGAAATGCCGTCACTATTTGCGCCTGATCTTAGTCTCTCTATAAAATATTTCTCGCCCTCTAAACCATGCTTTTCAGCTATATTTAAAGCTTCAATNAAGCCAGAAAGATTTTTGTTATCTGATAGCCAAAATGAACTNAANTNACGGGATTNATAAAATTCAAATACNGGGTCTTGATCACCATATAAAGCTATTAATTCCTTACGAAGGAGGTTTGAGTTTACACTTCCTGATATAGTTGAGTGAGCTGTACTATAAAGAGCAATAAAGCAAAAAAAAGATGTTACAANTAAGTAGTTAAATAGTCTCAAAATTTATACCTAACCCTNTCGAAAAACCAATTGCATANAAACATTAATGCTTAATAGCATAAACTACTTACAGTAACTANGTTACTAATTAAAGTAATTTTTTAATTGTAATAGTTTTGTCATAAAAGTCGTTCTTTATATTTAANGATTATTTTTAAATCAAGACTTGGCTTGAAAGGAATTTAAGTGTATTATGGANTATCTCGATAAGTTTTCGAGTAGCAGGCGGTTGGTAAAATAAAGAATATGAGAACAAGAAGAGAAATNATAAACTTGTTCGCAGGAGCGCTGGTGTGTTCGGCTGCGCCTGTGTATGTTAATGCTACTGGCTATATAAGAAGTGCTGGCGACATAAGAAAACTTAAAATGAATAATTCTAGAACCGGAGAATATATAGACTTAGTATATTGGGTTGAAGGTGAGTATATATACGAAGCTGTGAAAGAGTTCAGTTATTTTATGCGAGACTGGAGACAGAATAAAGCAATCCAGTATGACCCAAGAAATTTAGATTTATTAGCNGCATCCCAGCTGTTAATGGATAGTAGCGAGCCATTTGAATTACTATCCGGATATAGAACCAAGAAAACAAATAGGATGCTAAGTAATGTTTATGATGGTGTTGCNCAAAATTCNTACCACATGAAAGCTATGGCTGCTGATGTTAGAATGAGATCTCGATCTGTTTCACAAATTTCTAAAGCTGCTCGTTCCTGTAGAGGTGGCGGCGTAGGAAGATATTATAGATCTAATTTTACACATATAGATTGTGGGCCAGTTAGGTATTGGCAAAAATAACATCTAAGCTCTGGTAGTACCTTTCCCAATAACATGGTATTGAAAAGTTGTTAGCTGATTTAAACCTATAGGGCCGCGTGCATGTAGTTTTCCAGTAGATATTCCAATTTCTGCACCTAAACCAAACTCACCACCATCNGCAAATTGTGTCGACGCATTATGAAGTAGTATAGCACTATCAAGCCTCCCAAAAAAACTTTCTACTGCTTTATCATTTTCAGAAATTATGCAGTCTGTATGACCAGATCCAAATTTATCTATATGATGAATTGCNTCATCAAGNCCTTCAACCACCCTACAAGCTATTATATTATCTAAATATTCCTTTCCCCANTCTTCATCCGANGCAANAACAGTGTTAAATCTTGAGCTAATATGTTTATCNCCTCTAACTTCTACACCTTTTTCCATAAGACTAGATATAAAAGTTAAATCATTATTTTTAAAAAAACTTTCGTCAATCAATAAACATTCTACAGCGCCGCAAATACCCACCCTCCTAATTTTTGAATTTAAAATTACATCAAAAGCTTTTACTGGATCAGCATCTTTATCAACAAAAATATGAACAATTCCTTCAAGATGAGAAAAAGTAGGAATTCGTGATTCAGCTTCAATCAAAGAAACTAAATCTTTTCCTCCTCTGGGAATAACCACATCAATATATTCACTTAAATTGAGAATTTCTTTAACGAGTTGCCGGTCAGAATTGTTAATAAACTGGATGCAGCTTTTAGGCAAACCTATATCTACAATACTTTGTTCAATAGATCTGAATATTTCATTGCAAGAATTTATACTATCTGCTCCACACCTCAAAATACATGGGTTTCCTGATTTAAATGAAAGTGCACTAGCATCNACAGTAACATTTGGTCTGCTCTCATAAATAATAGCAATCACACCTATTGGTGTTTGCACTCTTTTTATTTTTAACCCGTTTGGNCTTTCCCACTCTGAACTGACCTGCCCNACCGGATCAGGAAGATTNATTATTTCGTTAATGGAATCTGCCATAGCCTGAACTCTTTCAGCATTTAACTTCAATCTNTCGATGAATGCTTGAGATAATTCTTTTTTTTCAGCATTTAATANATCNATTTGATTTGCTTCTAAAATTTTTTTCTNATTTAGCAAAAGNTTTTTTTTAAAACCATCAAGGACCCTATTNTTTTCACTNTCAGACAAACAAGCCATGATAGCTTTTGCATCCCTAGCCTTTGCCGCTATTTCTTTTGTATTTATTTCGCTTGTCATTTTANAATACCATATCATCTCTATGAATAAACGCTGACCTAGCCACATGCCCGAGTTTAATTGAAATTTTCTCNCTACTACACCCTTTAATCTTTTCAAGCTCTTCAGAATTATAAGAAGATATTCCTTTCCCAACCTTCTTTCCATCCGTATTAATAATTTCCACTATATCTCCTCTAGCAAACCTACCAAAAAACTTCGTAATACCAGCGGGA
Organism: Paracoccaceae bacterium; assembly: GCA_002725175.2. GTDB lineage: Bacteria > Pseudomonadota > Alphaproteobacteria > Rhodobacterales > Rhodobacteraceae > CACKLF01. The sequence continues at coordinate 8,222 of PBQX02000033.1, forward strand.
AGTAAGGAACTTCCAGATTCTATCGCTTTTTTTGCACCTTCATCTATAAACACACTGCCCTTAATCTTAATACTGTTAATCCATTGCTTTCTGGCATTTTCAGGATTGCGACTTGCTAAAAACCAACTTACTTTCCCACCGTTCACAATGCNGGAAATTGGATAGCTTAAGTCCCCTTTAGCAATTACTGTAGCACAACCTGCTAGGGAAGCTATTTGAGCAGCCTCAACTTTTGTACGCATTCCGCCCTTTGCAATATTTGAAAAAGTCTCTCCGGCTAGAGATACAATTGCCTCATTTACTTCATCTACTATTGGTATATGTCTGCTCATCTTTTCCAATTTAGGATCTGCAGAATAGATGCCATCGATATCTGACAATAATACNAAAATCTCTGCNCCTACCAAACTAGCAACTTGTGCTGCAAGNCTGTCATTATCGCCAAACCTTATTTCGTCAGTTGCCACAGTATCGTTTTCATTTACTATTGGAACAACATTTAATTCCAAAAGTCTCGTTATAGTAGCTTTGCTATTTAAGTACCTACGTCTATTTTGACTATCTTCCGAAGTAACAAGAATTTGGGCTGTCTTTATACCTAACGGATCAAAATGCTCTTGATAAGCTTGGCATAATTTAATTTGACCAACAGCTGCTGCTGCTTGGCTCTGTTCAAGATCTAGTTTTTCACTATCCGAATGAAAGATTTTTTTACCAAGAGCCACAGCTCCTGAGGAGACAATGATTACTTTCTTACCTTTATCTTTAAGGTTTGAAATATCTTCTGCCAAACAGGAAAGCCANCTCTTATTTATATCTCCATTACTGTCATCAATTAATAAGGCGGAACCAATCTTAACAACAACTGTCTTAGACTCATTAAAAAATTTATCCGAGTAAATTTGCCAAGAGTTTTCTAAATCCATTATTTTGGCTCCCATTGTGGCAATGAGTTTATTTCTTTATTATCACCGAGAGCCAATTCCATCTCATTTTCATCTCTAATTTTTTGAACCGCTCGNAGAAGTTCCTTTATACCTTTTCTAGATATTGANGATATAACAAAAAGTATAGGTTCATATTCTTTTAAGGCTTTGATATTATATTCCATCTTCTTATCACTAACAGCATCNGCTTTACTAATTGCCACTAAGGTTGGCTTGCTATCCAGGAGCTTTTCATATTTTTTTACCTCATTCTTGATGGTTTTATAATCTTCTATAATGTTTTCTGAATTGCCATCTATAATATGAATGAGGGCCTGGCACCTTTCAATATGACCCAAAAATTGAATTCCTAAGCCTTTTCCCAAATGAGCGCCCGAAATTAACCCAGGAATGTCTGCCATTACAATTTCATGACCATCTACCTCTACTATTCCCAACTGAGGGATCAGGGTGGTAAAGGGATAGTCAGCAATTTTAGGTTTAGCATTTGAATTTACTGAAAGAAACGTGGATTTTCCAGCATTTGGAAGACCTACTAAGCCAACATCAGCAATAAGCTTCAGCTTTAGCCAAATTGTTTTTTCAATTCTTTCCTGCCCTTGGTTTGCTCTTCTTGGGGCACGATTTGTTGAGCTTTTAAACCTTAAATTACCCCAGCCACCATTACCNCCCTCAATTAGGCAAATTTTTTGACCAACTTCCAAGAGATCATCTAATATTTCTTCNTGATTTTCATCCAAGATTTCAGTNCCAACTGGCACNTTTAAAACAATATCATTACCCNTAGCNCCAGTTCTTTGTTTNCCCATNCCTTGCTGACCATCTTTTGCAAAAAAATGCTGCTGATACCGAAAATCTATCAAAGTATTTAAATCAGANACAGCTTCTATATATACGCTACCTCCCTTACCTCCATCGCCCCCATCCGGACCTCCGAATTCAATAAACTTTTCTCTCCTAAAGCTTACGCAACCNTTACCACCTTTTCCTGATCTTACATATACTTTACATAAATCGAGAAATTTCATCTTTAAATCCAATCTAGAAACGAAAAAGGAGATTTAACTCTAATCAGATAAAACAATCAATAAAACACTTAATAAAGTTAGAGTCATAATTATAACTACAAAAAACCTTTCATAAATAGTTCCAGAAATTCTATCAGCAACCCAGGACCCAAAGAAGCACCAAATTGGGTGCAAGATTAGTTGAATCACGAAAAATGTGGGAGCCAAAACGATAGCAGCCTCTAAAGGAGCCATGTCTTTAGGAATGAAACTCGCGGATGCAGTAGCTATCATAAGCCAAGCTTTTGGGTTTAATGGATGAACAATTAGGCCCTGAAAGAAAGTTGGAGGTATCTCTTTTGCAGATGATGATACAATTTTAATATTATACATTTTTACCGCCAAATATAATATGTATGCTGCAGCGATATACTTCATTAGAACATAGAGAAAATCAGAAGCATTGGATAAATTAACTACGCCAAGTGCTATTGGCCAAATAATAAATTGTTTACTAACAATTATCCCTATAACGAAAGGTAAAGATCTTTTGAAGCCAAACTTCAGACCTGATGCAACTAGCAGCATGTTTGCTGGCCCAGGGCTTCCTATCATAGAAACTAGAAAAAAAATTAGACTTAAAAAGTAAATTTCCAAAACAAAACTATTGGCGACTTCCNTATNTCTTATTCTCCAGCTTTAAGAAGTGGGCTTACAGAAATAAACGTTCTTCCCTTGAAACCTTTTGAGAACTGCACATTACCTTCTTCAGTAGCAAAAATAGTATGATCACGGCCCATTCCTACTCCAGAACCAGGCCACCATTTAGTACCACGTTGCCGAGCNATTATATTACCTGGGATCGCCTTTTCTCCNCCAAACATCTTTATTCCCAACCTTCTACCTGCTGAATCACGGCCGTTACGTGAAGAACCGCCTGCTTTTTTATGTGCCATTTCTACCTCCTATAGAATAACTACTCTAGCTCTTCTTGCTAGATTTTGATTTAGCGCCNCCAGCCTTTGCAGGAGACTTTTTTGGAGCCTCAGCCTTTGCAGGAGACTTTTTTGGAGCCTCAGCCTTTGCAGGAGACTTTTTTGGAGCC
>PBQX02000002.1:0-9516 GCA_002725175.2 Paracoccaceae bacterium
TTACCTCACCAATATTTGTATTGTTGTTTTCTTTTATTTTTTTTAAGGAATCTATTTCCAAGGTTCAGGTAATCTCATTCGCTTTAGGTTTGCTTGGGGTATTCCTTATCTTTGGAAGAAATTTTCAAGGCCTCACCCTTTATCACATATTTCCTATTCTTGCTGGTGCCAGCTATGCAATAGGTGTAATTTTAACTAATCGCTACTGTAGTAAAGAAACTCCATTAACTTTACTTCTTTGTTTTCTGGTGGCAATTGGAATAGTCGGTTTTTTAATAACTATATGGTTTACAGTTTATCCTGCCGATGAAAAATACCTTTTGGAAGCTCCTTTCCTATTTAAAGGATGGCAGGAGATGGATGCTTTTTATTGGAAAATGATTATTCTTGTAGGCTTGTCAGGGGCGACGGCCATATACTTAATGATTTTAGCATATCAAATTGGACGCCCAACTTATTCTGCAATTTATGAATATACTTATTTAATTTCGGCAGGTTTTTTTGGCTGGTATATTTGGGGAACCGTGCCAACTTTTTTAAGTTTCATGGGTATTATTGCTATTATTCTGGCTGGAACAATTATTGCTATAAATGGTGCTTTAGTTAGGAAGTCTGGGTAATTAGCTTAAAGTACTTTTGCTATTGCTGTAGAAACTATCTATTAGTTAAATTTGATCACTGAGTACGATACTCAATATAGGCCAGTCTCTTTCTCAAATGTAGTTATCGTTTCCGCGAGTAATTCCAAAAGTAGATCTGTTTCTTTGATAGTAGAGATAAGAGGAGGGCTAATCATTAACCATTCGCCAAAAATTCCATTTGCTGTCTTTCGTGTATAAATCAGAATGCCCTTTTCCATTCCAATTTCTGCCAGCCTATAAACGGCCCTATATTTTTTATCAAAAACTTCTTTTGTTGATTTGTCTGAAACGATTTCTACTGCTAATAGTAAACCCGTGCCACGTACATCTCCAACAATATGGCTATTTTGAGCTAACTTTTCTAATCCAGACTTTAAGTATGCACCAACATTTTTTGCATTCAGAATTAACCCCTTTTCAGACACTTCAGATAAAACTGCNTCAGCTATAGCGCACGATANCGGATTAGAAGCGTAGGTATGTCCATGCAAAAACCCNCCGTCTCTAGCAACTTTTTCAACTATATAGTTGGGAGAGATAACGGCACCAAGTGGAGAATAGCCAGCGCATAAGCCCTTTGCTAGNACAATTAGGTCGGGATTAGCGTCATTCCAATGTTCNGCTGCCAAAAAAGATCCTGTGCGGCCAGCACCACTCATNACTTCATCGTAAATTAAAATTATNCCATATTTGCTGCATATTTGNCGTATTCTTGAATAATAGAAATCTGGTGCTATCAAGGCTCCTGTTGACAAGCCTCCCACTGGCTCAATTATAAATGCTAATATTGTCTCTGGCCCTTCATTTATTATAGTGCGTTCNAACTCATTTGCACAATNNTCAGCATATGTANCAACATTATAGTTTTGGGGAAGCCGATATGAAAAGGGGACGGGAATTTTTGGAAGNACNTTTGACATTTTTTGGAATGTATTTTCCATTTGTGGATCACTGGATGCAGCAAAAGCTCCCATAGTAGAACCATGATAGCTCGGAGTTCTTGCAAGAACCTTGTGTCTTTCTTTTTCTCCTACTGAAATGGCATATTGCCTTGCAAGTTTAAATGAGGCCTCTATAGCCTCCGATCCACCTGATACAAAAAATGCTTGATCAAAATTATCACCTGATAAATTTACGAGCTTCTTCGCGAGTANTTTATTAGGCTTATTTTCAAAAAANTTATAACTTGCAAAGCATACTTTTTCTGCCTGATTTTGCATTGCTCTGAGTACAGCCTCATTTTGGTGGCCNAAATTGCAAGTTACTGGTCCAGAGGATGCATCAAGATATNTCTTGCCTGTAGTATCAAAAAGATAAACTCCNTTACCATTTTCTACAGTGGGCAAAATTCCTGAACCCATATAAAAATTTTGTACTGGGCCTCCTCGAGCTAAGTTATTCAACTGATTCCCTTTCGTTTTAAAAGAAAGCTAGCTCTTCCAATTTTCTGTGTCATTATAAAAATAACAAAATAAAATGTTTGGAGGAAGTAAAATGCCCTATCCTGGAATGGATCCCTCATTAATTAACTTTGTTAATACTATGGCTCCTAAGGAAGGGGAAATGCCTTATGAAGGTCAACCTATAGAATTTAGAAAAAAAATGGCTGCAAAGTCGGCTAAACTTTCTTTAAAGAGACCTGAATCTTTAGCTATTAAGGAACATATTTTTGAAACTCCGCTTGGATCAGTAAGTGCTCGAATTTATTCTCCTAAAGAATTAGATAAACCGGGCCCATGTTTAGTCTATATGCANGGTGGTGGGTGGATTATTGGAGATCTAAATTCCCATGATTCAGTTTGTGTTGATATTGCGATCGAGGCTCAAACTGTAGTTATAGCTCTAGANTATGNGCTTTCACCTGAACANAAGTTTCCATTCGCCTTAGACCAATGTGAGTGGATTTTTTCGCATGTTTATGAAAATGCAAGCAAGTTTAATATTANNCCTGACTTTCTTTCTATTGGCGGGGATTCTGCAGGTGGAAATCTNGCACTTGCCTGNACTCTTTCATTAAAAAATAAGGAGAAGGCTCTGCCTTTTTATCAATTTCTTATTTATCCTTGTATAGGNAACGATTTTAGTANCCCTTCATATGANAAACACGCAAATGCTCCTTTCTTGGATAAAAAATCTATGATCTGGATATGGGAAACATATTTAAAAGATACGGCAGATTATTTAAATCCACTAGCATTTCCACTGCTCGAAAAAGATCTATCAAATTTACCTCAGACGATAATTCTAAATGCAGAGTTAGACCCTTTGGCTCATGAAGGTGCTGAACTGGCAGGAAAGTTAATAGCTGCTAAGGTGCCCACATATCATTTTGAGGCAAAATCTCTTATTCATGGCTTCATCCGTTGTAGAGGCGAGAGCCCTCTGGCGGAAAAGGTATTTAAAAATATTTGCAAGCATTTAGAAGTTATCAATGCTAATAAGTAATAATTCGGAAGATAATTTGCTTTCACGAGGTTAGAGGGAATGGGTTTATGAAAAATGTATCTAAAGAAACGATAACTAAGGCTTTCTTAGAATATTGTGGAAAGGATACAAAACCTCGCACATTTTTTCTTTTGAAGAAGTTAGTTGAGCATCTGCATGAGTTTGCGAAGGAAACTGAATTAACCCACGAAGAGTGGCTCTTTGCTATAGATTTTTTAACTCGTGCGGGTGAAATTACAGATAAGGAGCGTAATGAATTTATCCTCTTGTCTGATACTGTAGGNTTNTCCTCATTAATTGATATGCTTGGATCACAACATGAGGGAACNTCGTCTTCTGTATTAGGGCCTTTCCATATTGCTAGNGCACCAGANCTTCCTGTGGGAGGAGATNTATGTAAAAGTAATGAAGGTAGCACNGTTGTTCTNGAAGGATATGTCAGGGATAATAACGACAATCCCATTCCGGATGCTACTATTGAAATTTGGCAAACCGCTGACAATGGTTTGTATTCAAACCAAGATCCAGAGCAGGAAGAATATAATCTGCGCTGCTGTATGAAGGTTGGNTCTGATGGTCGATATGCTTTGACCACTGTTAGACCGGCACCATATAAGGTTCCGGACGATGGGCCGGTGGGCGAATTACTAAGAGCCACAGGCAGGAATGCTTGGCGGCCATCACATTTTCACTTCATAATTTCTGCCAAAGGCTATCGTCAGTTAGTTACGGAGTTATTCCCTGCGGATGATCCACATTTAGATTCAGATGCTGTTTTTGGTGTAAGGGAAGATTTAATATTGGTNTATAAGGAGATGGATGATTTAAGAGCGTTACCTNATGATTTAAGTGTGGGGAAAGAAGTTTCTCTTCCATTCTTTAAAGTTGATTTTGATTTTGTTCTTATACCTTCAAAAAGTTAGGGTCAGACTATTGCCAGCATTTATATCTGAAAAAAGGAATTACTTTCTATCCTTATAGTAATCCTTTCCAAAGAGTTTCTTGTACTCATCCTCGTCCCAAACCCCTATAATAATTCCTTCTGGTTCTCTTTGTAATGTCATTTTTTCTATTTCTTCTTTGGTAATTGTCGTGCGCGAATGATGAAGNCTGGTCCAAGTAAATATAGCATCATAAAAACGTTGCATTTCTTTTAAGTGAATCGGATCTTTACTTTCCCCCAGATCATCTAACTCATCTGGGTCATTTTTGAGGTCAAAGAACATAGGTCTGAAATCTTCAGCAAAGACATACTTCCATCTATCATCTCTAATCATAATCAATCTCGCATTATTTTGATCATTTCCTATGATTTGCCTAGCTTCGCGCGTTGAATAATCATATTCAGAAATTGCATATTTTCTCCAGTATTCGGTAGGTGATTTTTTATGTAATAAAGGTGCTAGGTCTTTGCCTTCCAAAATTTGGGGCTTACTTTTTTTTGAAAAAAAGTCGAGAAATGTCGGAGCTAGATCTATACTTTCAACTAACTCGTCTCTTTCCATGCCTCGTGTTNCGTCAGCTTCTTTCCTAGGATCATATATAATCAAAGGTACTTTNACTGATTGATCATGGAACAGATCTTTTTCACCCATCCAATGATCTCCCAGGTAATCGCCGTGATCAGAAGTGAATACTATCATTGTTTTTTCAAATAAATTTTTCTCTTTCATCCATTTAAATAAGATTCCTAACTGATCATCTATTTGTTTAATAAGACCCATATATGCTGGAATGACGCGTTCTCTGACGTCATCTCGGGCGAATGTTTTACAATATTTAGATTCTAAGAAAGCCTTAAAAACCGGATGGTTCGTTTCCTTTTCTTTTTCATCTCTAACGGGAGGTATTATATGGCTTGAATTATACATTGTGTTGTAGGGTGTGGGAACGATATACGGCCAATGNGGNTTTATATAAGATAGNTGGCAAAGCCAGGGGTCATCTCCAGCATCTTTCATGAAATCAATTGCCCGTTGGGTCATGTAGGGAGTTTCAGAATCTTCTTCATTTACATCTGCCGCTAGATTTGAGTTTTTTAATAACCAACCTGATAGACGGTCCCCACTTTCTGAAATTCCAGAATTTGCGTGATCGTCCCAGGGATTTTCGGAATTGTATCCTTTACTCCGAAGGTAATCATCATATTTGGGATTTGGGTTATAAGGGCCATAGGGGTGTAAGCCATCGTCTCTCTCAAAGGGTTCGAAGCCNCATTCGGAAAGATGAACACCTATNGTTGAATTTATGTCNACTCCAAGACGTTTCATGCCTTCAACATCAGGTTTCATATGTGTTTTCCCGACAATGACTGACCTNACNCCTTCTTCTCGCAAATGATCGCCAATGGTTTTTTCCCCTACCTTTAAGGGAATACCATTCCATGTTGAGCCGTGTGATCTACAGTATCTTCCNGTATATGTGCTCATCCTTGAAGGGCCACAAAAAGGTGACTGNACATATGCGTTATTAAATTTAACTCCCTGCTCAGCTAATTTATCAATNTTTGGNGTTTTCAAATGGGGGTGACCATAGCAGGAAAGNTAATCCCATCTAAGTTGATCGGCCATAATAAACAAAACATTTTTATTATTCATTTGTTTGTTCCAAATACTTAGATTTTGTTTTTTTTAATATGTGCAAGACCAATCCTCACCCCAGATTTTTTTCCAAAAAGCTTCGCTTGAAACATTAGACTTTGCTTTTCCGCCATTCCATAAATCAAACTTTGGATTTGAATGTGACTTGAAATAATCATGAAGTTTTTTTGATAAAGTTTCAATAATGCTTTTATATTTTATCTCTTCTGACAAGTTTTTATATTCTAAAGGATCATTTCTTAAATCATAAAGTTCAGGATTAAGGAATGGCATTTCCTGATTATTTATTCTTTCCATATAAAGCCAATCCTCAGTCCTAATTGCTCTGGTTTCCTCTTGTTCCATGAATAGAGCTTTTCTAAAGCTTGAATTGTTCTTTTTTAAATCAATTATTTGACTATCATTGTATGTGGTTTTTATTGGATCTAATCCGACATAGTTAAGGATTGTGTTTCCTATGTCTAATTGACTTACCAGAGCATTAGAATGTTCGTTACTAATATTTGGTCCTGAGAAAATAAGTGGAATATTAAAGCTAGGTTTTTTTATTGAAGAAGGCCATGCAGCTAGCCCATGCCCCCATATCCCATGATTTCCAAGAGAAAACCCATGATCTGAAGTGTATAATATTAGAGTATTTTCTCTCAACTGTAAGGTTTCTAATTCATTGATTATACGGCCGATGCCTTTATCAATAAGAGAAACTTGCGAAAAATAATTCCTAATACTGTCTTTTTCATTAGGAAGTAATATAGGTCCCGCAAATTGCTCCCTAGGTTTTCCGCCCGCTGCAATAACGCGTGATGTATATCGGTCAATGACCCGTTGATTTATCCCTTCTCTGGGAACAGATTGTATATCGCATTCATCGTAAAAACTTGCGAACTCATTTTTTGATCGGCCTTTTATAGCCGGCCAATGCCCGTAGGGACCATTGTAAGGAACAAAACAAAAAAATGGTGAATCTTCTCCTTTTCTTGATCTTAAGAATTCTATTGTTTTATCAGTGAAAAAATCAACAGAGTGACCTTCAAAAGAGTAATTTTCGTCATTATCAATCATTTGATTGTTATAAAAACTGGTAGTATGTCCGTGAGGAAAAGTAACCCAGTGGTCAAATGAATGGGGGCTATTCTTAGCTTTCCCGAGATGATATTTTCCAATTAATGCATTCGTATATCCAGCTTCCTTTAATCTGCCTGGAAAGTTTTCAAATTCTCCTATCGCATTCCATTTGTCAGGCCAAAATTTTTCTAAATTGTCGTCTAACCAATTGTGTATCCCATGCGCCGACGGCATAAGGCCTGTTAAAACAGAAGCGCGGCATGGGGAGCACATGGCATTTGTGCAAAAAGCTGAAGAAAATAATTTTCCAGTTTTGGAAAGTTCATCAATATTGGGCGTTAAGACTTCATCGTTCCCATAGCAACCAATGAATTCAGCAGACTGATTGTCTGACATAAATAGTAAAATATTCATTTTAAATATCTTTTACCTGAGCTTTCTATTTATGCAGCGTGTTTTCTATATTGTATTTGGTGGTATATCAAAAGCAGAACTGCCGCACTTATTCCTATTCCGTAAAAAGTTGGTGTGCTCATTATGATTAATATTGCGGCTGCTATTCTAATTATAACTTCAACCATACTTAGAGATAGCCTATCAAATTTTGCTAGAGCGCTTGAAATTAAGTATAAGGCGAGAGACAATCTAAGTAGCAACCAAATCATATCAACAAAATGAATACTATCGTCATATCCTGGAAGGAATTCTCCTGACGAAGAATTTGGATCAATTTTTGCTGCTTCTATAAGCAATAGTTCAGGATAGAAAGCAAAAATGAACGGTATAACAAACATAATTATTCCTGATTTCACAGCGGAAAAACCAGTTTGCATCGGATCTGCTTTTGTAAGAGAAGCAGCAGCAAATGCAGCTATGGCAACTGGTGGAGTAATCGCTGACGCTACTGCAAAATAAAAAATAAACATATGAGCAGTAAAAGTCGCAATTCCTAAACCTACAAGCATAGGTCCCATTAACAATGCTACATTGATGTATGCTGGCACCGATGGCATACCCATTCCCAAAAGAATTGCCATAGCCATAGTAACCAGTAGGGCTATAAATAGAAAAATACCATTATCACTTAGTGTAGCCCCAAAACCTCTTAGCCAATGAATAATGTCAGTAGCAATAAAATTTGATAATCCGGTAAAGTTTAAACAAAAGTCTATTACTGAAACAGCCAAGAACATTAAATAAAGGGTGCTAACCAAGATGCCCGCTTCAGAAAAGGCACGCAAGAGTTTTGAAGGATTAGCACGGATATTGTTATCTAAGAAAAAAAGGCAGGTGAGAAGAGCTGTTGCCCACCAACCGGCAGACCCTGCGTCTCCAGCTGAATTTTGGACCAACTGAAAGATCCAGGGCAGATCATATGCCCTACATTCTCCATTTTCAATTATTTGTTCAACGCCAAAGAGAGAAGCAATGAACCCACAACCGATCGCTTCTTTAGGAGTAACAAGGAGTATTAGGATCAAAAATATTGGTGCAAGGATCATTACAAGATTGAGATAATCTTGCTTGTCTAGGATCATATCTTCAGTTTTTTTCCCGATGGCAATTATTCCTTGTTTTCGTGATTGAAAAACCACGGACAAGAATAGGCATACGAAGTATGCCACAGCAGGTATCAAGGCAGCTACGATGACTTCCCTATAAGGAACAACGGTCATGGCAGATAAGACGAAAGCGGCTACCCCCATAACGGGAGGCATGATTTGTCCGCCTGATGAAGCAGCCGCTTCAACGCCTCCTGAAAAAACTTTATTAAAGCCTCTTTTTAACATCATAGGTATGGTTAGTGCTCCAGTTGATAAAACGTTAACAATCGGACCGCCCGAAATTGTTCCAAACATAGCTGAGCTTACAATTGCAGCGTGAGCAGGCCCTCCCCGTAAATTTCTTGTAAATAAGAAAGCCAACTTTATAAGAGATCTTCCCCCAGCAGAAGCTCCAAAAAGTGTTCCAAGGACAATATAGGGAAAGACGGTGTTTATTAATATGTTCATGAATCGCCCTAAAAGACCTTGGCCATTGCTAACCAAAATTTCTCGGATACCCGCTCTGCCATCCATTAGTAGTCTTGGTTCACCACCTAGCTTTGTAATAAAATATTTATTGATGTCATCTGCTCCAAGGAAATACCAGACGAAGACTGTGATCAATGTGTACAAAGTTATAAGTAGTGCGACAAATACTAAGGGGAGGCCCCATACTTTAATATTGTATGTTAAAAAAACAAAAATCGAAAAAGTTAGCATTAGGAATATGTGAGGACCCAAAGTATTTATGCAGGATGGATCGTCTACTGAGTCAGGTTCAGGTAAGCCATAAAGTTCTGCAAATTCTTTTTCTTCCTGTAGAGATCTAGCTATTAACTCTGCCCTTTCACCCGTTATCTGATCAATAAGACAGATTGAGTCTATTTCAATAAGGTATGAAACAGAAATGAGTACAGCCATCATGATGAGACTGAAGTCTAAAATCAGACTTAATATGCGTACGGTGCTTCCTCGATCATAGTATGCTCGATAAAATGAGTGTTTAAGAGCAACTATCACCATCATAATAAGAAAAACTAATGGAAAGAAATATTCATAAGGAAACTTTCTGACAACTAGCCTATTATTTCCAGAGATATCCCATACCAACTGTTCCAAGCCTGGTATGGATGGAATAGTGTTCACCATACCCAGGACTACTAAAAAGAAGGCTAGAACGAATAGAAATTTATTTGATGAATTTTCAGCTATGCTATTAAC
>PBQX02000101.1:0-39108 GCA_002725175.2 Paracoccaceae bacterium
AAAAATATAACCCATTCCAGGCAGGCCTTCTTTTTGGGCAAAAGCATTCATCCGATCACAAAAAGCTCTACTTCCTCCTTTAGGTGCGGGAATGGCTCTGATCTGGTTCCCAGATTCTTTTAAGACATTTGCAAACAAGGCAAAACCTGCACCTTCGAATATATCTGATACTATTTGCATTTTTAGTGGATTTCTCAAATCCGGCTTGTCAGAGCCATACCATAAGAGCGCATCTTTATATTTTATACGTGGGAATGCCTCAGTTACTGACGCTCCATTTGAAAACTCTTTAAATAAATCTCTTATCACTGGCTCGATTATATTAAAAACATCTTCTTGTGTTGAGAAACTCATTTCGACATCTAATTGATAAAATTCTCCTGGAGAACGGTCAGCTCTAGGGTCTTCATCTCGAAAACAAGGTGCAATCTGGAAATATCTATCAAAACCCGCCACCATGATTAATTGTTTAAATTGCTGTGGTGCCTGAGGTAAAGCATAAAATTTTCCTGGGTTTAGCCTAGACGGTACCAAAAAATCTCTTGCACCTTCAGGGCTAGAAGCAGTAAGGATAGGCGTTTGAAATTCATTGAAGCCTTTCTCGGTCATAAGATGCCTTAAGGATGAAATGACTTTAGATCTTAATATAATATTTTGATGAAGTTTTTCTCTCCTTAAATCTAAAAACCTATATTTAAGACGAGTTTCTTCAGGATATTCAACATCGCCAAACACCGGTAACGGCAACTCTTCAGCTTCAGATAAAACTTCCAAATTATGGGAATAAACTTCTATATCTCCGGTTGCAAGGGTCTTATTTATTAAATCTTCATCTCTTTTCTTTACTACACCGTCTACTTTAATTACCCATTCCGCTCTTACTTTCTCTAACTTCTTAAAAGCTTCACTCTCAGGGTCAGCTACAATTTGGGTCATCCCATAATGATCTCTTAAGTCTATAAATAAAACCCCACCATGATCCCTCAACCGATGGACCCAACCAGAAAGCCTTACTTCCTGCCCAACCTCATTAAGGCTCAATTCGTTACAATTATGGCTTCGAAAAAGGTGCATCATTTTTACCTTTTAAAATATAAAATCCTAAAAAAATACTGTTCATTATATTACAAGGCTATTTATATAAAAGATTGTCTGATAGCAAACATTAAAAAGCAAAATAAGTTTTTGATTGCTAAATAACTTAAGCATACTAGATATTATCTATTGAGATTACGCCCACGATGAATATAAAAATCAATAATAGTTTTTAGGAAACATTGAATGCCAAAAAGGGAAGATCTTTCAAGTATTTTGATCATTGGCGCTGGACCGATTATAATTGGTCAGGCCTGCGAATTTGATTATTCAGGCACCCAAGCTTGTAAAGCACTTAAGGAAGAGGGTTTCAGGGTCATATTAATTAACTCTAACCCTGCTACAATCATGACTGATCCAAACCTTGCTGACGCTACTTATATTGAACCAGTAAACATTAAGACTGTAGAAAAAATCATAATTAAAGAAAAACCCGACGCCATTCTTCCTACAATGGGAGGTCAAACTGCCTTGAATGTTGCATTAGAGCTTGATGAAGCAGGCCTACTAACTAAATATGATGTAGAATTGATTGGAGCCACTAAAGAATCAATAGAAAAAGCAGAAGATAGAAAATTATTCCGAGATTCAATGACTAAAATTGGCATAGAATCACCCAGATCATCAATAGCCAATAATCTTTCTGAAGCCAAAGAGGCTATAGAAGAAATAGGCCTTCCAGTAATTATACGCCCCGCATTTACTATGGGAGGAACCGGTGGTGGAATAGTGGATTCCAAAGAAAAGATCGACGAAATGTGTTTGCATGGTTTGTTGGCCTCTCCAGTATCACAAATTTTAATTGATGAAAGCTTAGTGGGCTGGAAAGAATTTGAAATGGAGGTAGTCAGAGACAGGGCAGATAATACAATAATAGTCTGTTCTATAGAAAATGTTGATCCAATGGGAGTCCATACTGGAGATAGTATAACTGTTGCACCTGCATTGACCTTAACTGATCGTGAATATCAAGTGATGCGAAACTTATCAATGAAAGTTCTTAGAGAAATTGGAGTAGAGACAGGAGGATCTAATGTTCAGTGGGCCATCAATCCTAAGAATGGAAGAATGGTAATTATTGAAATGAATCCAAGAGTATCAAGNTCGTCAGCTCTCGCCTCTAAAGCAACCGGCTTTCCAATTGCAAAGATAGCCACAAAATTAGCAATTGGGTTCACTTTAGATGAATTAAGTAATGATATCACAAAAGTTACTCCAGCAAGTTTTGAACCTACCTTAGATTATGTAGTAACCAAAATTCCAAGATTCACTTTTGAAAAATTCCCTGGNTCTTCTGATGAACTTACCACTTCTATGAAATCGGTTGGAGAAGTAATGGCAATTGGTTCCTCATTTTGTGAAAGCCTCCAAAAAGCTATTAGTNCCTTAGAAACCGGTCTTTNTGGCATAGAAAATTACGATTTTAAGAATAAGTCTAGAGGTGAGATTAAAAAATCTTTGGAGTTTCAGACACCCGAACGTTTATTGAAAATAGGAGAAGCTATAAGGCAGGGAATCGAAATTTCAGAAATAGAGAAAATAACTGGATATGATAAGTGGTTTTTAGAGCAAATTTTTTCCATCATCAAAATGGAAAAAGAGATAATTGACAAAGGAATTCCGAACGATCCGCAGTTCATACAAGACATAAAGGCAAAAGGTTTTACGGACAAAAGATTAGCTAACCTAACTAAAACTACAGAAGAACATATCTTTAATCTTCGGAAGAAATTTTCTGTAATGCCATTATTTAAGAGAGTGGATACTTGTGCAGCAGAATTTGAATCGAGCACTCCCTATATGTACTCTACATATAAAATTAANCTGTCAAACAACATAGAAAATGAAATTGCAAGCTCAGAGAGNGAGAAAATAGTTATTTTGGGAGGAGGTCCAAATAGAATTGGCCAGGGAATTGAATTTGATTACTGTTGTTGTCATGCATGTTTTTCTTTATCAAAAATAGGATATGAAACNGTAATGATAAATTGTAATCCTGAAACCGTTTCTACTGACTTTGATACCTCAGATAGACTGTATTTTGAGCCCGTAACTGTGGAGTCTGTAATTAANATAATAGAGGCAGAAGCAAAAGAAGGNATTATAAAGGGTGTAATTGTTCAACTAGGAGGCCAAACGCCACTAAAAATAGCAACCACTTTAGAAGGTGCTGGAATTCCAATTCTTGGTACAAGTACTGCAGAAATTGATAGAGCAGAAGATCGCCACTTATTTAAGAATTTGCTAACTACATTAAACCTAAAACAGCCCAAAAATAATATAGCCAAGAATAACAGTGAGGCCCTAACTGCGGCCAAGGAAGTAGGTTTTCCTTTAGTTATTCGGCCCTCCTATGTTTTAGGTGGGAGGGCAATGGAAATAATATTTAGCATTGATCAACTTAAGAATTATATAGGAAAAGCCGTAGAGGTTTCAGGGGANAACCCTGTATTATTAGATTCTTATTTGCAGAATGCCATTGAATTAGATGTTGACGCAATTTGTGATGAGAGAGATGTGTGGGTTGCAGGTATTATGGAGCATATTGAAGAAGCTGGAGTTCANTCAGGCGATAGTGCATGCTGCATTCCCCCTCATTCCCTAGATACTGAAGTAATCAATGAAATAAAGCGTCAAACAAAGGAGCTAGCATTAGCCCTTAACGTTAGGGGCCTAATAAATATTCAATTTGCTCTTCAAGGCAGCGATTTATTTGTNTTGGAAGTAAATCCTAGAGCCTCAAGAACGGTTCCCTTTGTATCAAAAGCAATTGGATATCCCTTAGTTGCTCTGGCATCAAGAGTAATGGCTGGAGAGGAATTAAGAAACATAAATATTCCTGACACTGAGCCTAAACATTTCTGCGTTAAAGAGGCAGTCTTACCCTTTGATCGNTTCCCAGGTACAGACACAATTTTGGGGCCTGAAATGAAATCAACAGGTGAAGTAATGGGGATCGCCACCACTTTTGAAGAAGCATTCTTGAAATCTCAAGTTGCCGCCAATATAATTTTTCCAAAGCAAGGTNCCATTTTCTTTTCAATAAAAAATAGAGATAAGAATAGTGAAGCAATAGAAATAGCAAAAACAATAATTGATCTGGGTTTTACAATTCTAGCAACAAAAGGAACAAGAGAATTTTTGGNAAAAAATATGATTAGATCTGAACTCACTCGCAAAGTGTATGAAGACAATCCAAACATTATTGACTCAATTAATAATGGGATGGTCAACCTGGTTTTCAATACAACTGAAGGAATAAAGGCAATAAGCGACAGTAAAGAAATTAGAGCAAAAGCTTTATATCTTAAAATTCCCTATTATACCACATTAGCTGGCATTAGTGCCGCAGTCCAAGCAATGAAACAAGACCTGTTAACATCTAGCGAAATAGCNCCTATTCAAANTTTTTCAGTTCANTGATCCTAATTTAAATCAAGAGAAAATTCCCNCTAATGGCTAAACTATACTTCAACTATTCAACTATGAACGCAGGAAAAACTACTGTTTTGCTTCAAGCAGCTCATAACTATTCGGAACGAGGCATGAACCCCTTTCTCTTAACAGCTAACGCTGATACTAGGTCAGGAATTGGGACTATAAAGAGCCGTATTGGTTTGAAAAAATCTGCACAAATATTTTCACAATCAGTTGATCTACTAAATAAAGTTAAGGAGGCTAATTCAAAAAAAAGCATTTCATGTGTATTTGTGGATGAGGCTCAATTTCTNACAGAACAACAAGTGTGGCAACTTGCCAAGGTGGTTGATGATCTAAAGATACCCGTTTTGTGTTTTGGTCTTAGAGTAGATTTTCAAGGGAATCTTTTNCCAGGTTCCAAGTGTCTCCTTTCAATTGCAGATGAATTAAAGGAAGTAAAAACGATCTGCCATTGTGGAAAAAAAGCGACAATGGTCATAAGACAGTCAAATGGGAAAACAGTAGTAGACGGTGATCAAGTNCAGATCGGTGGCAACGAGAGTTACACTTCATTATGCAGGAAACATTGGTTGAAAGAATTTGAAAAAGCTAAGAAGTAAATATTAGGAANCGCCTATATTGGTGCGTTTAATATTAAACTACTCGGCTTGGGCAATCTTTATCCCCAAAATAGGAAATTAGATTTTCTACCGCCAACAAACCCATTTCATCTCTAACTTCTTTGGTTGCGGAGCCGATATGAGGAAGCAGTGTCACATTATCCAAGTCTATTAATGATTGAGGAATATTAGGTTCATTTTCAAAAACATCTAACCCCCCACCAGCTATCCTTCGCGTACTAAGAGCCTCAATCAATGCTTTCTGATCCACTACTTCTCCTCTTGAAGTATTAATAAAAAATGCACTGTCCTTCATCAGACTAATTTGCTCTTCATTAATTAAGCCGTGATTGCCTTTATCACCCGGCAAATGAATAGAGACAATATCAGATTCCCTCATNACGTGCCCGATACTTTGCGCAGGTCTAGCAGGAAAATCTATACTACCTATGTAAGACCTGTTAAAATACACAACCTTCATCCCTAATGCCATATTAGCTCTTCTAGCAGTTGCTTTGCCGATTCTNCCCATTCCTATTATTCCTAAAGTCTTACCTTTTAAAGAAACACCTAAATCNTCTACTGCTGAAAAACCAGTCCATTCACCATCTCTCAGTTTCTTTTCCGATAGATATACTTTCCTTGTTGCAGCAAGAATTAAATATATAGCCAAATCAGCTGTAGCATCAGTCAGCACACCTGGCGTGTTAGTTACTACAATACTCTTCGACTTTGCAGATTTTAAGTCAATGTGATCTAACCCTACCCCAAAGTTAGCAATAATTTTGGTTTTTCTATCAGTTNTATTAAGAATTTTTTTAGTAAACCTCTCTGTCACTGAACATAAAATTCCATCTGCTTCTTTTAATGCCCTTTGAAGTTCCACTTCNGTAAACAACTTATCAGATTCATTTAGGGAAACAGTAAAATTAGACATTAATTTTTTATTAACCACGTCCGGCATCTTTCTAGTAACCAATATTTTAGGTATAGNATTAGACATTAATTAGTCTCCNATCTCANTGNAATCTAACGCCAAGTTGCACATTNTTTTCTGGCGATACAAGGACAATATTNCCATCACTGTCAGCAACTCCAAGGACTAAAACCTCAGACCGTATAGGCCCTATTTGCTTTATAGGAAAATTTACAACGGCCATAATTAGTTTTCCCTTTAGCTCTTCCANGCTATAATTTTCTGTTATCTGTGCTGAGCTTTTCTTAATACCCAAGTCTTCACCAAAATCAATTCTAAGAATGTAAGCTGGATTTCTTGCTTCCGGAAATTTTTCTGCTGAAATAATNTTGCCAACCCTGATATCAATNTCCAAAAATTGTTCAAAAGCAATCAACGACTTTCCTTTCAATAAACTTAATAAGAGCTCCGATTATTTTCTGAGCTCTAAACTCCTTTGGTGAGCAGCCTTAATAGCATCTGCCATTAGNTTCTTTAATGAATTTTCATTCATTAATATTTTTAAAGCTGCCTCAGTTGTCCCTCCTGGGCTCGTAACATTTTCTCTAAGAATTTCAGGACTATCAGAAGCAGCCATACATAGTTTCCCTGCCCCAAAAACTGTATTCTTTGCAAGATTCAATGAGATTTCNTTAGACAAGCCCAGTTCGACACCAATCAATGCCATAGTTTCAATCAGTAAAAAAGCATACGCAGGTCCTGATCCTGANATTGCGGTAGCCACATCAATATGATCTTCCTTTTTTAACCTAACNGTATTTCCGACGGATGACATCAATAAATCCACCTTTTCAAGGTTTGNGCCTTCTTCCCCATAGATTGCTGTTATTCCAGCTGAGACAAGAGAAGGTGTATTNGGCATAGCCCGATATATACTCTTACTACCTCCGAAAACATCCCTAAGCTTTGATATTGGNGTTCCAGCTATAACAGATATTAAAATAGAGAAGCTTACTTTTNTNGGAA
This sequence comes from Paracoccaceae bacterium, assembly GCA_002725175.2. GTDB lineage: Bacteria > Pseudomonadota > Alphaproteobacteria > Rhodobacterales > Rhodobacteraceae > CACKLF01. The sequence continues at coordinate 7,078 of PBQX02000101.1, forward strand.
AATATTTTAATAGATAATCCATATTTTGCGGTTTTATAGCTAAAATNCAAGTGCCAACTTCAAGAGCATATTTAGGATTTAATGTTAATCCCCTTTTCTCCAAGTTCTGTAGTCTCTTATTTGGTTTAGGCTCGATGACAAATGCATTCTCTAACTTCAGGCCATTTTCTATCCAACCATCTAGAAGGGCACCACCCATTTTCCCACAACCAATGAGAAGGATGCCNTCCANAAATACATCTTTAATTTTCAAAGCTTACCAAAATTACAAATAAAATTTATATTATTATGTAGCAACATTATGCTTCCCCATTCGTTGCCCCAAGAACAAGATCTAGAGCATCCATGACATTGCTTTTACCAGAATAAACCATTTGGAAAACTGGATAATACCTTTCACAATATTCAAAAGATTTTTCTAACAAGTTACTCATTTGNTCATAAGTGGGGTTCAGTATTTCGGTAAAGGAAACACCATAGCGAAACATAATTAATTCCTTTTCTTGGCAATAACTAAAAGAACCTATCCACACCTCCTGATTTATAAGGTTTAAAACCTCATACAATTTNTCGTTATACTTTTCCTTAGCGATAAGTTCAAAAGTACAAACCAATTTTATCATGCCATCAGCCATATGACTTTTGCTAAGAGACATGAAATAATTCCGCCACAAACCCTCAATAACGATAGCTACATGGTCATCACCTATCCTATTGAATTCCCAATCTCGTTTTTCAGCAAGGTTTTCTACAATCTCTAATGGATCTGTTTCGTCGTTATCTAACAAATTGACCTTTCCTTATTGGATCAAGTTAAAAGCATGCCTAGGTATTAGAGTAAACAATAATACATTTTATAGATATGTAAACAACAAGTAGACAAAAGTACTTTTTACATACTATATATAGTANTTTTCGATTTTAAAACTCACTTCAATTTATACTAAAACTTAATAGGAAAGCTTATAAGTGTTAACTGGAATGGATTCATTCTATAGGATTTAATAATTTTTTTTACGACGAAAATTTACGCTTTTTTCTGAGTTCTTTTCTTAGTTTTATTTTGCTTTTCATTTTCTTTTTTCAGATCTTCAAAAGCNCTTTTAAGTGCTTCNAATTCTTCTCTAGTTACTAGATCACGCTCCCCTAACCAACGATCAATCATTGAAGAAAATACAGTTTCAAACTCTTCTTTTGCTCCCTGAGCCATACCTACTGCGCTTCTCATCAATTTGGCCAGGTCGTCAGCAAACGGATTTTTACTTTGCATAATTCAGCACCTTTTTATTAGGGATTTGATATAAATTATATATACTTTATTAAATTTATTACAATATNACCTTTTAATGTAAATAGTTCATCAATGACCCTTAGCTTTCCTAACATTAACCCTATCATTTTTTCTTTTGATTTTTTTGGCTTTGAGCTAAGTCTAAGATACTACTCACTCTCATATATTTTTGGGATTATTATAGCGTGGAAAATAATATTAGAAATATCTAAAAGGNAAATTTTATGGCCCAAAAATNTTAACCNCTTAAACCCAAAAGATGTGGAAGATTTAATTTTTCATTTGGCGGTTGGTATAGTGTTAGGTGGAAGATTAGGGTACGTTTTATTTTATCAACCAGCGATGATATTTTATGACCCAATATTTATTTTCCAGGTATGGAAAGGAGGAATGTCTTTTCACGGCGGTTTTTTAGGTGTGGTAGCTGCGGGAATTCTTTTTGGCTACAAAAGAAAAATTCCCATATTAATTTTAGGAGATGTGATAGCTACTGCTTCACCACCCGGAATCTTTTTAGGAAGACTGGCGAATTTCATAAATGGAGAATTNTGGGGTAAGCCAACATCTGCTTTTACTGGAATCATTTTCCCAAATAGGGAAGCTCAAGAGTGCCCAATTGATTGGCTAACAATTTGCACCAGGCATCCTACTCAACTATACGAGGCACTATTCGAAGGCTTAGTTTTAGGGCTGCTTTTGCTTTTTTTCTTATTTAAGATGCGAGGACTATTTTATCCAGGAAGAACAATATCTCTTTTTTTAATTTTTTATGGAGCCTCAAGATTTTGTATTGAATATTTTAGACAGGCAGACGCCCAATTNATTTCTGATTCCAACCCTCATGGGCAAATCATAACTTTTTATTATAGCATGGCAGAATTTGGCGGCCTCACTATGGGACAAATATTNTGCATTCCAATGATAATATTTGGGATCTTTTTGTTCAAATATTCAAAAAATTTGCGTTAGATTTTCAATGAATAAATTGAAACAAATTATAATAGAATCAATTGAAAAAAACGGCCCGCTGCCAATAAACAAATATATGGAAACATGCCTGTATCATCCGGAANTTGGATATTATATGAAAAAAAATCCTATTGGAAAACAGGGAGATTTCATCACCTCACCAGAGATAAGCCAAGTGTTTGGGGAACTTGTTGGAATCTGGTTGGTTAATGCGTGGAAAACCTTGGGAGAGCCTGAATCTTTCAATTTATTGGAGTTAGGTCCAGGCAAAGGCACACTAATTAAAGATATATGGCGTTCAACAATGGTTTTTCCTGAATTTCAAAACGCCGCTAAACTGTTACTCTTTGAAAAGTCGAATATTCTAAGAAAAATTCAAANNCATAATCTCAGAAAAGTGCCTGTCGAGTGGGTTAACGACCTAGAATCTATAACAAAAAANCCTATAATCTGTTTTTCAAATGAGTTCTTTGATGCTTTGCCAGTCAGGCAATTTACTATGAAAAACCAAACGNTTTTAGAGAAAAAGGTTTCATTAAACAAGAACAAAGAAATTCAATTTGAATTTTTTGAAGTAAATAGAGACAGCAAAATTATTACGGAAAAAAATAATCTTATAGAAGGGNCTATAATCGAAAGAAGTGACCTTCAATTTGAAATCTTAAAGTGTCTATGTGAAAAGTTGAAAAATAACAGAGGATGNCTGTTAATTATCGATTATGGTAGTGAGTTAGGTCAAGTGGATACTCTTCAAGGAATGCACAAAAATAAATATTGTGATTTTCTTGCAAAACCTGGAGAAGTGGACCTAACTTCACATGTAAATTTCGGCTTAATCTCTGGCTATGCAAAATCTTTTAAAGTAAAACCATCAAAACTTATTACACAAAAGGTTTTTCTAACCAAGATGGGAGTATTTGAACGATTTAAAAAATTAACCGACTCTCTAAATGAAAATGAAAAAAATTATCAGACCAAAACACTTAATCGCCTTGTTTCGGAAGACCAAATGGGCAACCTAATAAAAGTACTTGCAATCCAGTCAAATAATGAGCCTGATATATACCCCTTCTCATTTTAATTATTATAGGGCCTAAAATGCCGCCAATAGTATCCAAACTAATACAGAATAGTAAACACGCATTCTTTAGTAGAGAATCGGGAATTACCAAAAATGATATCGAAACAGTTAAAAGAGAAGGCCTTCATAAAATTTCAACTACTTCCACCGAAAGTTTAAAAAGGGTAGCAGATTATTTCCAAACTACCCTAGATGATCTTATTTTTTTGAACCAATCACATTCAAATAATTGCATTACTTTTGATGAAACTGAACCTGGCATAAAAAAAAATTTAAGCCCATTAATATTTGACGGAGATGCTATAGTTTCCAACATAACCGGTAAAGTACTTTGCATCACTACAGCCGACTGCGCCCCAATTCTTCTGTGGGATAAAAAGGAAAAAATTTCTGGGGCGATACATTCTGGATGGAGAGGTGCTTTAAATAATATATTAGAAACATCTTTAGATTCATTTGAGAATCTAGGCTCAAATCGTCAGAATATAATTGCTATACTAGGACCGACCATAAGTAGGAATGTTTACGAAGTAACCGATGAATTTCTAACTTTATTCAAGGAGCGAGATAAAAATTATTCAATTTTCTTTAAGAGGGATAAAGTTCTAACTTTTGATTTGCCTAATTTTTTAATTAACAAATTAAAAATCTTAGGAGTTAGTAAGATTGACTTTTTAGAGCATTGTACCTTTAGTAATAGCGAAAAATATTTTTCCCATAGGCGAGCTACGGTTCAGGGAAAAACAGAAATGAAGAGGCAGATATCGGCTATAAGAGCCTGATAACAAAAAAATAACTCTAAAAATTTACAAACAAGTTTTTCTGATTCTATTTTACTTTCTTCCTTGTCTTTCTAACAAAATATATTAAGCATTTAATAGTAAACTATATAATGGAATTTTATGTAAGAAATGCATAGCAAAGTACTTATAATTGGCTCAGGACCCGCTGGATATACTGCAGGAGTTTACGCAGCGCGAGCTATGTTAGAACCAATTTTAATATCTGGCTTTCAACCTGGAGGTCAACTAACAATAACTACTGAAGTAGAAAATTGGCCGGGCCATACAGAAATTCAAGGACCAGATCTAATGGTTAATATGGAAGCTCATGCAAAATCTACTGGAGTTAAAATCGTAGATGATCATGTTACAGAACTTTTAGTTGATAGGCGCCCCTTTATGGCAATTACTGATAAGGGTTCTCATTATTCTGCAGATTCAATTATTCTTGCCACTGGAGCTCAGGCAAAATGGCTTGGACTACCTTCAGAAGAGAAATTTAAGGGTTTCGGAGTTTCAGCCTGTGCAACTTGTGATGGATTTTTTTATAGAAACAAAAAAGTTGTAGTTATAGGGGGAGGAAATACTGCTGCGGAAGAAGCTATTTTTCTTACCAAATTTGCAGATAAAGTTACTCTAATTCATCGGAGAGATACATTAAGAGCTGAACGCATCTTGCAAAATAGGCTGACATCCAATGAAAAAATAAATATTCTCTGGAATCATGAATTAACTGAAATACTTGGAAGTGAAAATCCTTTGGGAGTGGAAGGCATCAAGGTTAAAAACGTCACTGATGGCTCAGAGAAAAATTTGGAATGTGATGGTGTATTTGTTGCTATTGGGCATTCACCTTCAAGTGAGCTTGTAATAGATAAGATGGAAACATATGATGGAGGTTACGTTGTCACCGAACCAGATTCCACAAAAACGTCAATTCCTGGAATTTTTGCAGCAGGAGATATTACGGATTCCAAATATAGGCAAGCAGTAACATCTGCAGGTATGGGATGTATGGCAGCTCTGGAAGCAGAACAATTTCTATCAGAGCAGGGAGCTGGTTAAAGAATAATTATGGCTAAACATATAAAGTTAAAATCATGACTATGCCAGTAGTAGCAATCCTCATGGGAAGTCAATCGGACTGGCCTACTATGAAAAACGCAACTATAGCACTTAAAGAATTTAAGATACCATATGAGGTTAAGATTGTATCTGCTCACAGAACTCCTAACCGTCTTTTTGACTTTGGAAATGAAGTAAAGATCCGAGGTTTAAAAGTAATTATAGCAGGTGCTGGAGGTGCCGCCCATTTACCTGGAATGATTGCTTCTAAAACTGTTATCCCAGTGATTGGGGTGCCAATAAAAACTGAAATATTGAATGGGGTAGATAGTTTATATTCGATTGTTCAGATGCCAAAAGGCATTCCTGTTGCCACAATGGCAATAGGCCCCTCCGGAGCCTACAACGCAGGCCTTTTTGCATTATCTATTCTTGGAAATGAGAAACAAGATATTTTAGATGCTTTAGAGAATAAGAGAAAAGAAATTGCATTATCAATACCCGAAAAACCGACTGATTAGAGTATAATGGCTCTTAAACAAGGAGACAAAATTGGGATTCTTGGAGGTGGCCAGCTGGCTCAACTCCTTATTAATGCAGCTAATAAACTAGGTTTGAAAACATTAGTTTTTGACCCAAATGAAGATTCTCCTGCTTTTAATATAGCCACAGAATTCATTTGTGAGCCTTTTTCCAACCAAAAGGCATTGGAAAGCTTCTCTAAAAAGAGTGATATTGTAACATACGAATTCGAAAACATTCCTTTAGCTACAATTGATATAATTACCCCACATTGCAAAGTTTCCCCAAATAGGGAGGCCCTAAAAATAGGCCAGAATAGACTTTTGGAAAAGGCTTTTATAAACCAACTGGGTATTAATACAGCACGCTATTCCCAAATAAGCAGCAAAAAGGAATTACTTGAATTTTGCAAGTTAAATGCAAGTAAATCAATTATCAAAACAACAACTTCTGGATATGATGGCAAAGGACAGGTGGTTATTGAACCTGGAAAAATTAATACGGCAGCAATAGACATAATTGAAAATACCCAATGCATTGTTGAAGAGTTTCAAGAATTTCATTCGGAGGCATCCGTAATCGCTTCGCGTGGGGAAAGTGGATCCGTTTTAACATATGATTCAGGTGCCAATCTTCATAAAGATGGTATTTTGATAAAAACAACGGTTCCTTCTAAGCTACCCAAAGAATTAGAAATTGAAATGGCCTTAATAGCAGGAAAAATTCTAAATAAGTTAGATTATATTGGGGTTATGGGAATTGAATTTTTTGTTACAAGTCAGGGTTTAATTTTAAATGAATTTGCACCAAGAGTTCACAATTCTGGTCATTGGACACTTGACGGCTGCTTAATTAACCAATTTGAACAACATATTCGTGCAATAAGCGGTTGGCCTCTTGGATCAACAAAGAGACATTCAAATATAGTAATGACTAATATAATAGGCGAAAAAATTACCACTGATATTAAAGAAAATCAGTCAATATATAGTTATGGGAAAAAAGAAATACGTGCAGGTAGAAAAATGGGCCACATCAATACCATCTATGAATGAAAAAAGGGCAGCCAAAAGACCGCCCCCTTTCCGTAATTAGGTTATAATTAGGCTACATCATGCCGCCCATGCCGCCCATGCCGCCCATGCCGCCCATATCAGGCATTGCAGGCGCTCCACCAGACTTTGGCTCAGGCCTATCAGCGACCATAGCTTCGGTAGTAATAAGCAACCCGGCTATAGATGCCGCGTCCTCTAATGCTGTTCTAGTCACCTTTGCAGGATCAATCACACCAAAAGAGAACATGTCACCATATTCCTCTGTTTGCGCATTAAAACCATGGCTAGCGTCCTTGGACTCTCGAATTTTTCCAGCAACGACAGCTCCATCCACTCCAGCATTTTCAGCAATTTGGCGTAAGGGTGCTTCAAGAGCTCTCCTTACAATACCTACACCAGCATCCTGATCAGCGTTGGCACCCTTTAATTTATCTAAGCCCTTGGCTCCCTGAATTAAAGCTACTCCACCACCAACGATTACGCCTTCTTGAACAGCAGCTCGAGTTGCGTTAAGAGCATCATCTACTCTATCTTTCCGCTCTTTAACTTCAACTTCTGTTGCCCCTCCGACTCGGATAACAGCAACTCCACCAGCTAACTTAGCTAATCTCTCTTGGAGTTTTTCTCTATCATAATCTGAAGTAGTTTCTTCTATCTGAGCCTTAATTTGAGCAACACGAGCTTCAATTTCACCCTTATCACCCGCACCATCAACGATAGTAGTGTCATCTTTATTTATGTGAACCTTTTTTGCCGTTCCCAACATATCCATTGTAACGTTTTCAAGTTTCATGCCCAAATCCTCAGATATAAGGTCTCCACTTGTAAGGGTGGCTATATCCTGCAACATGGCTTTACGTCTATCACCAAATCCAGGTGCCTTTACAGCAGCAATTTTTAATCCACCTCTTAATTTATTAACAACCAATGTTGCAAGTGCCTCTCCATCTACGTCCTCTGCAATTATGAGTAACGGTTTTCCTGACTGGATCACTGACTCTAATAATGGAACCATAGGCTGCAAGGATGATAATTTCTTTTCGTGAAGAAGAATCAGGCAATCTTCCAACTCAGTTGTCATTTTATCAGCATTAGTAATAAAATAAGGGGACAAATAGCCTCGATCGAATTGCATACCTTCTACCACTTCAGTTTCAGTTTCTAGGCCTTTATTCTCTTCAACAGTAATCACACCCTCGTTTCCAACCTTTTGCATAGCATCTGCAATTTGCTGACCAATTTCAGCCTCACCATTCGCCGAAATGGTGCCTACTTGAGCTACCTCATCACTATTCTTTACCGGACGAGACATCTTCTTTATAGAGTCTACTACTGAAGTCACAGCCATGTCTATGCCTCGCTTCAAGTCCATTGGATTCATTCCAGCAGCAACAGATTTTAGACCTTCACGCACAATAGCCTGCGCAAGAAGAGTTGCTGTTGTGGTTCCATCACCTGCTGTATCATTCGTTTTAGAGGCTACCTCTTTAACCATTTGGGCGCCCATATTTTCGAACTTACCTTCTAATTCAATTTCCTTAGCAACAGTTACTCCATCCTTAGTTATCCTGGGGGCTCCGAAGGATTTATCTAAAACTACGTTTCTACCTTTTGGACCTAAAGTCACTTTCACTGCGTCTGCTAATACATCAACGCCACGTAACATCTTATCACGCGCATCTGTACCAAATTTTACGTCTTTAGCTGCCATTTTTGGCTCCTACTCCTTAAGTTAAATTTTAAGATATAATACCTAATATATCGCTTTCTTTCATTATCAACATGTCTTCATCGTCGATCTTTACTTCTGTACCTGACCATTTTCCGAAGAGGACTTTGTCACCCTTCTTAACGTCCATAGCAATTTTATTTCCTGCTTCATCCCGAGCACCCGTTCCGACAGAAACAATTTCACCTTCTGCTGGTTTCTCTTTTGCTGTATCAGGAATTATCAATCCGCCTGAAGTCTTCTCTTCGCTTTCTAAGCGACGGACCACAACGCGATCATGCAAAGGTGTAAATGCCATATATTTTCCTCCTTATATTAGTGTAAAGTGGCAAAATTCCAGTGTTAGCACTTGCCACATTAGAGTGCTAACGGAATGTAAGTAATTATCTGATTACCCAAAGTCAACCACTTTTAAAAAAAAACTTTCAAAAAGACTATAAAAGAGTTAGATCAAATTAAAGTCACTTTACCAAAAGAATAAATGTCCTTAATTATCAAAAACTTAAATGATTTAAGAAATCAGTACTCTCTTTTATTTTGTGATGTTTGGGGTTGTGTCCACAACGGAATAGAAGCATTTAAATCCGCTGATCTAGCCCTAACTGCATTTAGAAAATCTGGAGGAATAGTTGTCTTGCTAACAAATGCTCCTAGGCCAGCAAAGGCAGTTAAGAGGCAACTTGATAAAATTGGGCTTAGTGACGACTCTTATGATCATATAGTTACAGCAGGGGATGCTGCACTGGAATTTATAAAAAAAAATAACTTAGGTAAAAAAATATATCATATCGGTCCTGCTAAAGATAAATCATTTTTTGACACCCTTTTTTCTACCTCAGGAACCTATGGGTTCTCACTAACCCCTCTACAAAAAGCTGATTTTATTGTATGTACTGGACTTTTCAACGATCAAACTGAAACACCAGAAAATTATAGATCTATCTTTAAACGTGCTAAGGCACAAAAATTATCTATGATTTGCACTAATCCTGATGTCTTTGTAGATTTTGGAGAAAAGAGACTATTTTGCGCTGGGGCATTGGCTTTAAGTTATAAAGAAATTGGCGGACAGGTTTATTCTTTTGGTAAACCTTTTGATGAAATTTATAACTTTGCCCGAAAGTTATTGCGAGAAAATAATGTCCTTATGAATGATACCGAAATCCTGTGCATAGGAGATGGAATACATACTGACATAAAAGGCGCTAATAACCAAAAAATCCATTCTCTATTTATTGCCAATGGATTAGAAAAAGAAAATCTAATAAACCAGGATGGTTTATTAGATGAATCAAAATTAGAAAACTTTTTGAAGAAAAAAAGTGAAAAGCCAGACTTTGTTATAGAAAATCTAAAATAATATTTATAATTTAGTTATAAAATAAAATTATAAAGAAATGCTGCTTTTCAATTCTTGAAGCATCTAAATTACCATGTTAATCATTTCGTTATGCTTAATTAAAGAATATTCATATGCTTAAAGATAATAAAAAAAACTCGTTCATTGGCAATATCTGCCTGGAATACCTAATAATGAATTTTTTAATCTCAATTCCAGAAAGAATCAGCAAAAAATTTCTTCAAAAGTTTAATAAAATCTCTGGCATGCCTTTAATTAAGAGAACACCTACTGCATACCATACAAGTCAAAATTTCAATTAATTCTCCGTTTATGACACAAATAATCAACGATATGAATGCGGATAACACAATAACATTTGGTTCTGTTGTGGCAATTGGCAATTTTGATGGAGTACATATTGGCCACCAAAGTTTAATTAAACTTATTATAGAGCGAGCTAAATCCAAAAATTCAAATTCCGGAATATTAAGCTTTGAACCTCATCCAAGGGAATTTTTTGATAAACAAAAACAAAGTTTTAAAATCATGAGCACTGAATCTCGTAGAAAAAAATTATCAAAAACAGGCTTAGATTTTATTATTGAATTGCCATTTAATAAGTCAGTAGCAAACATGGAACCTTCGACATTTATAAAAGATATCCTGCATGAAAAATTTGGAATAACCCATATAATTATTGGTCAAGATTTTAAATTCGGCAAAGCACGATCAGGCAATTCAGATATGCTAAAAAGATTAGGAAAAACCTTTGGAATAAAAGTTGAAATTTTTGAAATAAAAAAAAATAGGAATTTAAATATATCGTCATCTAGAATTCGTGATCTAATAAAAACAGGTGAAGTAGAGACTGCAAATGATTTACTTGGCTCTTGCCACTCAGTAATAGGTAAAGTCCAAAAGGGAGAACAAAGAGGTAGAAAATTAGGATTTCCCACAGCAAATATCCAATTTGGCAAATGTATAATACCATGCTTTGGTGTTTATGCTAGCCGTGTAAGAATTTTAAGCGCTCATGATAAAAAGATATATGATGGGGCAACATCGATTGGAACTAGGCCAACTTTTGGAATCAATCATCCTAACCTAGAGGTTTATATTTTTGACTTTGATAAAGATATTTATGGTCTAGAGATAGAAGTAGAACTGAATTTTTTTGTTAGATCTGAAATAACTTTCTCAGATACTAAAGCTCTAATTCGACAAATGGAGGAAGACTGTACTCACATTAAAGAACTTCTGAAAGGCGTTAAAAAATAAAATATCAGTAATTTCTGACCAATTTTAGCTATACCTTTTTGGTGTCAAATGTTACAAGCTTTCACTACACAGGAGGAAAATTTTGATTGATTCTACCGAACCAAAATTAGTAGCTGGAAACTCAAATAAGCCTCTAGCAAAAAGTATTGCCAAACGAATGAGCATGCATAGAGGTAAACCAATTGACTTGGTAAAAGCTAGGGTTGAAAGGTTTAATGATCAAGAAATTTTTGTCGAGGTCTATGAAAATGTTCGAGGCGAAGACATGTTTATTATTCAATCAACTTCTCACCCGGCAAATGACAACCTTATGGAACTCCTAATTATTTCTGATGCCCTTAGAAGATCTAGTGCAATGAGAATTACGGCTGTAATTCCGTATTTTGGCTATGCACGGCAGGATAGGCGCACCAAAGCGAGGACACCGATAAGCGCTAAATTAATTGCCAACCTAATAAGCCAGTCGGGAATAGAGAGGATATTAACGTTAGACCTTCATGCCGCACAGATACAGGGTTTCTTTGATATACCTGTTGACAATTTGTATATCTCACCAGTTTTCGCTTTAGATATTAAACATAATTTCAGATCCCTGGAAAATATTACTGTTGTTTCCCCAGACGTAGGAGGCGTTTCTAGAGCGAGGGAACTTGCGGAAAGAATAAATGCTGACCTTGCAATAGTTGATAAAAGGCGTACAGCACCAGGAGAAATTAACTCTATGACAATTATTGGAAATGTTAAAAATAGAGTTTGTATTCTGGTAGACGACATTGTGGACACAGGCGGGACTTTGATAAAAGCTACAGACCTTCTGTTAAAAAGTGGTGCCAAAGAAGTGCATTGTTATATCACACATTCAGTTTTATCAGGAAATGCACTGAAAAATATTCAAAGTTCGCAAATGAAAAGTTTAGTAGTTTCCGACTCCATTCTCGAAACAACAGAGGTAAAGAATTGTAAGAAAATACGAATTGTTCCAATAGCTCCTCTGATTGCGCAGGCAATGCTTAATATATCGCAAAAAAGTTCTGTTTCATCTTTATTTAAAAGTGAAACCCTCGAGCCCATATATGAAGCTTATTATCCTCTAAAAAATATCTAAAATATTTATGCTTTTATCTTTTTTATTAATGGCACCAAGGCAATCAATAATAGAGCAGCAGCAAAAATAAACGGCATGCCAGGGATATACGGGTAGTTATTATCACTATTTGAAAAAACTCTAAATATAAAAGTCATAACAAGTGGACTTAGAAAAGTAGTGACCCCTCTTATACTAAATAAGATTCCTTGCAGTTCACCTTGCTTGTTAGCCTCTACCTGATTTGAAAGATAAGCCTTTATTGTAGGATCAAACATCTCTGATAGGGCCGCTAAAGGAATTAGAATAAATACGAGCCATCCTGCAGAAATACTTCCAAAACCTGAAAGAGCGAAAGCTCCAATTAACAGACAAAAAATAATCACCTTTCTAGGACCAAAGTTCTCTACTTTCTTGTGCCTAATTACCACACCCTGAACAAAAGCAATTCCTACACCATAAGCGGCCAACGAAACACCAATCATTGAAGTTGTCCAACTGAAGTTTGCTTTAGCCCAAAAACTCCAAACGGACGGGTAAACCCAATTGCCTATTTGTACCAGAAAAATACAAAGAAAAATAATCCGAAAACTCTCATTAGCGAACACTTTTATTAGAGACCGAAAAGGATTTAAATCCATTAGAGAAATGCCCCGTCTCCTATTGGCTGGAAGCGACTCGGGCAACACGAAAAACCCGAATAAAAAATTCATCCCAGCGAGAAATGCTGACATAAAAAATGGGGCCCTTGGGGAAATTTCCCCTAAAAGACCTCCTATAAGAGGCCCAAAAATAAACCCTATCCCAAATGCCGCGCCAATAAGCCCAAAATTTTTAGCTCTTTCCTTTTCAGAAGATATGTCAGCTAGGTATGCCGTTGCAGTTGGAATAGTTGATCCAGTTATACCGGCTACTAACTTTCCCAAAAAAAGCACCCATAAAGCGCCAGAAAATCCTAGAATCATATAATCTACACACATAGCTAGCAGAGCAACTAAAATTATTTTCCGCCTACCAAACGCATCAGAAATAGTGCCAATTATAGGTGAAAATAGAAATTGCATAAAAGCGTAGCAAGCAGACAAAAATCCAGCCCACATCGCAGCTTCGGCTATATTATTATAGCCTAAGTCGGAGAGCAAATCAGGCATTATTGGAAAGATTATTCCTATACCTATAGTATCAAGCACTACTGTAGCAAAAATAAAGGCCAGAGCGTTCTTACTCTGAATTTTTTTAGCCATTTTTTTTCCGAATTGTTTAAAACAGAAATTGAATGAAGTTACTTATTACAACCTTCAATCAGATGAGACTCTTAAAGTCAGATAGTTGCTTCAGAATTTTATCTTTGTCATTTCCTTCATTTTTTTCCATTTTTTCTTCTAATTCTGAAATCATAATATTTATCGTACCTTTATCCAAATCAGACTTCTTTATTGCTTTTTCGGCTAAAACGACCAACCCTTGATCACTTACTTCAGCAAATCCAGAATCCACAAAATATTCTATTTCATTACCAGAAGAGAAAATCTTTAACATTCCAGGCCTCAATGTACTCAGATATGCTGCATGGTTTACAAGCACAGTAAAATCTCCTTCATACCCTGGAACTAATACTGAATCAGCTTCTCCTGATTCTACCTTAGATTCAGGGCAAACAAGTTCATATTTTATTGTGTTAGACATCTAAGTTATGCCGCCCTTGATGCTAATTCTTCTGCTTTGGCTATTACGTCCTCAATTCCTCCAACCATATAAAATGCTGCTTCCGGCAAATGATCAAACTCACCTGCTGCAACTCTTTTAAAACTATCTATCGTTACGTCTAAGGGGACTTGAACTCCATCAGAACCGGTGAACACTTTAGCAACATCAAAAGGTTGAGATAAAAATCTCTGTATCTTTCTAGCCCTTCCGACTATCAATTTATCCTCTTCTGACAATTCATCCATCCCTAAGATCGCTATAATGTCTTGCAAAGATTTATACCTCTGCAAAATACTCTGCACTTCTCTAGCAACTTGGTAATGTTCATCGCCAACTACAAGTGGATCAAGAAGTCTACTGCTTGAATCAAGAGGATCAACAGCAGGGTATATCCCCAATTCTGAAATAGCTCGACTAAGAACAGTATTTGCATCCAAGTGCGCAAAAGATGTCGCAGGCGCAGGGTCTGTCAAATCATCAGCCGGAACATATATTGCTTGTACCGAAGTAATAGAACCTGTCGTGGTTGATGTTATCCTCTCTTGTAAAGCCCCCATATCGGTCGCAAGTGTCGGTTGATATCCTACTGCCGAAGGGATTCTTCCCAACAAAGCGGAAACTTCAGACCCTGCTTGAGTAAATCGAAAAATATTATCAACAAAAAACAAAACATCTGTGCCTGACTGATCTCTAAACTGTTCAGCTATAGTAAGTCCCGTAAGAGCCACGCGCTGCCTTGCTCCAGGAGGCTCATTCATTTGCCCATAAACCAGAGAAACCTTAGACTTCGTCAAGTCATCTGTATTTATCACTCCTGACTCTATCATCTCGTGGTAAAGGTCGTTACCTTCACGGGTGCGCTCTCCAACACCCGCAAAAACAGAAAATCCAGAATGGACTTTTGCTATATTATTAATCAATTCCATAATTAAAACGGTTTTGCCAACACCAGCACCACCAAAAAGACCAATCTTACCACCCTTCGCATAAGGGGCCAAAAGATCAATAACCTTTATACCAGTAACCAGTATCTCCGTTTCAGTTGATTGTTCTGAAAACTCAGGTGCCGGTTGATGTATTGGCCTTTTCTCTGAAGCCTTGACTGGACCTTTCTCATCCACGGGGTCGCCAACAACATTAAGTATTCTACCGAGAGTTTCATTCCCAACTGGCACTGATATCGGGCCTCCAAGATCTGTAACTTTTGCTCCTCTAACTAAGCCTTCGGTAGCATCCATTGCAACAGCTCTGACTGTACTTTCACCCAGATGTTGTGCTACCTCTAATACTAGCCTATTGCCATTATTTTCAGTCTCAAGGGCATTCAAAATTTCGGGTAACTCATCTTTAAACTGCACATCTACTACAGCTCCAATTATTTGGGTTACAATACCTATATTTTTTTCCATTTTTTTTCCTTCTAAGTTAAAGTGCTTCAGCACCCGAAATTATCTCTATTAGTTCATTAGTAATTGCAGCTTGGCGAGATCTATTAAACTGTATCGTAAGCTTATCAATCATTTCACCTGCATTTCTGGTAGCATTGTCCATTGCGGACATGCGAGCACCCTGCTCAGATGCTGCGTTTTCTAGAAGTGCCGTATATATACGGGTCGTAATAGCCTTAGGTAAAAGTTCAGATAAGATTTCATCTTCATCTGGCTCATACTCATAAGAGGCAAAAGACTCATTTTCTTTATTATCAACAGATGCCGGAATTAATCCTTGAGCAGTGGGAATTTGGGATATTATGCTCTGAAATTTATTAAAATATACTTTGACAGTATCAAATTCTGAATTGTGGAATTCATTAATTACATAATTCGAAATTTCTACCGCTATCTCATAGGTAGTTTTGTCAGCATCTACTAGATCGAAATGTTTTAGGAAAAAATCTCCGTATTCTCTTTCTAATTGTTCCTTGCCCTTTTTCCCAACTGTAATTATTTTGAAATTTTGCTTCGAATCATGTAATTTTTGAAAATCACTCTTTGCCATCTTAACTATCGATGAATTGAACCCTCCACAAAGGCCCCTTTCAGAAGTTGCTATAATAAGCAGATGTTTACTTTCACTTCCGGTACCTTTCAAAAGAGTTGAAGAAGATTCTTTACCTTCCATTGCCGAGGAGAGGTTCGCTAAGACATCCGACATTTTCTCGGAGTAATGTCTTGAAGATTCAGCTGCCTCTTGAGCCTTTCTAAGTTTTGCTGCTGCAACCATCTGCATTGCTTTAGTAATCTTACGAGTGGACTTTACACTCTCAATTCTAATCTTTAAATCCTTCAGATTAGGCATGATCTAGCACCTACTTTCATTTATTACGAACTAAAACCTGAGGCAAAAGAATCAATTGCAGATTTTATTTTATCCTCTAAATCACCACTAACCTTCCGATCATTTTCGGTAATGTCCGAAAGCAGATCAGAACAGTTACTTCTAAGGTGTGTTATAAGTCCTTTTTCAAAGCTTCCAACGTCTTTAACCTCGACTGTATCAAGGTAGCCATTTGTTCCAGCATAAATAATGATCACTTGTTCAGCATTCGTCAACGGTGAGTATTGTGCTTGTTTTAATAGCTCAGTTAATCGAGCTCCTCTATTTAAGAGGGCCTGTGTGGACGCATCCAAATCAGAACCAAACTGTGCAAAAGCAGCCATTTCCCTATATTGAGCCAACTCCAACTTAACAGAACCAGCAACAGACTTCATTGCAGAAGTTTGGGCCGAAGAACCTACTCGAGATACTGAAAGGCCTGTATTTACAGCTGGCCTAATACCAGCATTGAAAAGCTCAGTTTCAAGAAAAATCTGTCCATCTGTGATCGAAATCACATTCGTTGGGATAAAAGCCGAAACATCTCCTCCTTGGGTCTCAATAATAGGTAAAGCCGTGAGTGACCCTGATCCACTATCTTCATTTAGCTTAGAAGATCTCTCTAATAAGCGTGAATGGAGGTAAAAAACATCTCCAGGATAAGCTTCTCTACCTGGTGGTCTTCTTAAAAGGAGTGACATCTGCCTATAAGCTACTGCCTGTTTAGAAAGGTCATCATAAATAATAAGTGCATGTTTACCATTATCCCTAAAGTATTCCGCCATAGCTGTAGCTGAATATGGTGCAAGAAATTGCATAGGGGCTGGCTCAGAAGCTGTAGCTGCAACAACTATCGAATAGTCCATTGCACCCGTCTCTTCAAGCTTTTTCACCAACTGGGCTACGGATGATCGCTTTTGCCCAATAGCAACATAAACACAATAAAGCTTCTTGCTTTCATCTGAACCAGCTGCATCGTTGTATGTCTTTTGGTTTAGAATTGCGTCAAGAGCGACAGCAGTTTTCCCGGTCTGTCTGTCTCCGATAATTAATTCGCGCTGACCTCTTCCTATAGGGATTAAAGAGTCAACGGATTTTAGACCCGTAGCCATAGGTTCGTGTACCGATTTTCTTGGGATTATCCCTGGAGCCTTCACATCTGCAACTGACCTGTTTTTTGACCCTAGAGACCCTTTTCCATCTATTGGGTTCCCTAACCCATCAACCACCCTACCGAGAAGTTCTTCACCAGTCGGCACATCGACAATTGATTTAGTTCTTTTTACAGGATCGCCTTCTTTTATATCTCTATCTGATCCGAATATAACCACACCAACATTATCTGATTCCAGATTAAGAGCCATACCCCTTATTTCTCCTGGAAACTCAACCATCTCTCCTGCTTGAACATTATCCAGACCATAAACACGAGCTATTCCATCTCCAACAGACAACACTTGCCCGACTTCCGTTATTTTCGATTCTTTACCAAAATTCTTTATTTCTTGCTTTAAAATAGCTGAAATTTCAGCAGCCTGAATTGTCATAATCCAACCTCTTTCATTTTATTTTCTACATTAATTAATTGTGATCTAATTGATGAATCAATAAGATTTGATCCCACTTTGATTAAAAGTCCTCCAATTAGTGACTGGTCTTCCTTTATATCAAGAATTACAGAACTTTTTGTTTCTTCCTCAAAAAAATTTCTTAATTCATCTGCCTGGGATTTACTCAGCTTCGAAGCACTTGTGATATTTACTTTTATCTCTCCCCTATGGTCAGATGCTAACTTCTTGAAATGTTCAACCATTGATTCAATCGAAAAAAGCCTTCGCTTTTGTGCCATTAAACAAAGTGAGTTAATAGTTAAATCCGAAAGTTTAATTTTCTTACCCAAAGCCTTTATAACGCCTACTTGCTGTTCCCTAGAAAAGATAGCCGATTTTACGACCTTCCGAAAATCTCCATTTGATTCATAAATATTTGCTACTACATCTAAATCTGATTCCGCCTTATCTAAACTTTTAGTCTCAATAGCCAATTCAAAAATGGCACTGGCATACCTAGAGGCTGCACTGTCTGTTAGCGTTTTAGCACTCAAAATTTACCCTCGTACAAATTAAAAAACCTAATTTTAAATGTTAAATTTCCAATACACGCGATTCAATATCAGAGCATTACCTTTCTGGCAAGATCTGACAACCAATTTTGTTTCATATTTAAGATGCTGCTAAATAATAATAAATAGTTTTTCTCTTGAATGCGCCTAAACTACATACCTTGAATACTAAGATCAAAAAAAGTTGGTAGAACAAAAAGTACTAAAGATGGTCAAGCTACACCACGAGAACTTGACAACTTACGCACACCTAACGACAAATAATCCGTCACAAGCTTCTCCGGTGCAAAGATTTTTTTGGAAGCCTTAACGGCAATAACCCCAGAAAAAAGCTCAACCTTGGTTAAATTTAAAAGGTAAGTCATAACATTAGGTAAACTTAACCTCATATTGTTCTCAGTTGGGAACCCATTCAAGGTTAGGAGATTCTTCTCAATTGCAAAGTTAGTTTGTTTTAATAAGTTACTTAACTGGTTAAAACTGTAAGGTCGACCACAACCAAAAGGCGTAATATCAGTTCGAGCCCAAAAACCTGCCCTATTTGAAACAAATACTAACAAAGTCCCATTGGGTTTTAATACTCTCCAAGCTTCAGACAACAATACATTAGGATTTAACGAATTTTCTAATCCGTGAAGAATTAAAACTGCATCAACTGATTCGGTTTCTACTGGCCAGAAAGCTTCATCCACAAGNATACTTATATTGTTACTNGATTTTGGAAAATTAATCGCCCCTTGTATACCAGGCATTAGGGAGACAGCTTTGTCAAAACGTTCTAAGTAAGGTTCAAGCAGAGGTGTCGTAAAGCCGTAACCTAAAATCATTTCACCCTTTCCACATTTAAACAAATGGTTTAAAGTCTTACTTAGAGATGAAGCGGTGCGCTTTCCCAAACTCGTGTCAGAATAGAATTCAACTAGGTCTTTTATGTCAAAATACATTGTGCCCTGTTTCGAAAAATATAGAATATACGAAAACTGAAATAGCAAAAAGGAAAAAAATTGAACTACATANTAGAAACTTTACCCTGCTTATCTGATAATTATGCTTTCCTTATAATCGAAGAGGAACAAAAAAAGGCAATGTTAGTAGATGCGCCTGAATCGGGGCCTATAATGGATTATTTGGACACCAATGGCCTAAAATTAGATTACATTTTGCTAACCCACCATCATGACGACCATATCCTTGGTGTTTCAGATTTGGTTAACAGGTATGGCTGCAAGGTAATAGGTGCAAGTGAAGATGAGCAGCGTTTGCCTGAATTAAATATGCAGGTTAAAGGCGAGGATAGAATTAAACTGTCAAACCTAACATTTGAGATATTTGATGTGCCTGGCCATACTGTAGGACATATTGCATTCTACTGCGAAGAAATAGGAGCCTTATTCTCAGGAGACTCCCTCATGGCCATGGGATGCGGGAGACTTTTTGAGGGGACGCCAAAACAAATGTGGGAAAGCTTAAAAAAGTTAATGACATTAGATCCAAAAACCAAGATATACTCAGGACATGAGTATACAGAAAATAACGCACGTTTTTGCCTTACGATTGAACCAGAAAACGAAAATCTTAAACTTAGAATTGAAGAAATTAAAAAGCTAAGATCAACCAATACACCCACCATACCTAGCTTACTTTCGGATGAATTAATTACAAACTCATTTTTGAGAGCTGAATTAGATGAGGTTAAAAAAAGCATAAACCTTGACGGCCTCGATGCACTAGAAGTTTTTACCGAAATACGGAAAAGGAAGGATAATTTTTAAGAAAAATTATGATACAGTTAAATACTACAAAATATGAATTCTTAAATTATTTAAGAACCCCCCTTTCAAAACTTGTATGAATGAATACATATCTTATAATTGGGTAAAATATTTTATTATGCAAAAGGTAAATTAACATGCCATCTTTCTCAACTTCATTGGAAAAAAGCATCCATTCGGCTATTAGTTTAGCTAATGAAAAGAAACATGAGTTTGCTACTTTGGAGCATTTGTTATTAGCATTAATTAAAGAAAAAGATGCAAGGAGAGTTCTTGAAGCCTGCAATGTAGATATAAAAGTGTTAACTGAAAAGCTTATGACTTTTCTTGACGAAAAGCTCGAGGGTCTAATTTCAGACCTTGAAGGAGCAGAAGCAGTACCTACAACCGGATTTCAACGGGTAATCCAAAGGGCAGCAATTCATGTGCAAAGTTCTGGTCGTACTGAAGTCACTGGAGCAAATGTATTAGTTGCAATCTTCGCAGAACGGGAAAGTCACGCGGCATTTTTTCTTCAAGAGCAAGATATGACTAGATATGACGCAGTAAATTTTATAGCNCATGGTGTAGCTAAGAACCCAAAGTTTAGTGAAAGCAGAACTTTAAGTGANCAACCTAATGATCACGAACCCACAGCNGAAGAAGAAAAAGATCTGGGCGAGAAAGCACTTGAGAAGTACTGNATAAACCTAAACGAAAGATCTAAAGATGGTGAGATAGANCCTCTGATTGGNAGAAATTTTGAANTAGAGNGNTGNATACAAATACTTTCCCGCCGACGGAAAAACAANCCNATTCTAGTNGGNGATCCAGGAGTGGGGAAAACAGCAATAGCNGAAGGNTTAGCNAGAAAAATTGTAANAAATGAAGCNCCTAAAGTAATATCTAAGGCTACTGTTTTTGCTTTAGATATGGGNTCNCTTTTAGCAGGCACTCGCTATCGGGGAGATTTTGAGGAAAGACTNAAGCANGTAATGACTGAATTAGAACAGCATCCAGATGCNATACTTTTCATCGATGAAATTCATACTTTGGTGGGAGCTGGGGCNACTTCAGGAGGCGCAATGGATGCTTCTAATTTACTGAAACCAGCACTCCAAAAAGGTAATCTTAGATGCATGGGCTCTACAACATATAAGGAATACAGACAGCATTTTGAGAAAGACAGGGCATTGGCTAGGCGCTTTCAAAAGATCGATGTNAATGAGCCAAGTCCTGACGACGCAATAAAGATTCTGGGTGGNCTAAAAACTTACTTTGAAAAACATCACGCTATTAGNTTTACTAATGAGGCCATAAAGGCCGCAGTCGATTTATCTGTAAAGTATATAAATGATCGAAAATTGCCGGATAAAGCAATTGATGTAATAGATGAAGCCGGAGCGGCTCAGGCCCTTTTCCCAGAAAATAAGAAAAAAAAGACTATTGGAATAAAAGAGATAGAGAACATAGTAGCCAATATCGCGAGAATTCCTCCAAAGACTATATCCAANGATGATGCAAGCCTTTTAATGGATCTTGAAAAATCTCTAAAAAGGGTAGTATTTGGACAAGATTCAGCTATTAACGCGCTATCATCTGCAATAAAACTTTCTAGGGCTGGTCTTCGGGATCATGGNAAACCNATCGGAAACTATCTATTTTCTGGACCCACTGGAGTTGGNAAAACTGAAGTAGCNAGACAACTAGCAGACAACTTAGAAGTTGAACTTTTAAGATTTGATATGTCAGAATATATGGAAAAGCACGCAGTAAGTCGATTAATTGGCGCACCCCCAGGTTATGTAGGTTTCGACCAGGGAGGGTTNNTAACTGATGGTGTTGATCAGAAACCNTATTGTGTTTTATTACTCGATGAAATTGAAAAAGCACATCCAGATGTCTACAATATATTGCTACAAGTAATGGATCATGGAAAACTCACTGATCATAATGGAAAATCTGTTAATTTCCAAAATGTAGTTATCATTATGACTACTAACGCAGGTGCAATGGAGCAAGCTAAAGAAGCTATAGGTTTCGCGCGTAGCGAGCGGGAAGATGAAGACACTTCTGCAATCGAAAGACTTTTTTCTCCAGAATTTCGAAATCGCCTAGATGCTACTATTAAATTCAACCCATTGCCTAAATCTGTAATTCTTCAAGTAGTGGATAAATTTATCCTACAGCTTGANGCTCAACTATTAGATAGAAATGTCAGCATAGAACTTAGTAGGAAGGCNGCTGAATGGCTAGCAGAAAAAGGTTATGATTCAAAAATGGGAGCACGGCCTTTATCTCGGTTAATTCAAGAGGAAATAAAAAAACCACTCGCAGATGATTTACTGTTNGGCAAATTATCAAAGGGTGGAATGGTAAAAGTTTTAATTAAAGAAAATAAGATTGATCTAAAAATCTCTAGTCTCGAAAATCCCAGGATTGGAACTAAAAAACCTAGACTGCTTCCAGCAAATTAAATCAAAAGTTGAGGGTTATTTTTCAGTTATCTTTAACTCTATTCTACGGTTCTGACTGAAAGCCTCNGGACTTCTATCAAGATTTATTGGTTGATAAGAACCAAAACCTGTGGCCGCCAACTTATCTGGGGGAAAATCTACCTCTTCTATTAGGAACTTGACTACTGCTAAAGCTCTTGCTTGGCTCAACTCCCAATTATCTTTATATTGATTAATTGAAATAAGAGGAAGAGAATCTGTATGCCCATCAACTCTTAGAATCCATTTTATATCCGTTGGAATTTTTTCTGTAACCTTCTTTAGNTGCTCAGCCACTGCCTGAATTTGCCTTTTTCCATTCAACCCTAGTTCTGCTGATGCTGAAGTAAAAAGAACCTCGGAGGAGAACGAAAACCTGTCTCCAACAATTTGTATCCCCTCGAGATCTTTAATAATTTTCTTCATTTCTCCAAAAAATTCAGACCTATAGTTTCTAAGATCAATCGCCTCGTCTTCTATTCTTTTTCGCTCAGCNTCCTCCATATCNGCCCTTAACTTTTGTTCGGTGGCCGCTCGAGCTANNGCCGCATTAAGGTTTTGTCCTAGAAGTTCTATCTGAACATTTTTTGCCATATCGATTTTGCTTGATTCATCCAGTAAAGTTTGCAACTCAGCTAGACGCACNCCCAAGCCTTTAGCATCTCTTTCCAGCTCCAAAATTCTAGTACTGCTGATAGAAGAAATTTTCTGNTCCTCTATCAAATCAATCTCCATCTCTCTTATCAATACTTCTCGGAACGCTAATAATTCTTCTAAATCTCTTTTCTCANTGTCTAATTGGTTGGATTTTTCTTCCAATGAACCTTTTTCTTCCCTAATCAAAGCAAGAGTGGATAAAAGCTCAATCGCTCTTTCTCTCTCACCAGCTAAGCTCAATGCCAACAAACTCGTCTCTTCTTTTTCTTCCTCAAGGCTTTCCCTCAATCGAGATATCACAATCTTCTCAGCAAGCATTTGTCTTTCAAGTTCTGACAAAGCTTTAACAGTATCCTTGAGCTTAGTACCTAAGATATTTTTTTGAAACTCAACTTCCATTAGATCTTCCTGAGCAGCATATAACGCAAGATCACCTTCATTAAGCTTAATCCTTATGTCCTCTAATTGCCTTTCAGAAGACAGGTTCTTTTCTTTAAATTTTTTAACCTCNATCTCTAATGCTTCCGCCCTTGCTGCTGCCAACCTAGCATTTTCTTTTTCGTAATCAATTTCACTCCTAGCAGAAGCCAAAGCTAACCTCGCTGCCTCATTCCTTGTAATATTTTTTTCGCCTTCTTTTTCTAATTCTGAAACATAATTTCTTAAACCAGTTTTTTGTGCGATTAAGCTAGCCACCTGTTCCTCAAAGGAAGTAATTTTGGTATTAGCNGTCATTAATAAATTTTGATTTTTAATTAAATCCGACTTAAGAAAATCCAATAAATTTTCTAATTCACTCTTTTCCAAGTTTAATATATCGATCTTTGCAGCCANACCTAAGATTTTCTCCTCTGCACTCTCTAACTGAGTCACCTTTTCCACCAAGTCAGACGTCTGCACCTCTAGAGACTTAGATAGCGAAAGTTTTTCAGCNAATAATTTATCAACCATTTCTTCAAAGTTAGAGATCCTTTGCATGGCAGCCTGAACAGATTTATTTAAAGCAGCAATAGTTACTCGACGATCTTCAGACTCAATCTCTGATATAATAAGCTTGCCTTCAGTTTCCTCTAAAATATTGTGGAGATCAGATATTTGAATATAAAGATTACTTAACACCTTATCCTGACTTACTATGGTATCTCTAAGAACTGACTGAACAACCATAAATATTGAAAGTACAAAGGTTAGAACCAATAACAAAGCAGCCATTGCGTCAACAAAACCTGGCCATGTGTTATTTACGACTCGGATATTTCCTCGACGCATTATCGACATTAACCAGGCCGCCTCTTTGATTTAGCTTTAACTGAATTATCAACGGATTCTTTTAAAAGATTCTCAAGCCAATCTTTTATTTCCAATCGGCCTGTCCTTACGTCATCTCTAAATTGAACAATCTCTCTTTCTAANCGTTGCAATTTTTGATTATTTTCGGTGTAACTTAAACTAGTGTCGTTAGCACTTTGAATAAAAAGATTAAGTAGCTGCTTTTGGGTNTCATCTATATTATCTAACTTTTCAAAGTTGAACGCTGCTTTTGTAGAAGCTGCCATCCCTGNTGAACTAGGTGAAATTTGG
The DNA here is from genome assembly GCA_002725175.2 of Paracoccaceae bacterium. Lineage (GTDB taxonomy): Bacteria > Pseudomonadota > Alphaproteobacteria > Rhodobacterales > Rhodobacteraceae > CACKLF01. The sequence continues at coordinate 31,905 of PBQX02000101.1, forward strand.
GCAATTCGATCTAGTATCTTAGCCAATTCACTTACCTGTTCTTCTACCGCAAATCTTCTTTCTTCAGATTTTTGGGCTTCGTAAGCTAGCTTTTCAACTAATTTAGTGAGCCTCTCCATAGAGTTATTAGATACGTTAGCACTTACCGCATCTACATAAGAATTTCCCACCGATGATCCTACACCAATCTCCGTCCTTGCGGATAGCCAATCCTCTAACTCCATATAAAAACGATTTTGACCATGGCCTGAAAATAGTTCAAGAAGACCGACTATTAAGCTACCCGCCAAACCCAAAAGAGAGGTAGAAAAAGCTGTACCCATACCGCCTAACTGGTTCTCCAACCCGGTCATCAATCCGTTAAAAGCATCCATTGGAGATTGATTATCTTGAGGAGCTAGCGACCTTATTGTATCAACAACTGCAGGAACCGTAGTAGCTAATCCATAAAAAGTTCCAAGCAAACCAGTAAGTACAAGCAAACTAGTAATATATCTCGTAATATCTCTAGATTCATCTAATCTGGAACCAACAGAATCAAGTATTGATCTTGCTGAAATACTATTCAGACTCTTTTCCTCACTAGCTAAGCCCTTTATGCTTGCGAGTGTTGCAAGCAACCTAGGTATCCTATCTGTAACTCCAGGAGTATTTCTTGCAAAACCTTCTATCCACTCACTAGCCCTATAAACTTGGTAAATTTGATTAAAACTTGTGAAAATACCTAGACAAAAGATAAGGATAATCGCGCCATTTAATAGTGGGGCTCCAAAAAAAATGGACCCAACAGATGGGAATAATAATGTCCCAGTTATACCAACAAGAACTAATATAAAAATCATTATAAAAGTCTGTTGAATTGGTTGAGTAAAAGCTTTTTTATTACGCTCAGTTATTATTTCATTCACAACTACTGTTCCAATTAGGGTGCTGGTTAACTTTTTTCAAATTTGAGCCCATACTAGGTTATTATCAAATGAATACTTATGTTATTTAGCTTACATAAAACAACAATGTCATTAATTAAATCTCTTTTGGCCAAGTTTAAATCTATCACTATTTCACTTAAACTACAATTTTGGTTTGGAATCTAGTTTTTACCTTCCAAAATTAGGCGCCTTAGTATCCTGCCCTGCCTCAATAATGCCTCTTCTTATAGATCTAGTCCTCGTAAAATAATCAAAAAGAAAATCCCCATCCCCTTGACGGATAGCCCTATTTAAAGCGAATAGCTCTTCTGAGAATCTTCCTAATACCTCTAAGGCAGCTTCTTTGTTATTTAGAAAGACATCCCTCCACATTGTTGGATCTGAAGCTGCTATTCTAGTAAAGTCTCTAAATCCAGCGGCAGAAAAATTAATGACTTCCGAGTTAGTTACTTGAGCCAGATCATCTGCGACGCCTACCATGGTATAGGCAATTAAATGAGGAGCATGAGATGTTACAGCCAAAACGAGATCATGATGCTCTGGCGTCATTTCCGTAACCTTTGAACCTAGATTTTCCCAAAAATCTTTAACTATCTTTATCTTTTCTTGAGGAGTATTTTCTAAAGGCGTAAGTATACACCACCTATCTTTAAATAATTCGGGAAAGCCAGAATTTGGTCCAGATTCTTCTGTGCCAGCAAGAGGATGAGCAGGCACAAAATATACTTCTTTAGGAACTAGAGGAAAAACAGATTCAACTACTGCCTTTTTAACGGAACCAACATCGGAAAGAATTGATCCTTTCTTTAGATATTTAGAAATCTCAGATACTACAGATCGAATTGCTCCTACAGGAGTACAAATAATTGTCAGATCAGAATCCTTCACAGCTGACTCGAGATCATCCACCACTTCAAAAATTTTGATTTTACTTGCTATTTTCCTGACTTCAGGTGAGATATCATAACCAATAACCTTTATACTTTCTTTGTTATTAATTAACCCTCGCGCAACTGATGATGCCATAAGTCCAAGCCCTATAAGCGTAACTTTTTCTATCATACTGGATGTCCTTTTTTCAGCACACTGAGTAACCCTATTTTTATTTCTTCATTCAAACTATTCGAAACGTGAAAGAACTCATTTATTTAATGGTCCCTTCAATAATTCATAATGGCCCCATATGCAACTTTGCTAATCGAAATAAATGCCGTTACAAAAAGTTTTGAGGATCAACATCTATTATCATTTTCTGGCTTTTAGGGATTTTGGCGCCCTGCAAAGTTGCCCGAAAATTATTCGCATTCAAAAGACCCTTGGGACACTGTATAAGCAATCTTACTCTTATTCTATTTTTTATTTTGGATATTGGAGCTAAAGCTGGTCCAAATATTTTTAATCCAAATTTAGTTAAACTTTTAAATTCTCTTGAAATGTTCTGCCCTGAAGCGAACAGTGAGGCCTTGTTATGTCCTTCTAGTATTATACCTATAAATTTACTGTAAGGTGGAACATTAGCTTCTTCCCTATTAACCAGCTCTTGCTCCCAAAATCCTTCGTCATCACCCTTTAAAATTGACCTAATAATATCATTTTCGGGTCTCCAGGTTTGGATTGCTACTACACCCTGTTTTCCAAACCTTCCGACCCTTCCTGAAACCTGCTGTATGATTTGGAATGTTTTTTCGGCACCTCTAAGATCTGCACCATACAATCCTAAATCTCCATCAACTATACCCACTAATGAAAGAAACGGGAAATTATGACCTTTTGTTATAATTTGGGTGCCTATTATTATATCAATTTCACCTTTTTCTATTTGCAAAATTCCCTCTTCCAAAGCAGCTTTGGAATCTGTCAAGTCAGAAGAAACAATTTTTATTGCCTTCCCTGGAAAAGTTTCAATACACTCCTCCATCAGGCGCTCCACACCGGCTCCTAAAAGATTAAATTGATCAGTTTCTCCACAGCTTGCACAAGAATCATCAATTGGAAACTCATATCCACATTGATGGCAAACTCTTCTAGATAAGTACCTATGCTCCACCAATTTAGAGTCACAGAATTTACAACCCAATTGGTCCCCGCAATTTTTACATACCACCAAAGGAGCATAGCCTCGTCTATTAAGAAATAAAAGGACTTGCTCGCCCCTTTTTAAGTTACAGTTTATTAAATTAATCAACTGAGGTGATAGGCTTTTATCTCTATCAATATCTTCATTTTTCATATCAATTACTTCTGTGGCTACCTTTGATCCTTCACGAAATCTTTTTTTTAGGTCAACCCTTTTATATTTTCCAGTTTTACAATTTAGTATAGTTTCGAGGCTAGGCGTCGCAGAACTCAGAATTATATGCAAATTTTCACAATGGCCTCTTAGAACTGCCATATCTCTAGCATTAAACCTAACACCATCTTGCTGCTTAAAAGAAGTATCATGCTCTTCATCAATAATAATCAGTCCTAAGTTTTTGAAAGGCAAAAAAAGTGCAGACCTTGCGCCAACTATGATTTGAACTCGCCCATCTCCAGAAATTAAAGAATGGAATATTTCTCTTTTCTTTGAGTTGCTTACACCAGAATTCCATTCTACAGGAGTGATACCAAGTATTTTAAAAATTCTAGATACTAATCCAGATGATAATCCAATTTCAGGAACCAAAATTAGCACTTGTCTAGCCTCTGAAATAAATTTTGAAGCTACACTAAGAAACACTTCTGTTTTCCCTGAACCCGTTACTCCTCTCAGTAAGGTAACACTAAAATGGTTACCGGCTACTGTTTGCTCTATTTGATCTGAAGCCATCTGCTGCTCCACATTTAGATTGGTTCGATAATTCAAAGTTTGTGGTAATTCTTTATTTTGATTTTTTACCGCAACCCTCTTCACAAAGCCTTTCTTTTCAAGGCCTTTAACTACCGAGATGGAGACACCAAAGAACTCACTTATTTGCTTAAGTGTTTTAAATTCTGGAGGACAATCAAGAGAGGAAACTAACTCAATTACCTTTTTACCCTTAGGAGATATTTTGAGGGCACTACTTCCATTTAAATGATTATTTAATTGATAACTGTAAGAAGTTTTTTGCTCATTTTTTAGAAAATTTTTCCACCCAGTTAACTTAAAAATTGAATTTAAGGAGGTTAAATTATACTCAGCCATCCGCGTTAGAAATCTTTTTGTATTAGGGTCAATGCTAAATTTCGAATTTAAAATTCTCAAGGTCTTTAATTTTCTATGGTCTAAAGAGGAAGTTCTAGCACCCCACACAAGACCTTCCACAACCCTTTTACCCAACTCGACCTCAACAAATGTACCAACATAAACTCCCTCACTAGGCACCAAATAATCCAAAAGCTTATCAATTGGCTCAGTTGTCAAAACTGAAACTATCGAGCCTCCAGAAAAAAAAATATTTTCCTCCAACTTATAAAATCCAAAATAATTTCTGTCTTTTAAAATTTGTACTTATTTAATATAAAGAAACAATATATAAAAAATTAAGATAGTCCTGGAAAATTATATGAAATTTTTTGTCGATAGTGCTAATATTGAAGAGATTGCTGAGCTGAAGAACCTTGGCCTTGCGGATGGAGTAACAACAAATCCAAGTTTAATCTTAAAAGCAGGAAGAAACTTTCAATCGATTGCCAAAGATATCTGTGAGTTGATAGAAGGTCCAGTAAGTCTTGAGGTTTCTTCATCTTCTATAGATCAAATGCGAGCAGAGGCGGAAAAATTAAGAGTTATTTCTGAAAACGTAGTAGTTAAATTGCCTATGACTTGGAATGGCCTTAAAGTATGCCGAGATTTAGCAAACTCTGGAATCAAAGTTAATATGACCCTTTGCTTTACGGCCAATCAGGCTATTCTTGCAGCAAAAGCCGGTGCAGAATTTGTTAGTCCATTTGTAGGAAGACTTGATGATACAAAAATAGATGGAGTAGGTNTAATTAANGAAATAAGAACTATATACGATAATTACTCTTTTANAACAAAAATCTTGGCAGCAAGCATAAGATCATTAGANCATATTAAAAATTGTGCCATANCTGGAGCTGAAGCAGTAACAGCCCCACCTGCAATATTGANANAACTCGTGAGCCATCCTTTAACGGACAAGGGTTTAGAAATTTTCTTATCAGACTGGGAAAAAAGCAACCAAAAAATNTAAATATTTTAATGGAAAATGACATCGAAAAACTTAAGAATTTCTTAATAGAAAACCCCAATTTTATCTTGNATGATATAGATATACTTAATAGTCTACTGTCGTCTATTCCAAAGAAAACGGGAAAAAATGTTGTAGATTTAAGGAGTATCTTCTCTGAAAGGTTGGAAGAAAAATATAGTAACTTGGAAAAAACTCACAGGAATGTTGTAGCCGCAGCACATGACAATATTTCTACTGTAAAATCTATAAATAGGGCTGTACTAAAAATATTACAAGTTAACAATTTGGTAGATTTTCTGGAGATTTTAAATTCTGAAATTAAACCAATATTTAAATTGGCAAGTATTTTTCTATGCTTTGATAGCATTGAGCCTTTAAGTGAGAACTGGCCCGACCACAAATGCCTTCATTTAATGAAAGAAGGTGAATGTTACAAATATTTCGACCTTGAACCCGGAGCAATTCCTCTAAAAAATGTACTCTTAAGAAAAATAAAATCAAATGGAAGTTTTCTTAATAATGCTGATAATACTATGATACTATCAGAAGCAGTAATTGCTATTTCACTTTCCGATAGCAAAGATCTTGTATTATTAACAATGGGCTCAACAGACCCTGATTATTTTAACCCCAACCAAGCTACCGATCTTTTAAGCTTTTTTGGAGGAGTACTAGAAAGGCACCTGAATAATATAATGCTTAAGAGTGATTCCTAAAAAATTAATGGCGCAACCGGGAACATCTTATTTACTGGCGGAAATGATTGAAGCCTGGCGTAGTTATTTACTTAGCATAGGCGGCAACAGTGAAAACACAGTTGATAGTTATAGAAGAGATGTTGAAAGATTTTTGCGTTTTTCCAAAGATCACACAGCTAAGTCATTAACTCCGTCAGACATGAAAAATTTTTCAATTACCCATTTTAGATCTTGGCTCGCTTATGAGAGAAGCCAAGGTTTAAGACCTCAATCATTAGCAAGGTCGTTATCTGGGCTAAAAAATTTTTTCTCTTGGTTAGAAAAGAACTTCAATATTGAAAATTCTAGTATTTCTTTAATCAAACCCCCAAAAATTACAAAACCACTACCAAGACCTATTTCTCAAGATAAGATAGAAGAATTCTTAAAATCTGTAACTCAGCACACTTCTAAACCATGGGTTAATGCCCGAAATTTAGCGGTAATAATGCTGATGTACGGATGCGGTCTAAGAATTTCAGAAGCCTTGTCCCTGAAAAAAAAATTTTCTGTTTTAGATGAGTTTCTCATTGCTAGCGGAAAGGGTGGCAAGGAAAGGCAAATTCCTATACTTCCATTGGTGAGAGAAACAATTGACGACTATTTAAAAAAAAGCAGGAAAATAATTAGCAAGACAGATAGTTTGTTCATTGGTGAAAATGGGGGAAAACTTTCTCCAAGAATTATCCAAAACCTTGTTTCCCAAGTTAGGTTAGAAGTAGGCTTACCGGAATCCGTCACTCCACATGCCCTTAGACACTCATTTGCTTCTCATTTACTTGAAAATGGAGCAAATTTACGTATCATACAAAAGCTATTAGGGCATTCTTCATTATCAAGCACCCAGATTTATACAGCCGTAACAACAAAGACACTTTTAGAAACCTACAACAAAGCTCACAGACCGAGAAAACTTATGACATGAGGACATCGCTGCACCTCTGACAAACTTTTTTCTCAAAAGACTGTTCAACTTCAGGAAGAATTTTCCAACAACGCAAACATTTTTCCCCTTTTGCTGGCTGGCAAACAACCTTTATATCTGGAATATCCTTAATCGAAAAAGCATTCTCAGGACCTGTGTCCAAAATCAAAGTAGCACCAGAAGATATGCATATTTCGGCTAAATCCACTCCATTCAACATAGATACCTTTTCCTTAGAATTTATATATATATAAGGATGAGCCTCTAAGCTAGCACCAATCAATTTCTCTTGCCTACTGATCTCTATAGCGCCACTAACCACTTTCCTAAGGTCTCTAATCAAATTCCATCTCTCCTCAATACAGTCCGCTTTCCACACCTTTTCTGGGTATGGGAAATCTGTTAAGTGAATTGAATCATTAGTTCCAGAAAATC
>PBQX02000045.1:0-7671 GCA_002725175.2 Paracoccaceae bacterium
AAAAGAAACTTTCAGTTTCAGAAAGTTTAGACGAGCATGGAAATGACCGAGGGCCGGTTAACGCTCTTGCTGGAGCATTAGCTAAAGATTTGGGAAAATATCAGGATATTATTTCTGATATGAAATTAATTGACTACAAAGTAAGGATTACTGCTGGTGGAACCGAGGCAGTTACTAGGGTGTTAATTGATAGTGAAGATAGTGAAGGTAGAAGGTGGTCAACAATCGGCGTTTCTCCAAATATTGTTGATGCAAGTTTTCAGGCACTTCTAGATGCAATGAATTGGAAAATACTTAAGTCTTTGGAGGACTAATTCTTAAAAACCAAATCAATATGGCTGCAAAGGAAATAAAAGGTATCATTGTTAAGTTTACCAAGCCCCATCCAATCGAAGGAGATGTTCCAGAGCAATTTAATATAAAACCTGATGCCAAAGAAGCTATCGCTACAGTGCCAAACACACAAAAATCATTAATACCTTGAATAAAGTTCTTGTCTTCCTCTTTAGAAGAGGATGTTAGAAGGAAAGTGGCCCCAATAAAAAGAAAATTCCATCCAACTCCTAAAAAGATTAGATCTGCGTAAAAGTGACCCAATTCTTGACTTAAAAAGCCAAATGCCCCCGCTGCTACAAAAAGGAAAACTCCTACGCTCATAACTGTTTTGACTCCGTATTTTGAAATAAGAAATCCAGTGAAGAAACTGGGTAAGTACATTGATAATGCATGTGCAGTGACTATATTTGCGGCGTCAGAACTTGTATAGCCGCATCCTATAACGGCTAGTGGAGTTGAGGTCATAACAAGATTCATTAATGCGTAGGCTATCACAGCACAAATAATCGCAGTTAGGATCTTATTGTCTGTAAGGAGACTGAATTTAATTCCTGAATAGTTATTTTGTTTTGTAGCAACACTTTTTTTTGGTGTTTTAAAAAATAAAAACAATAAGGCACCAATAATATTCATAATAATTGCTGCAAGGTAACTTCCAGCAAATGGAATTTCACTAAAATAGTAAACTGTATATTTTGCAGTCTGTGGACCAATGATTGCAGCAAACAAGCCTCCAATCATAACAAAAGAAATTGCATGAGCTCTATAGGTTTTTCTTATAGTATCAACAGAAGCAAACCTATAGAAAGCTTGAGCGGCCATATATAAACCATGAAAAANNGAACCTATTANNAGAANNNGGAAAGACTGATNTANNAGGCCAATAATNCAGATAANGCANCCNAANANNCCNCCAAGAATNCCTAANAAGAAACTAANTTTTCTGTTAAATTTTTCTGTCACCCTTGCAAGGATGGGNGCNGATATCATNCNGCCAATTATNATCATGGTTATAGGTANGGTNGAAAAACACTTNTTTTCAGATANCCATTGNCCAGCAAGNCCTGAAATAACGAAATAAAGTCCTAGTTGCGCCCCCACNGTNGCATGGGCGAGNAATAAAATNANNAAATTTAATCGNGCTGTTTTCTCGTCAACCTTGCCGTCAGATATGGAAGTTGATATCAAATTGCTTGCTTTTTTTTCTAAAATAGTTTGGATACAAAGTAGTAGTTACTTTGAAATGAGATTTTAGTGGAAATTACAATTAAAGACCAGAAAAGTCTTGAAAACTCTTGTGAGCAATTAATTAATCACACTCCAAAGTTTAAGCAAGTTCTGGATTTGCATGGGTTTCCTTCTATTAGAAAACGGTCTGGCGGTTTTAAGGCTCTATTAAAAACTATTATTAGCCAGCAGTTATCAGTAGCGGCGGCAAGCAATATTTGGGGAAGGGTAGAAAGTCAAGGTTTTGCTAATCTTAAAGCTATTAAATCTGCTGATGAAGCAGTTCTTAGNTCATTGGGCCTNTCTAGGCAAAAAGTGCAATATNTNAAATCTCTGGCCTTTTCCGGAATTAAATTCNATACCTTTNAAGGNTCTNATGACNAGGAGATTATTTCTGTATTAACATCTGTTAAAGGGATTGGATTATGGAGTGCTGAAATTTACTTAATGTTTAGCATGATGCGATCTGACATATTTCCAGCTGGCGACTTGGCGTTGCAAATATCCGCAAGTCATTTATTTGAGAATAATGAGAAGTTAAGCGAAAAAGAGCTTCGGGAGAAAAGTCTATCTTGGTCACCAAACAGGTCAGCNGCAGCGCTAATGTTATGGGATTATTATGCTTCCGTTAAAAATAGAAAGGGAATTTTTTGATGGAAATAAAAAATATTGAAAAAAGCTTATCAAAGTCAGGAAAGTGCAAGTCNTTAGTTATATTTTTGCATGGCTATGGCGCAAATGGAGCAGATCTAATAGGCTTAAGTAAGCCCTTAGCTGAACATTTTCCTGACACTGCGTTTATTTCTCCAGATGCATTTCAAAAGTGTCCGGGCAATCCCTCTGGTTTTCAGTGGTTTCCAATTGAATGGTTATATGGCCCTGAAAAAATAAATGTAGAGTTAGAGATTGAGAANCCCATATCAGCTNTAAGAGAATGGATCGTCTCTCAAATGCTAGAATTCAATGTTACTCCTGAACAAACTGTATTAATTGGGTTTTCACAAGGAACTATGATGACTTTGCATTTGGCAACAAGAGGGAAAGATCATTTTGCTGGTATTGTGGGTTTTTCAGGAAAGNTGTTGGCGTCTGAGAAATTAAGTAANAAGGCAGAGACCAAAATGCCAGTTTTATTAGTTCACGGAACAGATGATGAGGTTGTTCCTTTGGAAAATTTAAATGAAGCTTCGGATAGTCTTTTATCAGTTGGTTATCGGACGTTTGTTCATGTAAGTAAAGGTGTAGGTCACGGAATTGCTCCTGATGGATTGAAGGCAACTATAAGGTTTATGAAAAGATTTATTAAAAGTTAATTGCCTTTTTAAACAGTAGTTTANTTAATNTTCTTAACCAAAAANATAGAAAAATTAATGATATAATAGTGTTCCAATTTGCCATACTTAAGTATACAAAATCCCAAGGCACTTCATCACACCTGGTAACCGGTGTAGATAAAATTTTGTCTAACAATTCATCCACTGACAAGTTATAATTTGTGGAAGAAGTGCTGCAGTCAGTTGGACCTTCCCATATTTTTAATTCTACACCAGAATGATATCCACTGATCAAAAAACTTACTACCATTGCTAAAGCTCCTGCTATGACAAGGATTATTTTATAAATAGTAAACTCATATATTTGATATAAAGGTAATATTAGAAAGGCTAAAAAATGTGGCCAACGCGCGTACAAACATAACTTACAAGCTTGTAGATCTAAAATTATACCAATACCAATAGCCAAAAGAAGTAGAGTTAGGGACCCCAAGGATAAAAGGGTAACAGTAATATTTTCAGTTGATAATTTATAATTTTTCATTCTTTTTATATAATGTAAAAACCAAGGATTAGTAAAAAGCAAAACAAAACAAATAGTAAGTTTAAATATTTTTCTATGAAATATTTTGCTTTCTCCCCAAGATAATAGAGTATTCCCGCTACGAGAAAGAACCTAAACCCTCTCCCAATAATTGAAATTAACAGGAAGGACATAAGATTCATTTCAACAAAGCCAGAGAAAAGTGTTATGACCTTGTAGGGAAAGGGTGTAANACTGGCCACTAAGACCGCTAAATTTCCAATTTCCGTATACTTATCCTTTATTATCAGAAAGTCGTCAGTAAGATGATAAGCATTTAAAATGGATTCCCCGATTTCATTCCATAGAAAAAAACCTATAAAATANCCAAACATTCCACCAATTACAGACGATATTGTGGCTATTGCGGCAATTTTGAATGCCCTATGCGGTTTTGCTAATATCATTGGAATTATTAAAACATCNGGAGGTATGGGAAATATTGAAGATTCAATAAATGAAATAAAGGCTAAGAAATAGTTAGCACGTTTTTTTTCAGCTAGCTTTAGGGTTTTAAGATATAAATTTTTTAACATTTCAGGATATTATTCTCTACTTTAATATTTGATTTGGTAAAAAACAGCTCAAGGCTCATTCAGACAAACTATATAAGTGGTGTGGATTTAAATTGATAGATTTATTATCTAATAAATTTATTATAACATTATAATATTCTTTTCATCTAGATAACTTTAGTTTTTAGACAATTTTTCAAAAATCGAGGAGATAATNAGTATGATTGGATATGTAATGGTAGGTACAAATAATTTAAAGTCAGCCATTAATTTTTTTGACAATGTTCTGGAGCCATTAGGTCTAAAAAAGGTTGAAGTTGAAGATACTTATGCTGGTTATGCTCAAAAAAATAAACTTNAGGAAATTGAATTTTATGTTACAGAGCCGTTTGATGGGGAAAAATCAACAGTTGGAAATGGATGTATGGTATCTTTTTATGTAGCCAGTCCTAGCTTAGTTGATGATTTCCACAAAATTGCNCTACAAAATGGCGCTNCTAATGAAGGTGANCCGGGTCCNAGGCCGTCAGATGGCAGTATTTATTATGGGTATATCCGTGATCTTGATGGAAATAAAATTTGTGCGTATTCAAACCTTTGAATAGATTGAAGAAGTTTTCATTTATATTTATTAAAGGTTTGAAATAAAGTGAGATTATTTTACTAAAGACAATCAATTAATTGAAAACAAGGTGGCGTTTATGTTTGATTTAAAAGAGAAAAAGAGGATACCTTTACTTGGCGTTGAGGCNCAAATTTATGAACATTCATCGTTTTCTTGCAAACACATTCATTTAGATTGTGAAAGTAATGAAAAATCTTTCGTTGTTGCCTTTAGGACAATACCCAAAGACTCTACCGGCATAGCACATATTCTTGAGCATACGGTACTTTGTGGATCGAAAAGATATCCAGTTCGGGATCCATTTTTTATGATGATAAGAAGATCTCTTAGTACGTTTATGAATGCCATGACTTCTCAAGATACCACGATGTATCCGTTCTCTTCTGTAAATGATCAGGATTTCAAAAACTTGTTAGATGTTTATCTTGACGCTACTTTTTTCCCTAATCTCAATGAGTTAGATTTTATGCAGGAGGGNCATAGGTATGAGATTGAAAAAGGAAAAAATAATGAAGAAAAATTACTTCTTAAGGGNGTAGTATACAATGAAATGATTGGNGCAATGAGTTCAGTGCCTAGTCAGCTTTATCAAGGGCTTTCAGAGTTCTTATACCCTAAAACAACTTATAAGTATAATAGTGGTGGAGATCCGGAAGTTATTCCAGAACTAACATATAGAGATTTAGTCAGCTTTCACAAAAAGCATTATCATCCTTCAAATGCATACTTTTTCTCACATGGAAAACTAGAGCCGGAATTTCTTCAAAATGAGATTGAAAATAAGGTTTTGAAGCATTTCAGCTCTAAATCTAATTCCATTCGAATTGAGTCTGAGGTTTTTTTGGACAAACCTTTCTATGCTTCCAAAGCTTACAAACCTTTTCCTGATGATATTGATAATCATCATGTTNTGGTCTCGTGGTTAATGGAACATTCGAAAAACCCAGTTGACCATTTAGGTGCTGAATTATTAGAGAATATATTGCTTGATAATTCTGCATCCCCTTTGAGAAAAGCTTTAGAGGGTACAGGTTTAGGAAAAACACCTTCACCAATAATGGGACTAGGCACCTCAAAAAAGCAAATGTATTTTATTGCGGGCCTAGAAGGGGTTGGNCCAGATAAAGAAAAAGATGTGGAAAAACTAATTTTAGATGTCNTTAAGAAATTAGTTAAGGAAGGAGTNCCAGATAAATTAGTTGAGGCCTCTCTGCATCAAATTGAAATTTCACAAAGGGTCATTGGGGGGCAGCTTCCATATGGTCTAAGTCTTCTTNTAGGAGTAATGCCTCAAGCATTAAANGATGCAAATCCAATCAAGTTTTTAGACTTAGAAGACTCATTAGGCAAACTGAAAGAACGCTTAGAGAAAACAAGGTATTTGGAAGAGTTGATCGAAAGGTTTTTCCTTAATAACAATCATCGATTAACGTTTCAGTTGGTTCCTGACGTAATGTTGGATCAGAANAAGGAAAAAAAGCATGAAATCTTATTATCAGAGAAATTAAGTTCGCTAACTGAAAATGCTAAGAAAAAAATTGNANAATTAACAGCCGAATTAGAAAAAAGACAAAATTTGGTGGATGATGAAAANCTCCTACCCTGTGTTAAAGTCAAAGACGTAAGTAAAGANAGGGTTTACCCAGCATGTGAAAGCATTAGCGAGGAAGATGGGATTATTAAGTACCATTATAAAACTGCAACAAATGGGGTTGATTATGGCAAGAACTTCTATCAAATAAAAAACCCTACTTTTGATGACCTAAAACTGAGCAGTTTTTTTTCCAATATTATAACTGAAGTGGGTGTAGGNAAAAATTCTTATGAAAAGATTCAGCAAGAGCAGTCCATAACGGTAGGAAATATTGGAGCCCAATTCTTCCTCCCTGATAGTGATATTGTGGGACAGCTTTTAGGTATAGAGCTTGGCGGCTACTCTCTTCAGAGAAATTTCTCTAATATGAAAAGTTTAATGCAAGAAACTATTTCTGGTTTTCGATTAGATGAAANNCAGCGAATAGAAGAACTTGTGGAGATNCATATNGCTGGNANNGAAAAATCTATAACCCAAAGTGGGCANATCTATGCAATGAGTAGTGTATCTTCGCAATTATCCTCAAAAGGTGCCGTTCAAGAAGCTATGACAGGACTGTCAGCACTNCATAACATGAAGACTTATAGGGGTGAAAACGGNCAATTAGATATAGATTGCATTGTGGCAGGTTTAAATAATTTGAGAGGCAAGATAAATTTGCGACCAAATCTGGAACTTAAGATAAGTACAGAAAGTAAAAAAGGGTCAGATATAGATTTAACTAAGACAGGGCTTGAAAGTTTAGAGCATTTTTCTGATTTTATAATGGAAGATGATGAAATTGCATGGATTACAGAGAGTGGTGTTAATTTTTGTGCTCAAGCTTTNCCNACNGTNGGTTACGATCACCCTGATTCTCCTGTTTTGGCGGTTCTNGGGAAGGTATTGCATAATGGNTATCTGCACTCAGCAATANGAGAGAAGGGTGGNGCTTATGGNTCAGGAGCTATGCAGGACGNAAATGCTGGCTTATTTAAGTTTTTCTCTTATAGGGATCCTAACACTGAGGAAACTTTCAATTCCTTTAATGCATCAATAGAATGGGCGGTTAAGTCAATTACTGAAAATCATTTGGAGCAAGGAATTTTGGGTATAATCTCTTCTATTGATAAACCGGCGTCTCCATCATCCGAGGCTATGGCAGACCTTTATGCTAATTTATCTGGAAGAACTTCTGAAAAAAGGAAAAGTTTCAGAGATTCTGTGATTCAGTGTACAGTTGAAAAGCTGAAAGAAGTGACAAAAAAATATTTGATGACAAAACCAAGGAGGGCTTTGGTTTCTGGCAGAAAGTTTGAAAAGCAGTTAACGTCCATGGGTTTTACAATACGCGATGTATGAGTAATCTTAAAAAATTTAGGATAGGGTATTGCACAATTATCTTAAACATCTAATGGTATATACGACTTAGTAAAACTAAGCCCAAGTGGCGGAATGGTAGACGCAGCGGATTCAAAATCCGCCGCCTTCGGGCGTGAGAGTTCGACTCTCTCCTTGGGCACCAAACTCAACGGATA
>PBQX02000024.1:0-18585 GCA_002725175.2 Paracoccaceae bacterium
TTTTTTGACGTAGCTTCTTTTCTAGAAATATACCAAGAAGATACTAACTTTGACACCACATTAAAGACATGGAATTTNCCCACTGGGCCTTATGTAGAACTTCCTTTCTTAGGACCAAGTTCCTTAAGAGGNTCCATNGGAACACTGATTGACTTCAGCCTTGATCCAATAAGTTCCAANATTAACTCAGCTTATAANGCANNATATTATTCAACACGAGGANNTGATGTNCTAAATNCNNGATNTGAATTTAAAGATACTATTCAATCAGTATTATATGACAGCTTTGATAGCTATGAATCTGGAAAAAACTACTACTTACAAAGNGTTGNAGGTGTAAGCTTAGAAAATTCTGAAGACGAATTATTTGAATTATACCTTAGCGAATAGATNAANTAAATTANTCCAAATCTTTATCTATTCCACCTNTGAACACTCTACTTGCTCTAATATCTTCTTCTTCAATTTTACTTAAAGTGTCCGCTCCCACTTCTCCTTTTTGAGTTTTAAATACCCTATTTGCATGCCTTAATCTTGCCCGATCAAGTGCGTTTCTAATNGATCTTGCATTGGCAAAGTGAGGTTGCTCTCTTCGTAATTTCACATATTCTTTTAAAGCTACAGTGCTTTCTTTAGTCATATAATAGTTTTGGCTNTCCAGCATCGTNTCTGCAATATTTACCAACTCATCTGTCGAATAGTCAGGAAACTCAATATGATGAGCTATTCTAGATCTAAANCCAGGATTGCTTTCAAAGAATTTTGCCATCTTTCCCGTATAACCAGCCAAGATTACCACCAAATCATCTCGATTATTTTCCATGACTTGCAATAATATTTCTATGGCCTCTTGCCCGTAATCTCTCTCATTTTCAGGTCTGTAAAGATAATAAGCCTCATCAATAAATAGAACTCCACCCATAGCTTTTTTTAATATTTCTTTGGTTTTTGGTGCAGTATGACCAATATACTGCCCTACCAAATCGTCTCTAGTTACTGAAACAAGGTGCCCTTTTCNTACGTAGCCTAATTTATGAAGCAAATCAGCCATCTTTAAAGCAACAGTTGTTTTCCCAGTTCCTGGATTTCCTGAAAAACTCATATGCAGCGTAGGGGTTTCTGTAGCAAGCCCCATACTCTTTCTTGCCCTCTCAACCAATANAAGTGAGGCAGTTTCTCTTATTCTTGTTTTTACAGGCTCGAGCCCGATAAGTTCTTTATCAAGCTGGTCAAGCACTTCTGCTACACCAGAAGAGATTAACTCATTATTTAAGTCAATCTTTTCTACAAACTTATCGGCAGNTACTTCTTCTTCCATGCTTTTAAACCTCTAATTAGTATCGANTGCCCTCTGGCTTTTGAGCTGAGTAGGAAGATATTTTATAACGAACTGATCTGCCTTTAACATCTTCTCGTTCTAAATTAAAACCTGGCTCTTCTTTAGGCCTGTTGGCAATAAAGGATAAACGAATAGATTCCCAACCAGGAGTTGAGTCAAATGCAATAATTCGAATATATCTATCACCAAATTGTTTGCGACANTCATTGAGCTCAAAGATAACGGCTGCAGCATCAGGATTGTCAAACATAGGATGTCCCCACATTTCCCAATAAACATTTCTAGGATGTGGGTCATCAGTATATTCCACGCTAACTGCCCAGTTATTATCTATACAGTATTGAACTTGCTCATGTATTTGTTGATCTGAAAGATCAGGTAAAAACGAAAATGCTCCTTGTGTAATTCTCATATCTATCTCCTTAACTAACTGATGGTGTAGGTGCAAAATCAGGTGCATCCGTTGAAGCGTAATCAAACGTTACATCCTTCCAGGTGTCCAAAGCCTGACGCAAAGGTGTACAGGTCTTCGCTGCTTCTGCTAAAATTTGAGGTCCTTCAGCAAGATAATCTCTCCCTGAATTTCTAGCAAAAATCATAGATTCNAATGCTACCCTATTTGCTGTAGCACCCGATGCTATTCCATGTGGATGACCAATGGTACCTCCTCCAAACTGAAGGACTACATCTTCNCCAAGATGATCAATTAATTGATGCATCTGTCCNGCATGAATTCCCCCAGATGCAACTGGCATCATTTTATTCAAACTAGCCCAATCCTGATCAAAGAAAATACCTGTTTCTAAACTTGTAGGGTTATATTCTTCTCTACAAATATCATAATAGCCCTTGGTCGTTAAAGGATCACCTTCTAGTTTTCCTACCACAGTACCNGCATGGATATGGTCAACACCTGCTAAACGCATCCACTTAGCAATAACCCTAAAAGAAACTCCATGACTTTTTTGACGGGTATAAGTTGAATGCCCTGCTCTATGCAAATGCAAGATCATATCATTATTTCGTGCCCACTTTGCCATTGATTGAATAGCTGTGTAGCCNATAACTAAGTCGATCATTATTATTGTAGAACCTAAGTCACGCGCAAATTCAGCGCGTTCATACATATCTTCCATTGTTGCAGCAGTTACATTTAGATAAGTGCCCTTTATCTCTCCAGTAGCCGCTGTTGCTTTATTTACACCTTCCATACAATAAAGGAATCTATCTCTCCAATGCATAAATGGTTGACTATTAATATTTTCATCGTCCTTTGTGAAATCGAGACCGCCCTTTAAAGCTTCATAAACTACTCTGCCATAATTTCTACCCGACAAACCAAGTTTTGGCTTAACGGTGGCGCCTAAAAGAGGCCTTCCATAAATATTTAACCGCTCTCTTTCAACCACTATTCCTGTCGCAGGNCCTTGGAAAGTNTTCACATAAGCAACAGGTAATCGCATATCTTCAAGCCTTAAAGCTTTTAGAGGTTTGAAACCAAAAACGTTACCAATTATTGAGGCTGTAAGGTTTGCNATTGAACCTGGCTCAAATAAATCCAAGTGGTATGCTATGTATGCAAAATATTGCCCAGGCTCATTTGGAACTGGATCTACCCTATATGCCTTGGCACGATATTTTTCAGCAGCAGTAAGCCTATCGGTCCAAACCACAGTCCANGTTGCTGTAGAACTCTCTCCAGCTACAGCAGCAGCAGCNTCTATTTCATCTACNCCATCCTGTGGTGTTATCCTGAAAAGCGCAATAACATCAGTTGCAGAAGGNTCATAATCGGGCTCCCAGTANCCCATCTTTTTATACTCTAACACACCTGCAGAGTATCTTGCCTTTCCACTTAACTTCTCCGTTTTATCGTTCATTTTTAATCTCCATTACTTTTTATTAAATTAAACCTTTTGAATACTGAATAGCCATATCATCCANAGATATCGGCTTAAGATNCTTAGCATTTCCGGCGGTACCAAACCTTTCAAAGCGATCCAAGCATAAGTCTTCCATTTCTTTCATCGCAGGAACCAAAAATTTACGGGGGTCAAATTCTGAAGGCTTTTCCATTGCCACCTTCCGGAATTGTCCTGCCATTGCCATTCTGCAATCTGTGTCTATGTTTACTTTCCGAACCCCAGACTTAATACCCCTTTCAATCTCCTCCACAGGGACCCCATATGTCTGAGGCATCTCACCCCCGTTTTCATTAATTAAATCTTGTANACTCTGAGGNACTGAAGACGAACCATGCATNACAAGGTGGGTCTGTGGCAACTTTCCATGAATTGCTTCAATTACCTTCATGGCTAAAATATCACCATCTGGTTTCCTNCTAAATTTATAGGCACCATGACTAGTCCCGCATGCAATAGCCAATGCATCGACTTTTGTCTTTTTTACAAAATCTAGAGCCTGGTCTGGATCAGTTAAAAGTTGGTCTTGGCTTAATTTTCCTTCAGCACCTGAACCATCCTCAGACTCTGCTTCTCCAGTCTCCAAAGACCCTAAAACGCCCAGCTCACCTTCAACTGATGCACCAACAGCATGAGCAGAAAATGTTACCTTTGCGGTTATATCAATATTGTACTCGTAACTCGCTGGTGTCTTCATATCAGACTCCAATGAACCATCCATCATTACNGACGTAAATCCATGCCTAATAGCTGAGAGGCACGTAGCTTCGTTATTTCCATGATCTTGATGCATACATATAGGAATATCTGGATACATTTTAGTAAGAGCTTGAACCATATGTGATAGCATTATATCTCCAGCATAAGAGCGAGCACCACGACTGGCCTGAAGAATTACAGGTGCATCACATTTCTTAGCAGCATTTAAAATTGCNAANCCTTGCTCCATGTTATTTATGTTAAACGCTGGAACGGCATATCCTTTTTCGGCACCATGATCTAGTAACTGTCTTAATGAAATTAACGCCATNTTTTTCCTTTCAATACCCTATATTTTNAACATCATAAATTAAGCGCGTTTGGACTGATGCACTAATCTATGTATTAAAGGTGTTAATATTAACTGCATCGCCAAATCTAACTTTCCACCCGGAATAACTATTGAATTTGCTCTACTCATCCAACTATTGTCTATCATTGATACCAAATAAGGAAAATCTATGCCGTGAGGATCCTTAAATCTTATTACTACGATGCTCTCATCCGAAGTTGGTATCCACCNAGCAGTAAACGGATTAGAAGTATCTACAACCGGAACTCTTTGAAAATTTATATCAGTCTCNGTAAACTGNGGGCAAATACAATGCACATACGCTTGCATTCTTCTCAAAATTGTATCCGTAACTGCTTCGGTTGAATATCCTCTTTGGGCCCNATCCCTATGAATTTTTTGTATCCACTCTAAATTAATTACAGGAACAACTCCGATTTTTAAATCGGCATATTGCGGCATATTAATTTCGTTAGTTACAACCGCACCATGTAATCCCTCATAGAACATAAGGTCTGTATTAGAATTAATTTCTCTCCACTCAGTAAAATTACCTGGTTTAACTCCATATTTTTCGGCCTCAACTTCGTCATGAACATATGTTCTAATATTGCCAGTTTTAGTCTCACCGTAATTCTTAAAAAGTTCTTGTAATTCAGCTAATAANTTTGCTTCGTAAGAAAAGTGAGAGAACGTCTGATCCCCTGAAGCCTTTCTTTTCTCNAATTCTTTTTTCATTTCCAGTCGATTAAATCTATGAAAAGCATCTCCTTCCACTGTTGCTGGAGTAACTCCTTCCCGCCTAAAAATTTGTTCAAANGTATGTTTGACCGTNGATGTGCCTGCGCCAGAGGAGCCAGTNACAGAAATTACAGGATTTTTCAGGCTCATTATACACCTCCCTGCGCACTGAANAGTCCTCTCTTACCAAACAGCGGAGANACTTCACTNCCNGGNAGATCATGNTAGACTTGAANCCTATTCACTTCATTTATCGANCCAAAAACAAAAGGTGTCCTTCCATGCAAATCCTCAACTGCTACTGAAAGAATATTATTGTATATATCTGTTGCGCCCCCTCCTGCTTGAGCTATTATAAAGGCAATTGGCGCACATTCGTAGACCATCCTAAGTCTACCCTTCTCATACCCTTTACGATTATCACCTGGATAAATAAAAATCCCTCCTCTTGATAAAATTCTGTGTGTTTCTGCAACTAAAGAAGCTACCCACCTCATGTTAAAGTTCTTACCTGCAGGACCTTCGATTCCAAGATTAAGATCGTCAATGTAGGCCTTCATAGGTTTTGACCAATGTCTATAGTTTGAAGAATTTATCGAGTACTCAGCAGAATCTTTAGGGATATTAATATTCGATCTACATAGAATAAAAGCTTTTTCTTTTTTGTCTAAGATATATTCAGAAACACCAGAACCCGCCGTCAATACAATAGTGGTTTGAGGTCCATAAATCACATATCCAGCAGCTAATTGATTTTCACCAGGAGATAAAAGTGCGTCCCTCGCGTGCTTTTTGGAATTAACACCCCTTGCAGATCTCAGCGAAAATATAGTTCCGATCGAGACATTATTACTAATATTGGATGAACCATCAAGAGGATCAATGGCCAATAATATTGAACCAGTTTTATTTAATTCAACCACTTCTTCCTGCTCTTCAGAAGCGTACCAACTCACAGATGAAGAAGAAAGTTTCTTCATAAAGGCCTCATCAGCTAATACATCTAGAGCCTTTTGATTATCACCATCCGAATTTTCACCAACCTCTCTACCAAGATTACTTTGAAGGTCCCCTAAGCTTATAATTTCAGCCATCATAATTGCTACTTCTGCTATGGCAANAATAGCTTTGGANACATCANCTTCAATTGACTTTGGAAGATCTATTACTTNGTTAAATTTTGGAGTAGNCATCTACTTTTCCCANTATATTCANATATAAGGAACGTATAAACAAGTTTCATTTATTTGAGAATTGAAAAGTTTTTAAAATGTGTTAAATTTTATTTAATGGCTAAAATAAATCAAATAAATCTAAAGCAGCTTAGAACTTTACGATCTATCAATGAAGCCGGCAACCTTACATTGGCAGGAGAGAGGATAGGNCTTACTACTCCCGCAGTATCTGTTCAAATAAAAGCAATTGAAGAGATAATTGGTGCCCAAATNCTCATTAGAGGCCCAGATGGCAAGACGGAACCAACTCAAGTTGGTATAGAATTATTAACTTTGATCAAAATTTTGGACAATCAAATTGAGCATTCACTTAAGTATATAGAGTCCNTGAAATCAGGAAAAACCGGACATGTCACCATAGGCGTTGTAAGTACAGCACAGTACTATGCACCCTGGATCATAGCAAATGCAAGAGACTCATTGCCTAACATAGAAATAGACTTGATTGTTGGAAATAGAAACGAAATAATTTCTGCTCTAGATAATAGAATGATTGATATGGCTATAATGGGAAGGCCTCCGAGAGTGCCTCCTGTTCAAGCGACAGCGTTAGGAGATCATCCCCATATTATGATTGCCGCCACAGAAAGCCAAATCCACAAGAAAATAAACAATAAAAGAAAAATAAGNTCGATTGAATTAAAAAATGCACTCCTTGATGAGGTTTTTTTAGTCAGAGAGCCAGGTTCTGGCACCCGAATTTTACTTGATAGATTTTTGGATGAAGTAGGTGCTGGNACTGTNTTTTCGCGGAAAGAAATGTCTTCGACAGAAACCATAAAGCAAGCCGTAATGGCCAACCTTGGGATTGCCTTAATATCTAAAGTTGCAATTGAAAAGGAATTGAAAGAAGGTTCTTTGATAGAGCTTAAAATTTCATCTTTACCCATAGTACGACAATGGTATTTAGTACACCCGATAAAGGTTAAACTTTCACCAACTGCTGAAGTAATAAAACAATTTATGGTAATAAATAAGAAAGAGCTATTGAAAACAGGTAAAGTAAATAAAAAACTTGTAAATCCAATTTAGAAAGATGGAACCATATTNAATTTTGAGGCTGCGACAAAATATTTGATGGAGACAGATAATCTTTTTTCTGTAAGAAAGAAATATATTAANAATGTTGAATATAAGGTTTTAAAAAACATCCCCAAAAACCTTATTGAACTTTTAACCTATGCCGAAAATATGCTGTCAGGAAAGACATACATTGTTCATGGTGACAGNAGAATAACATTTGATGACTATCTAAATAAGGTAAACGCACTCTCCAAATGCTTGGTAGATAAATATAAGATCTGTCCAGGAGATAGAGTGGCTATTGCCATGCNAAACTGTCCTGAATATTTGATTTGCCTAATGGGTATAATAAAGGCTGGTGGAGTAGCTGTTCTATTAAATGCCTGGTGGACTTCCGAAGAACTCAAATATGGCTTTAAAGATAGTGGAGCATTGTTAACTTTTGTAGATCCNGAACGGTATTCACGGATAAAAAAATTTNGANATGAGTTAAANTTAACTGAAATTATTNTATCGTCNAACCACGAAAATTCTGACAAATTTCATTGTGATAACTTTGAAGAGTTAATTTCTAAAAAAGATACTTTCTTAGATTCCCCTAGATTAAACCTGAAAGAAACAGATGAATTTGCTATAATGTATTCATCTGGCTCAACTGGCCACCCTAAAGGTGTGGTACTAACTCATATAGGAGCTATGAACGCTATATTTTCATGGAAAATGTTTATAGAAATTTCAAAANTGACCNCCAAAGGCCCNCGAANCTCTTCTGATTTTGANCCTGCAATTTTATGTGCAACACCTCTATTTCATGTNACTGCTTCACACCCAACATTCTTCTTGTCATTAGCAATTGGCGCCAAAATTGTTCTTATGCACAAATGGGACCCTTATATAGCCTTAAAGTTAATAGAAAAGGAGAATGTGACAAGGTTTCTGGGAGTACCCACAATGACTGCCGATATGGCAAACGCAAACAAAGAATTATTACTCGAGCTTCCAAGTTTGCATTACCTTGGATCTGGAGGAGCAAAGCGCCCTGAAAACCAAGTCCAAGAACAGTCCGATATCTTTCCAAAAGCCTCGTTAGCTTCTGGATGGGGAATGACAGAAACCAATGCTCTTGGCTTGGGAGTAATCGGTGAAGATTATCTGAAAAAGCCATATTCTACAGGAAAATTATACCCACCAATTCAAGAATTAAAAATAATAGATTCACTGGGTGCAGAGGTGGCGAAAGGTACGGCCGGAGAGCTTTGTATAAAAAGTGTAACGAACATGAAAGGGTATCTTAATAAAGAGAGCGAAACTAAGGAAATCTTAAATGAAGGCTGGTTGAGAACTGGCGATCAAGCGAAGGTAGACGAGGAAGGATTCGTCACAATTATTGGTAGATTCAAGGAAATTATTATCCGAGGTGGTGAAAATATTTCATGCCTGGAGGTAGAACAAGCTCTCCACGCTTTTCCTGTTATTTGTGAAGCATGTGTTTTTCCGGTTCCTGATGAACGATTAGGGGAAGATGTAGGATGCCTAATTTACCTTTATCCCAAAGCAACTCTAATATTAGAAGATTTGAGAAAATTTGTGGCTAAAAGATTGTCAAAATTCAAGAATCCAAAAAACTTCTGGATAAGTCTAAACCCTCTACCAAGAGGTGCTACAGACAAAATAGATAAAAAGCTAATAGCGGAACTTTGTGTTAAAAAAGATAAATTCACTCAATTAAACTAATTAATTACAACATAACCAATTATTTTGATTTCATTTCTGTTCTTATATTAATAGCATTTGCGCCCAAAATTACCAAAGCCCCAGCCCACACTTGCCACTCAAAGCCTTCATTATATAGAAAGAATCCAACAACAGAGATCAGTGGTAACCTTAAAAATTCCAATGGCATAACGACAATGGCAGGAGCAAGAGTCAACGCCTTAGTTATTGATAAGTGCGCCATTAAGCCACAAATGCCTACAAGCACCACCCAGAATACATTTTCACCAGAAGGATAGGCGATATCTCCATCAAACCCTGCAGTGATCAACCCAAATATTGCCTGAATTACGACCAACCAAAACAAGATACATGTTACAGACTGTTCTCTTGTTAAAAGCTTTGTTGCAACACTTGTTGAGGCAAAAAATATCGCACAAGAAGCAGCTGCAATTAAAGGAAGTCCTAACTGATTAAAATCTGGCCTAGCCACTATTAAAATACCTAAGAATCCAGTGCTGGCAGCTAAAATTCGAGAAAAGGTCAACTTTTCTGAGAGAAAAAATGGAGCCATGACTGCGACCCAAACTGGCGTAGAGAATTCAAAAGCAAACATCTGAGACAAAGGTACAAATATTACCGCATAAAACCAAAGGTTTTGCCCAGTAAAATGCATTAAATTTCTAACAAAATGCAATCGAATTTTATCTAAATTAATTTCTCCAAGGGTTTTTAAAAAATAACCAAAAAACAAAACAATAAATATACCGATAAATGACCTATACATCATTATTTCAAAGGTATCTAAATGACCTGCTAGTGATCTTCCAGCTATTGCCATCAACGTAAATGACACCATTGCGCCTATCATCCATACGGCGGCTTTTATTGGCTCAGAACGCGCAGTGTAATGCAAAATCAAATCCTGTGAAAAATGAATTATGTATCTTAACTCTTAAACTTCTCTTTCATACTCTATAAAACCGCTTTGCTTTGCAACCTTATCGTACATAATTCTTGCTATCTTATTTTTATCCTGGGTTTTCCAATAAAGTCTCTTCACTCCCTTTCTTAGACAATCATCCCAAACTGCCTCAATCAAAAGCCTACCAACTCCTTTTCCCCTGAACCTTTCTTCAACATACAAATCCTCTAGATAACAATAGCCCTGCTCGGACCAGGTAGAAGAATGATATAAAAAATTGGTAAACCCAACCAACTCTTTTGTCCCATCTGCAGCCCAGTACCCTCCAAAGCCAAAGATATTTTGTTCTGGGTCCATAATTCTTTCCCAGGTTACCTTAGTAACAGGATCTGGCAATGAAGTTTGGTAAAATTTAAGATATTTTTGCCATAACTCATTCCAAAGTTCGAATTCATTTTGTTTAATAAATGATATAGAATGCATTAATACCTCCAATAAAAATTGCCTTTTGACCCAAAAATGACAATGTAAGACTCTAAAATATATAACCCTATATTTCCCCTATAGCACTCTTACGCAATAATTTTCCACTCAAACCTTATTTCAGGAATACCATCTTGACCACTCTGATTGAGTTCCATTTTGCTAAAACCCTCTCTAGAATAAAAACGGTGAGCACTAGTGTTAGCTAAATGAGACCAGAGTTGAATGAAATTTTTTCCTCTTTTAACCTTATCCAGAAGCAATTTACCTGCCCCAACTCCAGGAAAATCTACATACAAACCCATTATTTGCGAAAGTTCTCTATTAAAGGACAAATATCCTATTATAGGGTCTCCTAAAACCCAAAATTCTCGAAGAGGAATTCCTTCTTCCATCATTTTAATCAGTTCCTCAGTGGAATGGCGCCTTGGCATCCAGGTTGTTACATCAATCCATCTACTAATTATACCTGCACACTCACTTGCATCACCCACACATCCGAGACGAGGTTCATCAGGATTATTCACTCTTGATGATCCTTTTTTGCGGAGGGCAGCTATTATTTAAATCTTCCTCAAGTTTCTTTACTAAGGCCATGCGTTCAGTTAAATCTTCAACAGAGTTACCTAAGGCAATTTTTAATACTTCTCGTTGCTCTTTGCTCAAATTGTTCCAGAGCTTATCCAAAGTTTCCTCTAATTGTTTTTTTGCGCCAATCCCTGCATTAAGAACAATCCTTTCGGCCTGTAATTTACTAAATATTGAGTGATATTTTTCATCATAGGCCTCCTGCTCCGCAATTATCTTTTGTTGATATTTTAAAAGATATCTTCTGCACGCATATGAAGCCTTAGAAACCTCAGCAGAAACACATGGATGCACCACATAAAAAGGCCCTACAGGACACTCTTTTGCTCCAACAGCTTTGCAACAAAATAGTATAAAAGTAAGTACAACAAAAATGTGTAGATAATGTTTTTTACTTCTTACGTTAATATTAGCGCTTAGAGAATTGAAAACTTCGCCTAGCCTTTGGCTTTCCATATTTCTTTCTTTCTACCACCCTAGCATCTCTAGTTAAAAATCCAGCAGCCTTTAAGGCAACTCGCAAAGAAGGCTCGTAGAAAGTTAAAGCTTTAGAGATACCGTGCTTTACAGCACCGGCTTGTCCAGATAGACCACCACCTCTGACAGTGGCCTTAACATCAAATTCCCCAGCAACACCCGCTACAGAGAATGGCTGGCCAATAACCATTTGAAGAACAGGTCTAGCAAAATATTCATCTAAATTCTTTCCATTTATAGAAATATTTCCTGTACCTGGCTTAATCCAGACACGTGAAACCGAATTTTTTCTTTTTCCAGTAGCATAACTTCTGCCCAACTTATCACGAATAGGCTCACTACTCTTCTTCTGATCTTCGGATTCATTTTCGTCAGAAACAACTGCAGCTAACTGGTCTAGAGATTTAATCTCGTCACTCATCTAATATTTCCTATTCTCGACTATTTTTCTTGTTAAGTATTCGAACATCTAGTGCCTCCGGTTTCTGAGCTTCATGTGGATGAACAGATCCTGAATACACTTTCAGGTTAGTCATTTGCTGCCTGGAGAGAACGCCACCAGGGAGCATTCTCTTTACAGCTTGAACTAATACTCTTTCAGGAAACTTTCCTTCCAAGATTTCTTCGGCTGACCTACTTTTTATTCCGCCAGGATAGCCAGTATGCCAGTAATAATTTTTATCTGTTCGTTTTTTTCCCGTCATTTGAACTTTCTCAGCGTTCACAACTATTACATTATCACCCATGTCCATGTGTGGAGTAAAACTTGGTTTATGCTTACCTCTTAGATGTAATGCAATTATAGAAGCCAATCTACCGAGCACTATCCCTGTAGCATCGATGATTATCCACTTCTTTTCTATATCTGACGGCTTTGCAGAAAAAGTTCTCATACCTTAACCTCTAAAATTTACCATCTTTAAATACAAAAAAACCGAAACGTCAATACCTTATTCAAAAAAAACCTTATATTTCAATTTCTTAAAAAACGGTATTATATTACCATATTATATTTTTGTTGGAGGGCATGAATATGTCATTGATGCATGCGCAACTATTATTTTCCTATCTTCTCCTAATATTTCCACATCACCCACGATTAAACTTTTACCCTTTTTAAAAATTCTAGCACGCCCATACAGTATTGTTGGATCAGGCTTACGAAGAAAATTTATTGCGCAGTTTGTCGTAACGGCTAAAGCTTCAAACCCTATTGTATGCAATACAGCAACATAAAAACATATATCTGCTAAAGAAAACATTGAAGGTCCGGAAACTGTTCCTCCTGGCCGCAAGTCACTATTTTTAACCTTCATCTCTACTAAGGACCCTTCATCACTAAGATTTATTATTTTGAAACGTCCTTTTATTTGAGGGAAAACCTCATCAAGAAACTTTTCCATTTCTATAACTGTTTGATCCACTTGTTGCTTTCTAAATAAAAATAATATTAGTATCATTCTTGTATTAACAAATGATAAACAAAAATCAATGTCCGAACTTATAATAAAAGATAAAAGTGAAAGAGTTGGGTTGCTTTCATTAAATTCACCAGAAAAGCTTAATGCTCTCTCGGAAGAAATGATTGAAACCTTATCAGAAGGCCTGAAATCATTTGGCAGTGACCCTGAAATAAAGGCAATAATTATAAGGGCCAAAGGAAAAGCCTTTTGCGCAGGTCATGACCTAAAAGAGATGACTTTAAATAGGCAAAAAGAAGACGGAGGGAAAGAGTACTTTAATTGGCTCTTCAGAAAATGTGCAAATATGATGGCAGGCATCTCTAAAATACCCAAACCCGTAATTGCTGAAGTACAGGGGGTAGCCGCAGCTGCAGGATGTCAACTTGTAGCAAGTTGTGATTTGGCACTAGCCTCCCAAGAAGCAACATTTGGAGTAAACGGTGTTAATATAGGACTGTTTTGCTCAACTCCCATGGTGGCACTTTCCAGAAATATCAGTAGGAAGAAAACTTTTGAAATGTTAGTTACCGGAGAATTTTTAACGGCAGAAGATGCACAAAAAGAAGGTCTTATTAATAAAGTAACTGCAGCCAATAATTTAAATGCAGAAACGATGAAAATGGCAGTTACGATTTCAGAAAAGCTATCTTCAGCAGTAAAAATTGGTAAGGAAGCCTTTTACAAACAATTGGAACTATCGGTAGATGACGCCTATGATTATACAGCAGGCGTTATTACTGAAAATATGTTGCATAGAGATACTGAAGAAGGAATATCTGCATTTATTGAAAAAAGACTCCCAAACTGGGAAGATTAGACCAATTCTCAAACATTCCTATACCTTGAGGACATAAAAAGCGAGTTAAGTACCGCAATTAAAAATATCATACCTCCTGCCTGATGAAGGGCCGCATACAGTAATTCTGCCTCACTTAGAATGGTAATGATTCCCAAACATACCTGAAGAGTTGCAACAAAAATCAAATAGAATGAACTTCTTTTTATAGCGGGATTTGTATCATATTTTGCAATTATAAAAAATATTAGCACCAAGAAAAATAGGAGATACCCAAGAATTCTATGATTGAATTGAACCAAAGCTGAGTTATGGAAAAAATTAATCCAAATCGGCAATAAATCAAAAGATTCATCTGGAAGCACTTGCCCATTCATCAGCGGCCATTCGTTGTATGCCGTACCTGCGTCAATTCCAGCTACTAATCCTCCCGAAAATATTTGAATATATAAAACTAAGAGCATTATTATTGATAGAAAATAAAGTGCAGTACTAAATTGGGATCTTGATATAGATAGATTATATTCATGATGAATTCTTAGAATTCTCCAGTAAATAAGTGAAAGGATAAAAAAAGCAGTTAACAAATGTATGGAAAGCCGATAAGAAGCGACATCAAGCATACCTTCTTCTAAACCTGATGACACCATCCACCAGCCTATCGCTCCTTGGACTCCTATAAGGAAACCAATTAGAAACGACTGCCAAATTAATTCCTTGTTAAATTTTCTTAGCCCTAATAATAGAAAAAACCCAACAAACCAAACCAATCCAATAATCCTGCCTAATTGTCTATGCCCCCACTCCCACCAATAAATCACCTTGAACTCAGATAGAGACATATCAGAATTTTGGAGCTTATATTCGGGTATTTCGCTATATTTTTGAAATTCTATCAACCAGCCTTCAACGGAAATTGGCGGTAATGCTCCAGTTAATGGTTTCCATTCAGTTATAGACAAGCCAGAATCGGTTAACCTGGTTAAGCCACCCAAGATTACCATTGAAAACACCAGCGCAAACAAAATATAGAGCCAAAGGCGTACATAATTCATTACAAAACTTTCATTCTCAAAAATTTAAATACCAACCCAAAAACTTTTTCTTGTAACAATACCATGCATCCTAAAACATAATAAACTCAACATCTTTACTTTTTTCTTTCCTCTGACAAAGCTCTAATTAATCCATGAAGAAACCGAATATCAGATGAATTTAATGGGAGTTTCGAAAATAAATTATGAAGGTACAATTTTAAGCTTTTTTCCTTATCCTGGGGCCAAAAATACCCCTTTGCATCTAAATTCAATATTAATCGCTTCATAAGCTGATCTATTTCTTCTTTTGAAGCTGATGAATATATATTTTTTGTTCGACTTAGCGATGACTCACTCTTTGTTCCTTGAAACCATTCATAAGCAAAGAGCATAACACACTGAGATAAATTAATTGATGTACAAACATTTGAAGTATTCAGAAAGACAATTTTATCTGCAAAAGCTATATCCTCATTACTTAAACCTGACTGCTCAGGACCAAATAAAAATCCAACATTTAAACCTTTGTCTAATAAGTTTTTACATTCTGAAATTGATTCACCTAAAGAAATTTCTTTCTTATCCAATTTCCGCTCTCTGGCAGAGGAAGCAAATACATAATGCATATCTTGACATGCCTCTTGAACACTATCAAAAATAAGTGCGCTGTCCAATACCGATCCAGCTCCTGAAGCTAAAGCTTTTGCCTTAGGATTCGGCCATCCGTCCCTGGGATTAACTATTCGAAGGTTATCAATACCGAAATTCAGCATCGCCCGTGCGGCAGATCCAATATTCTCACCCATTTGGGGGCGCACCAAAATAAAAATAGGCTTCAAAATTACTCCTATACTTTCCCTAGCAACCATAATAATTAAGGACAAAAAGTTAGAAAAGCTTAAAAACGTTTACAATAATTTTCGCCAAACATTAATCAGTTTTATGCGAAATAATCAATTTATAACCTTTATATTTTATAAATACTAATATAAGAGGTGATTAGCTTTTTTATATAAAACAAGGTCAAATAATGGGAAAAATTAAAGTAGAAAATCCGGTTGTGGAAATAGATGGCGATGAAATGACCCGGATAATATGGGATTATATAAAACAAAAATTAATTGTACCTTATTTAGATGTAGACCTTAAATATTTTGACTTAGGAATTGAAGAAAGAGATCGGACAAACGACCAAATAACAATTGACGCTGCGGAAGCAATAAAAGAAATAGGGGTCGGTGTTAAATGTGCCACAATTACTCCGGACGAAGCGCGAGTAGATGAATTTAAATTAAAATCGATGTGGAGGTCTCCTAATGGCACAATACGAAATATCCTTGGAGGAGTGGTATTCAGAGCTCCAATTATTTGCAAAAATGTACCTAGACTTGTCCCAGGCTGGAACAAGCCAATAGTCATAGGAAGACATGCATACGCTGACCAATATAGGGCGACCGATTTTTTATTTCCTGGAAAGGGCAAGTTATCATTAAAATTTGTAGGAGATGATGGAAAGATAATAGAAAAAGAGGTTTTTGAAGCCCCTTCTGCTGGAATTACCATGGCAATGTATAATCTAGACCAGTCTATTATAGACTTTGCAAGAGCGTCTCTCAATTATGGTCTGAGAATGAATTGGCCAGTTTACTTATCAACAAAAAATACAATTCTTAAAGCCTACGACGGAAGATTTAAAGATCTATTTCAAAAGGTTTATGAGGAAGAGTTTGAAGAGCAGTTTAAAAAATCAAATATTACTTATGAGCATAGGCTGATTGACGACATGGTTGCTTGCGCATTGAAATGGGAAGGAGGCTTTGTATGGGCATGCAAAAACTATGATGGCG
This sequence comes from Paracoccaceae bacterium, assembly GCA_002725175.2. Lineage (GTDB taxonomy): Bacteria > Pseudomonadota > Alphaproteobacteria > Rhodobacterales > Rhodobacteraceae > CACKLF01. The sequence continues at coordinate 16,641 of PBQX02000024.1, forward strand.
ATGTCCAATCCGACACTTTAGCACAAGGCTTTGGTTCTCTTGGATTGATGACAAGTCAATTAATGAGCCCAGATGGCAGCATTGTCGAGGCTGAAGCAGCTCACGGAACTGTTACCCGGCATTATCGTCAATATCAGCAAGGCAAAGAAACTTCTACTAATTCAATAGCATCAATATTTGCGTGGACAGGAGGTCTTAAACATAGAGCCAAGCTGGACAAAAATAATGAATTGGCTAAATTCTCTGGAATTTTAGAATCCACAGTTATAGATACCGTCGAAGAAGGTTTCATGACAAAGGACCTTGCTCTATTGGTAGGACCTGAACAAAAATGGCTAACAACTACCCAATTTTTAGATAAGGTTGATCAGCACTTTCAAGTCAATTTATCAAAAGTTACTTAGAACAAACTTATTTGGAATTGATATATGCTGCAATCTCTTCTAAGGCAGCAGAAATTCCAGACGGATTAGATCCTCCAGCCTGAGCAAAATCAGCCCTACCACCGCCTCCTTGCCCCCCACACGCCTTGCTTGCCAACCTGGCAATATCTACGGCTGAAACTCGGTCTTCTAAATCTAAAGTTGCACCAACAGTAATCATAACCTTATTATCAGTTCTTGAAAAAATTATGACTATAGATTTCTTTAGGTTAGATTTTTTCTTATCAAGCAAAGATCTAATGTCTTTAATTGGTAAATCTTCAACTACTTTACTTAAAAGCTTTATCCCTTTGATTTCAATCGCTTTATCTAAACTTGAATCTCCAGCTTCCAAATCATGATTTACTGAATTCAACTTAATTTTCAAATTTGATATTTCCTGTTGATTTAACTTTCTTTCAGTTAAAAGGGCATCTACTCGGTCTAGTAATTTATCAGATGTAGTCCTTAGATGACCAGAAAGATTTGTCACTATATTCAACATTCCAAGACTATAATCTATCGCCATTTGACCAGTTAAGGCTTCAATTCTTCTAACTCCACCAGACGAAGCAACTTCAGCAGTAATTATAAAATATCCAATATCTCCTGTATAATTAACGTGAGTTCCGCCACAAAGTTCAACCGAGTAGGAATTGCCAGAAAAACCTAAGGAAGAATTTTCTCTTTTGCCAATTGAAACAACCCTCACATCATGGTCATATTTTTCTCCAAACAAAGCCCTAGCGCCCAACTTTTTAGCTTTTTCAAGATCAAGAATATTTGTCTCTACTTTCGAATTTTGCCTAATAAGAGTATTTACTTCATTTTGAATTTTTTCTATTTCAACACTAGAAACAGGCGCATTGTGAGAGAAGTCAAATCTCAAGCGGTCGCTAGAATTTAACGACCCCCTCTGCTCTACATGCTGCCCTAAATTATTCCGAAGTGCTTCGTGTAAGATATGCGTTGCGGAATGATTTGCTCTGATTTTGAATCTATTGGATTCTTCCACTGATAATTTAAGAGTCTGTCCAACTGAAATTTCACCTTCTGTCACTGCCACTTCATGAATAACAAAACCTCTAATATTAAAAACATTCTCAACTTTTCCCGTCCCTGTTGAAGATTCAATGACCCCTTTGTCTCCAACCTGACCACCAGATTCTCCAAAAAAGGGAGTTTGATTGCAAAGCATTTGAGCAGTTTCGCCTCCCTTAACTTTACTGACTTCAGATCCGCTAACATTGAATGACATGATCAATCCCTCACATTGCAATTGATCATACCCAAGAAATTCAGTTTTTTCATTATTCTCAATTATCTTTAACCATGCCTTGTCTTCAGAAATACTTCCACTTCCAGACCAAGCATTTCTTGCCCGTTCCTTTTGTGCCTTCATTTCAGCTTCATAACCATCCAAATCAACAGTCATATTCTTTTCTCTTAAAGCATCTTGAGTTAAGTCAAGAGGAAACCCAAATGTATCATATAATTTAAAAGCAATTTTCCCATCAAGGACT
>PBQX02000039.1:0-15496 GCA_002725175.2 Paracoccaceae bacterium
GGGTATTGGTATCATGAACACCATAATTTTATGCTGCTGATGACTACCTGGTACTCACATCAGAATCGTTGTTTTGTCGGAGACCTAGTTGAGAGTTAAGTCTTGCTACTTTACCTGAGTAACAGTCTGCACTGCGGATAGGACCTGGAAGACCGATATACTAATCGAGGGTGAAACAATTAAACAAATTGGGGAAAACCTTAAAGGAGAGGAATATATAGACGCTGAAGGCGCCTATGTTATCCCGGGCGGCATTGACCCACACACACACCTAGAGATGCCATTTATGGGAACGACTGCTGCAGAGACTTTTGAAACGGGGACCTGGGCAGCAGCCGCTGGTGGAACTACTATGATTGTTGACTTTTGCCTTCCTGGAGCAGATGGAAGCATAAAAAATGCTATAAACGAGTGGCACAGAAAATCAGCCCCACAAATATGCTCTGATGTTGGCTACCACATGGCAATAACCGGGTGGGATGAGAATGTATTTAATGAAATGAATGATGCTGTCAAAATGGGCGTCAACAGCTTTAAACATTTTATGGCATATAAAGGTGCTTTAATGATTGAAGATGACGAAATGTTTGCAAGTTTTAAAAGATGCGCAGCGATTGGGGCTCTCCCTATGGTTCACGCAGAGAATGGTGACCTTGTAGCAGAACTGCAGCAAAAATATTTTGATTTGGGAATTACTGGACCTGAAGGTCATGCTTACTCTAGACCCCCTGAATTGGAAGGTGAAGCAGCAAATAGGGCTATTACAATTGCTGATACTGCTGGAGTTCCACTTTATATTGTACATGTGAGTTGTGAACAAACTCATGAAGCGATAAGGCGAGCTCGGCAGAAAGGTATGCGCGTATATGGCGAACCATTAATACAGTTTCTAACTTTAGATGAATCAGAATATTTTAATAAAGACTGGAACCATGCCGCAAGAAGAGTGATGTCCCCTCCCTTTAGATCGAAAGATCATCAAGACAGTTTATGGGCTGGCTTGCAAAGCGGCTCTCTTCAAGTTGTTGCAACAGATCACGCAGCTTTTAATACTAAACAGAAAAGAGCTGGCATAAATGATTTTCGCATCATTCCAAATGGCTCAAACGGTTTGGAAGAACGTCTTGCTGTCTTGTGGACAGAAGGTGTTGAAACCGGCCGTTTGACTAAAAACGAATTTGTAGCTGCAACATCAACGAATATCGCAAAAATACTAAATATCTACCCAAAAAAGGGAGCTATAGTTGAAGGTGCGGACGCAGACATAGTTGTTTGGGACCCAAAAATAAGCAAGAAAATTTCTCCGACAAGCCACCATTCCATTTTGGATTACAATGTTTTTGAAGGCTTTAACGTTACGGCACAAGCAAGGTATACGCTTAATAGAGGTGACATAATTTGGGCTTGGGGTCAGAACTCAACACCACAACCTGGGAGAGGAAAATTTGTTCCCAGACCTCCGTTCCCTGCTGTTCATAGCGCTGTAACAAAGTGGAAAGAATTAAATTCTCCAAGAAAGATAGAGCGAGATCCTCAAAACATTCCAGCTGGAATTTAGATTTAATGTCAGAACCAGTTATTTCTGCCAAAAATGTGAATCTTGTCTTCGAAACAGCGGATGACACTATAGAGGCTTTGAAAGATGTTTCTTTAGACGTTTCTAAAGGAGATTTTGTGTCCTTGATTGGCCCTTCTGGTTGTGGGAAAACAACATTGCTAAGGGCGATTGCCGCACTCGAACATCCAAATGACGGTCATTTAACCGTAAATGGCATGACCCCAGAAGAGGCAAGAAAGGAGAGAGCTTATGGCTATGTTTTTCAAGCTGCAGGTCTTTACCCATGGCGCAATATTTCTAAAAATATAAGCCTACCTTTGGAAATAATGGGATACAATCGATCTGAAATCTCCAGCCGAGTAAAAAAGGTACTGGAACTTGTAGAATTAGACGGATTTGAAAAAAAATTTCCTTGGCAATTATCAGGTGGAATGCAGCAAAGAGCATCAATAGCTCGTGCACTATCTTTTGACGCCGATATACTTCTCATGGATGAGCCATTTGGCGCCTTAGACGAAATAGTTAGAGATCACTTGAACGAGCAATTGCTCAGATTATGGAAATCTACAAATAAAACAATCTGTTTTGTTACGCACTCAATACCAGAAGCGGTTTACTTATCAACTAAAATAGTCGTGATGTCACCTAGGCCTGGCAGAATTATTGATATAATTGACAGTCCCTTGCCAAATGAAAGACCGTTAGAAATAAGAGATAGTGCAGAGTTCTTAGCTGTTTCACAAAGAGTTCGAGAGGGTTTACGCTCAGGCCATAGTTATGAGTAAATTTATTAAGGAAAAACTGTTCCCAATTCTAACTGTTTCTGTTTCAATAATTCTTTTGTGGTACGCCTTTTCTATAGTTTTAAACTCTAAATGGGCTTATGATAAGGCAGTAAGAGCAGATAAAGTATTGTCATTTAAAGAATTGGTTCTAGATACCTGGTCCCAAAAGAAGCCAAAACTTCCAACTCCTCACCAGGTATTCAAAGAAATGAATAAGACAATTTTTTACAAAAAGGTAACTTCTAAAAGGTCTCTAGTTTTTCATGCTTGGATAACTCTTTCAGGAACCTTGGCTGGCTTTGCTTTAGGGACTGGGCTTGGCATAGCTTTAGCTCTAGCAATAGTACATAATCGAGCAACAGACTTAAGCGTTATGCCATGGGTAATTACAAGTCAAACAATACCCATATTAGCACTCGCTCCAATGCTTATAGTGGCGTTGGGAGGCTTAGGTTTTACCGGACTTTTACCAAAGGCAATTATTTCAATGTACCTTTCTTTTTTTCCAGTCGTGGTTGGTATGGTCAAGGGGTTAAGGTCTCCAGAAATTCTTGAACTTGATCAAATGAAGACATGGAATGCTTCTACATTGCAAATTTTACTTAGGCTCAGGCTCCCAAAGTCTATACCATTTCTCTTTACATCTCTAAAGCTGGGAATAGCTGCTTCTGTTGTGGGGACAATAGTAGGAGAATTGCCAGTGGGTGCTAATGGAGGGCTAGGCTCGCGGATGCTAGCCGGTAGTACATTTGGTCAACCGATACAGATTTGGAGCGCCTTGTTTACCGCAGCCATTATGACAGCATTACTTATATTAATCATAAACTTAATGAAGGCGGTAGTTTTTAGAACAATGAGTATAACGGAAGCATGACCTTTTTCTATTTGGCAATTCTGTTCTGGATCCTTGCATGGGCCTTGAATATTTGGCTCTCAAGCCTAAGCTCATTCGGTTTTGCAAGAACGCTAGCCCCTATACTATTTGGAGTGAGTATTGTTATTCTTTGGGAAAGCTCCGTACATGCCTTTAATGTAAGTTTCGTTATTTTGCCAGCTCCTTCCCAAGTATTTGTGACATTTTTCACCTCACTAAATATACTTTGGATAGATTTTGTCCAAACCTTTCTCAAAGGCGCACTATCTGGGTTCCTTATAGGCTGCTCTTCAGCCATCTTAATAGCTTTATTAGTTGATAGGTTTAATTTCCTAGAAAGAGGCTTATTGCCCATTGGCAATTTACTATCCGCCATGCCTATCATTGGCACAGCTCCTATTCTGGTTGCTTGGTTTGGTTTCGACTGGCATTCAAAGGCAGCGGTAGTTGTGGCAATGGTATTTTTTCCTATGTTGATTAATACCGTACAAGGAATAAAATTATCAGATAGACTTTATCAGGACCTTATGAATACTTATAGCTCAAGTTATTTCCAGACTTTAATTAAATTAAGATTGCCAGCTGCTATGCCATTTATTTTTAATGGACTTAAAATTTGTTCTACATTATCATTGATAGGAGCAATAGTCGCTGAATTTTTTGGTTCGCCAATTAAAGGCATGGGATTTAGAATTTCCACTGAGGCAGGACGCTTCGCTTTAGATATGGTCTGGGCTGAAATATTTGTAGCGGCAATTACTGGTACATTATTTTATGGGGTGATAGCCTTACTTGAAAAAATTATAACACATTGGCACCCTTCACAAAGAGGTCGAGTAAACTAAAATTAAGGAGATTAAACTATGAGAAAAATAATTCTATCTATCGTAGGCCTATTTTTAGGCTTGTCGTCAGTTGCAAATGCTGATGGTCATGCAAATGATGTCACGATCCAACTTAAATGGGTTACACAAACACAATTTGCAGGTTACTATGTAGCTCAAGACATGGGCTATTATAAGGACGAAGGCCTTAATGTAACCATTACACCGGGCGGACCAGATATCGGTCCAATGTCAGCTCTAGCTTCTGGAAATGCAGACGTTGCAGTCGACTGGATGCCATCTGCCCTTGCTTCAAGAGAAAAAGGTTTGGCAGCCGTAAATATAGCACAGCCATTTAAAAGTTCAGGAATGATGCTGGTCTGTAGAAAAGACAGGGGAGTTAATTCAACAGCCGACCTAAAAGGTAAAAATTTAGGTGTCTGGTTTTATGGCAACGAATTTCCATTTTTAAGCTGGATGAGTAAACTTGGACTTAAAACCGATGGATCTGCTGACGGTGTAACTGTATTTAGACAAGGCTGGGATATTTTACCGCTTACTCAAGGAGATGCTGATTGTGTTTCCGCTATGTCCTACAATGAGTACTGGCAAGTATTGGCAGAAGGCTTAACACCAGAAGAGCTAACTGTATTTAGATATGAAGACATGAACGTAGCCACCTTAGAGGATGGACTTTACGTTCTGGAAGAAAATCTTAGTGATCCAGTTTTCGTAGATAAAATGGTACGCTTTGTTCGAGCCTCCATGAAGGGTTGGAAATACGCAGAAGCTAATCCAGGAAAAGCCGCAGAAATTGTTGTAGACAATGATGACAGTGGTGCCCAAACAGTTGATCACAATACTATTCAAATGGGTGAGATTGCTAAGTTAACTGCAGGAAGTAATGGGTCTTTAGTACCTGCTGACTACGAAAGAACAGTAGAAAGTCTTATGAGTGGCGGAGATGAGCCAGTTATTACAAAGATGCCTTCTGGAGCTTGGTCACATAAAATTACTGATCTAGCTCTTAACTAAATAATATATTAGCACCGCCAATGATGTTTGGCGGTGCTTTCTTGAAATTGAAAATGGGACGATAAAAAATGCCAGCCTATACTATAGCCAGAGTAGACATCCATGATGATGAAAATTATAAGAAGTATGCCGAAATAGCTACTGAAGCTATACAAAAGTTCGGCGGTGAGATTTTAGTCAGAGGTGGAGAGTCCTTTCAAATGGAAGGGGAAGGTCGAAAAAGAAATGTGATAATTAAGTGGCCAGACATGAAAACCGCTAAAGACTTCTACCATTCTGACTTATATCAGAAAGCTTTAACTTATGGTACCAAAGCTGCAATAAGAGATTACACATTAGTTGAAGGAGTTTAATTATTACCGTTTCAAGTCAGGAAAAACCTTTAATAATTCAGACCATTCTCCCTTAGTCATATTACTAGTTTCAAAATTAACTTCTTCACCTTTAATTGCTCTCTTCATATTTAGTATTGCCTTTTCGGATAAGAAGGCACCACCAACCCTATAATCATCAAAAGCCCTATAGGCCATAGGAACCCAGTCTTTCACAATTTTACACATTATATCCGAATAAACTCTAATTTCGTATTGAGCATGACTATCTGCCCGCAATCTTAAAAAATGAAATAAATTGTGTAAGTCTATCTTCCAGTACCACTGAGTATAAATATTCATAGGTAAATTCATACGGGCCAGCTCTCTGGCCAATCCTTTTTTATTTTCCTGATTAAGCATATTTTCATAATTATCATAATTTCTTGAACTGTCATCCTTGAGAATTTGTAAAACTTTTTCAGCTTCATTTCCTGATAAAACCTCTCCTCTACCTTGGTTGTTTATCTTTGATTGAGAAGCCAAATGCTTTGGCTCAGGTATATAAAACTCTCTGTCCAAAATAGAATATCGAGCAGAGTATTCATTAACATTTGCCGTTCTATGCCTGATCCATTGGCGTGCAACAAATACGGGCAATTTAATATGAAATTTAACTTCACACATCTCAAAAGGTGTAGAATGCCAGTGACGCATAAGATACCTGATCAAACCCTCATCATCTCTCGATTCTTTCGTTCCCTCTCCATAACTCACCCTTGCAGCCTGAACTATTGAACTATCATTGCCCATATAATCAATAACCCTTACAAACCCATGATCCAAAACTTCATGGGCATTATAAAGATGCTCTTCCATCCCAGCAGATGATGCCCTTAAGGTCTTTTCAGTTCTACTTCTAGCATTAACAATTTCTTGCTTTTGATCTTCACTCAATGTCATATAATTTATCCTTGATAACCAAATATAAGATTCGGCATACACAAATATAACTGTACGGAGAACGTATATGAAAGTAAAATATTTACATACAATGGTGCGAGTGGATGATATCGAGAAATCAAAAGCCTTTTACTGTGATCTTTTGGGATTAGAAGAAATTAGAAGGTCGGATTATGAGGAAGGAAAATTTACTTTGGTTTTTCTTGCTGCACCCAATCAATCAGAATGTGCACTTGAGCTTACCCATAACTGGGATGGAAAAGAGAAGTATTCGGAAGGTAGAAATTTTGGCCACCTAGCCTATGAGGTAGAAAATATCTATGACATATGCTNAAAGATTANAGACAGTGGGGTTGAAATAAATCGCCCTCCTCGCGACGGAAGGATGGCCTTTGTCAAATCTCCTGACAATATTTCTATTGAGTTANTACAAGCAGGAAGTCCTCTTCCGGTAAAAGAGCCTTGGCTATCAATGCCAAATTCAGGATCTTGGTAACAAAATTTCTTGTCAAGAATACGGTTTTAACTCATAATGAATATGCTGTTCTACAGCTATGGTGATAAACGCGCACGTAATAGACGGATCGGACCCGGGGGCGGTACCCGGCGGCTCCACCAAAAAAAATATGGGGCCGAAATAGGATCGACGGACGTTCAAAGGTGTTAGCTTTTGCTCGGCGGGATGGCCACCGTTATCGGCGCAAACTGTATAATTGCAAATGACGATTATGCTCCGGTTGCTGTTGCTGCATAAGCGGTAACAAAAGCCGAAACTTAACTCCAGTTCGTTAGCACGAATTGGCGGGGTTCGCAGGCACCTGGCAACAGAAGCCTGCACTTCTTTTAACNTNAAATGGAGAAAATTTGGAAAAACTTAGGACCCCAGAAGAAGCATTCATAGANCTCAAAAACTTCAGTTATGAGCCTAGATATGTTTCCTCTCTCCCAAGCTATACCAATCTCCGNTTACANTACATAGACGAGAATANCCATAATAAAGATACTGTTTTTCTCTGCCTGCATGGTCAACCCACCTGGTCTTACTTATATAGAAAAATGATCCCTATTTTTGCTCAAACAGGTGCCCGCGTAGTTGCACCAGACTTTTTTGGGTTTGGGCGGTCAGATAAACCAGTAAATGAAATGATATATACATTTCAGTTTCACCGACAATCCATCTTTGAATTAATAGANTTTTTAGAATTACGGAACATAACACTAGTTTGCCAAGATTGGGGAGGTATTATAGGCTTTTCATTATTTCCAGCTTTGAAAGATAAAATAAANCGCCTTCTAATTATGAACACTCTGTTACCTGAAGGATCTTTTATAAGCACAGGATTTGAAAACTGGAGAAAGTATAATAGGTCGCAAGATGACTTAAATATTAGCAAGCTAATTAGTAGGAGCGACCCTGACATAACTAATGAAGAATTAATTGGTTACGATCTTCCTTTCCCAGATAGAAATTTTAAAGCCGGTGTAAGGAAATTTCCTGAACTAATGATGGATAAACCAAATAGTATCGGGCTCGATGATATGCTAAAGGCTAAAGAGTTTCTTGCGAATAATTGGAAAGGGGATTCATTTATGGCAATAGGAGCAAAGGATCCAGTAATTGATATTTCCTTAATGACCAACTTAAGTCTAAGTATAAAAAATTGCCCAAAACCTCTCATACTTAATAATGCTGGACATTTTGTTCAAGAAAAAGGTGAAAGAGTAGCAAATGCTGCTCTTAGTTACTGGAATTAAACCAGCACTACCACACCTTTATTTATTGTCTTTTTCGAACAGTATAATAAGCAGAGCCGATTATAACAATTGAACCAACAACAAGTGACGTAGTTATAGTTTCTTTAAAAAGAAGCACTCCCACAAAAATTGAACTTGGAACCATTAAGTAGGATATTGGAGCCAAATTGACTGCGGGGGCGTGAGCTCTACTAACAGCCAAAACAAATTGCTGTAAACTAGCTATCAAACCGACAATGATTAAAATCAATAAAGTAACCTTATCTAAAGGAATTTGATAATTTCCTAAAAAACAAATNCCAGAGAACAAAACTGCTCCAGCAAAGTTGTACCACAGAGCAGTAGTAATGGGCCAATCAGAATCTCCAAGTTTTCGTAAAGATATATTCATTAAGCCAGCGAAGAATGGCGCCAGAATTCCAAAAATAATTCCATAATTCCACCACCCCTCAAGATCAGGCCTCAAAATAATTAAGGTCCCCAAAAAGCCGAATGTAATGGCCAACCAACCCCCTAGAGTGATTTTTTCCTTTAAAAGCAATGGCGCAAAAAAAGTAATGAATATTGCCATCAACTGCCCTAAGACTGTAGCCTTTATGATACCTAATATNGGTATTGCTAAAAACCAAGTTGCCAAACCTAAGATTCCAAGNGTTGTTCTTGCAATTAAAACAGNCCTATTATCCGCCTTAAGAAGGTCATTACCCCGTTGCATAAAACCTATNATTAGAAGCAACGGCATGCAAAATAAATATCTAAATAATAAAATGACAAACACTGAAATATCAGCAGACAAAAATTTAACAAAGGTTGCTATTGCAATAGAGAAAATAATTTCAAAGATTGCAGTCACTATACCTAGTNTATAATTTTCCAAACGATTATTTATTATTCTTCCAATCTAATTTTGTCTATTGCATCGCCAGGTTTAAANTATTTTGTTCAAAAACTGTATCTAGCAACCGTCACAAATTAATAGTTTTGCCTTTGCAAATTTAGATATTAGTAGTAGCGTAATTGATTAAATACAAGTAGATGGTTTTATTATGAGCTCAGGGTTTGATTATGAAAAGCTGATGCATCTCGCAATGGTAGATGTCATAAAGAAAATATTAAATCAAACCGCTAAAACTGGTCTAATAGAAGGTCACCATTTCTTTATTAATTTTGCTACAGCTTCCGACGATGTCGTAATGTCCCCACGCCTTAAGGANCAATANCCTGAGGAAATGTCCATAATTATAAAAAATTGGTATGCAGATTTAGATATATCAGATGACTATTTCGCAATTACTCTCAATTTTGGAAATGTTCCTGAAAATATGCGNATTCCTTATAATGCAATCATTTCTTTTTCGGANCCTTCAGTTGATTTTTCAATAAGGCCAAATGATTTNAGTAAAAGTATTAACTTAAATGATCTTGAGGAAGAAATTAGAATTATGGGTGAAATAGTAGAGGACGTCGAAAAAAATAAAGAATCTGAAGAGGTAAAGTCCGAGCCAAAAAAAGGAGAGGTAGTGAGCCTTGATAAATTTAGAAAAAAATANATTAAACTACACTAGCAGGATCTAATGACTGAAAAAAGAATAGAAAAAGATAGCTTCGGGGAAATTAAAGTTCCAGCGGACAAGTATTGGGGAGCACAAACCCAAAGATCCTTNAAAAATTTTTCAATTGGATGGGAAAAGCAACCCACAAATATAATCAAGGCTTTTGGTATAATTAAAAAAGCTGCAGCGCTCGTTAATATTGAGAATGGGCAGCTAAGCAAAGAAATTGGCAAGGCCATAATTTNTGCATCAGAAGAGGTGATATCTGGAAAACTTAATTCTCACTTCCCACTTGTTGTCTGGCAAACGGGCTCTGGCACCCAAACAAATATGAATACCAACGAAGTCATATCTAATCGAGCGATTGAATTGCTTAAGGGCACAATTGGCTCAAAAAATCCTGTGCATCCAAACGATCACGTCAACATGTCTCAAAGTTCCAACGACACCTTTCCAACTGCTATGCATATTGCGATAATACTTTCAGCCGTAGAAATAACCTTTCCAGGTCTAAAAACCTTACAAGCTGAGTTTAAAAGAAAGGTATCAAATTTTGATTCTATAATTAAGATTGGCAGAACACATACTCAAGATGCCACNCCTTTGACATTAGGCCAAGAGTTTAGTGGGTATCATACTCAAATAACCAATGGAATTTTGNGGNTAGAAACGGCTCTTAAAGGCATTTACCCAATTGCGCAAGGCGGAACTGCAGTTGGCACTGGACTAAATACAAAGAAGGGATTTGATAAAAGGATAGCGAAGGANATAGCTAAGATTTCTGGNCACCCTTTTGTAACAGCCGAGAATAAATTTGAAGCCCTTGCTGCNCATGACGCTTTAGTAGAATTATCTGGAGCACTAAAAACTATTGCGTCGAGCTTGTTTAAGATAGCAAATGATATAAGATTCTTAGGATCNGGACCTAGGTGTGGACTTGGAGAGTTATCTCTTCCTGAAAATGAACCTGGTTCATCAATAATGCCGGGAAAAGTAAACCCAACCCAAGTTGAAGCTTTGACAATGGCATGTACGCAAGTGATGGGAAATGACGCGACAGTTGGTTTTGCAGGAAGCCAAGGCCATTTTGAATTAAATGTTTATAAGCCAGTAATGGTATACAATGTACTNCAATCTATGCAACTCATNGGCGACGCATCTAAATCATTTGCTATTAATTGCGTTAAAGGAATAAAAGCTAATGAGTTTAATATTAAAAATTCATTATCTAAAAGCCTTATGCTTGTTACGGCACTTGCCCCAGAAATAGGCTATGATAATGCGACTAAAGTTGCGAAGAACGCACATAAAAATGGGACTACTCTAAAAGAAGAAGTACTTGCTCTGAAATTAATTTCAGAACAGGACTTTGAGCGGATTGTAGATCCCAAAAAAATGATTTCACCCTCTTAATTCGCTGTAATCGAGACTTGATCTTGATAAAAGAACCCAAAGGGAAAATAAAAAAGCGTTCCATAAAACTTTATGGNCATAAAACTTCAATATCTATAGAAGATGAATTCTGGTTTTTCTTGAAAAGATTTGCCGACGAAAACCAAATAAGCATTTACAAATTGGTAGAAAAAATCGATGGAGGGCAAAATGAAAAAAACTTGTCGTCTTCTATTAGATTATTTTGTTTTGAGTTAGCTCTAAAAAGCTACCCAACTGTTGAAAGCCAAGGAAAATAATCCAACAGAAAGAATGAAACTGATGAAAAAGTGCCAGATAAAATCATCAAACCAGTAAATATGAGCAACATACCCATTAATTTTTCAATTAGACCCATATGGATCTTTAATTTTTTCTGAACAATGATTGCCCTTCCAAGAAAAAGTCCTGTTAAAATAAATGGCAGCCCCATACCCATAGCATANAAAGTCATTAATACTACTCCTTTCAGAACAGTTTCCTCTTGNAANACTATAGCCAATATAGAGCCCAAGATTGGACCAATGCATGGTGTCCAACCAAAAGCAAAGGCAAGCCCCAATATATAAGAAACTATAATACCTCCTCTTAACTCTTTGATTTCAAATCGAATTTCTCTGCCAAAGCCAAATTTAACCAATCCAANAAAATTAAGTCCAAAAACGACGATTACGAATCCTGAAATGATTTCCAGAATATTTTGATAAGNAATTATTAANCTTCCTAAATAAGAAACCGCNGCACCAAGAAGAATAAAAACGGTTGAAAGNCCTAAAACAAATGAAATGGAAACATATAGGGTTTTTCGGTTTCGGACCTCTTTGTTAGATTGGGCATCTTGGATAGTTATGCCTGCCATATATGCAAGGTAAGCGGGAACAATTGGCAAAACACAAGGTGAAAGAAAACTTAGAATACCAGCTGCAAGTGATATTAGGGCTGACATAAGAAAAGGAGAGGTAAATAGATCTGTTTCCAACATAATTAAATTAATTTCTTTAGCCTAGCTATTCAGCAGCTTCAACATTTAATGCAGGCCTTAACAGTCGGCCAAGCAGATTACTTCTATTGGAAAGTGCAATTTTAATATTTTCAGCCTTAACATGACCAAAACCTTTTACTTCCATTGGCCACAAGCTTAGGCCCATGCACAGATCAAAATTATCATCACTTAGATTTCTTTTCATTTCTTCAATATCACCTTCATATTTCTTTATAAGATCTCTTTCTGATTTTCTTTCTAAAGAATATCCAAAAAAATCAAAAACAGTACCTCTTAAGACTTTTAATAGCATTAAAAATCTGAATGTTAATAACATCCAGGAACCTAAAGTTAACTTTTTCAATTTACCGTCAGTACCTTTTTTTGAAAGAAGTGGGGGTGCGAGATGGAATTTTATCCCCGTTACGCCATCAAAATTTTCGGAAATTTGTTTTTGTAAAGTCGAATAGTGCAATCTGGCAACTTCATATTCATCTTTATAAGCTAAAACTTTATAATAAGCTCGAGCAACAGAAATACCCAATTTTTCATTTATTAACTTTATCTCAAAACACTTAGATTTGTACTTTTCCGCCAAAGCCCTATTTTGGTAATTTATTAGACGGCCATACCTGTCGTTAACGATGCTTTCGAAACTTGTAAGCTCTGTTGGCGCTCCAACTTTCCTGTCAGACATTTCCTTGATAATTTCTTTATTATCTTCAACCCATAACCTTCCAAGATCAAAAGCTTTTAAATTATTATCAACATTTGCTCCATTTAACCTTATGGCCTGCTTCAAAGCTTCAACAGATAAAGGCACAAGGCCCGCCTGATAAGAGGCTCCTAGCACAATAATATTGGCATAAATAGTATCACCCAAAAAGAAATCAGCTAACATCTGAGAACTTAGGTACTGAACTGAGTCAGGCCCTAAACGGGCGTTAATTGCGAGCTTCATTCCATCGCTAGGAATCTTAAAATCTGGATCTCTTGTGAACTCCCCACTATTTGCTTCTTGGCTCGAAACTAATGCCTTTGTTCTACCTCTTCTTAACAACGAAAGTGTTTTGTCCCCTGCGGAAACTGCAAGCTCACAACCTATCAAAGCGTGCGCCTCCCCAAGAGAAACTCTTACTGCAGAAATATCTTTCGGTGATTTAGCTATTCTACAATGAATATGCACAGCACCACCCTTTTGTGCCAACCCAGCCATTTCCATTACTCCCACACCTTTGCCCTCAAGGTGGGATGCCATAGCCAAGAGAGCACCAACTGTAACAACCCCAGTGCCACCAACCCCAGTCACTACTAAATTAAATGTTCCTTCAATTCTTGGCTGATCAATTTCAGGTAAATTTGGTATATTTATTTCCACTGAATTAGTCTTCTTTGGCCTTGCACCTTCTAATGTTACAAAACTTGGGCAAAAACCCTTAAGGCATGAGAAATCCTTATTACAGGATGATTGGTCTACTTGTCTCTTTCGCCCTAAATCTGTTTCCAAAGGAAGAATTGCAATGCAGTTTGATTCTACACCACAATCACCGCACCCCTCACATACCTCCGGATTAATATATATGCGTTTATTTGGATCCTGGAATTTTCCCCTTTTTCGCCGCCGTCTTTTTTCTGCCGCGCAAGTTTGAATAAAAACAATGGCCGTCACCCCTTCTGTTAAAGCTAAATCCTTTTGGACAATATTTAGCTTTTCTCTCTCAAACATTTCGCATTCTTTAGCATAATCAGCTAGATCAAAAATCTCTTTCTGATCATATACTCCAACAACTTTTTTTACTCCAATTGCTTTTAACTCCTTAATGATACCTAAAGCTGTAATATCACCTTCGTGGGACTGTCCTCCTGTCATAGCTACAGCATCATTGAAAAGAATTTTGTATGTAATGTTTACACCTGAGCCAACTGCAGCCCTAACTGCTAAAATACCGGAATGATTATAAGTGCCATCGCCTAAATTTTGAAAAACATGCTTTCGATTGGAAAAAATAGATTCTCCTATCCAGTTTGCTCCTTCGCCGCCCATATGAGTATAACCCTCTGTTTCGCGATCCATCCACTGAGCCATGTAATGACACCCGATGCCAGCATATGCTCTTGATCCATCAGGTACTTTTGTTGACGTATTATGCGGACAACCAGCACAAAAATAAGGTACTTTTGGTTTAATAGACTCATTAGAAATTGAACTAGTGGCAGCCTTTAAATCAGCAAGACTATCCTTGACATCCTGATCATCGGTTTCCTCTACAACTCGCTTCCCAATAAGCTCACCTATAATTGTAGGATCCAAAGAATAATTACTTCTTAGAAGTTCATTTCCGTCTTCGTCTTTGCCTCCGATAACCCGCGGAGCATCATCTATATTATATAAAATTGATTTAATTTGGTCTTCAAGTAACTTTCGCTTTTCCTCTAAGACAATAATAAGATCTAGCCCCGAAGCCCATTCAACCAAAGTTTCTTCTTCAAGAGGCCAGACCAAGCCAACTTTAAACGTAGAAATTCCCAATTCTTTTGCCTTTTGCTCATTTATTCCAAGCAAATCCAAAGCATGAACAGTATCCAGCCAACTTTTGCCCGCAGACACCAAACCTATTTTGGCACCCTCCTTACTAAAAATAACCTTATTCAAATTATTTGCTCGAGCAAACGCCTTCACGGCTGGGATCTTAACCTTATGCAAACGTTCTTCTTGGATAGCTGCCAAATCATTAGTTCTAATTTGCACACCTTCTTCAGGAAATGAAAAAACAGGCTTTTTTACTTCTATTCTTTCTACGGAACCATCTACAACTTCAGTAACTTCTACGGTATCTTTCATACATTTTAAGCCAACCCAGACCCCTGCAAACCGACTGAGCTCCCAACCTAATACACCAAAATCTAAAAGCTCTTGTACTCCAGCAGGAGAGAAAATAGGTATCATAGAATCTATCAATGCATATTCAGATTGGTGAAGGGCTGTAGAACTTTCACCAGTATGATCATCACCCATTGCTACTAATACCCCACCATTAGGGTCAGTGCCTGCAAGATTTGCGTGCCTAAAGACATCTCCAGATCTATCTACCCCAGGGCCTTTACCATACCAAAGTGAGTAAACCCCATCTGTAGCGCCATCTCCCCTAATATTTGCCTGCTGCGCCCCCCATATAGCTGTTGCAGCTAAATCTTCATTTAGAGCTTCACGGAAGAATACTTTCCTATCTGTTAAAATGTTTTTTGCACGATTAAATTGCTGATCTACCGCACCTAAAGGAGACCCCCTATATCCAGTAATATAACCGGAAGTACTTAAACCATTTAATTTATCTCTTTCAGACTGAATAAGACAGAGTCTTACCAAAGCCTGAGGCCCATTCAAAAGAATGGAATTTTTCTTTAAATCAAACCTATCATTTAAC
>PBQX02000052.1:0-8612 GCA_002725175.2 Paracoccaceae bacterium
TCGCCTAGCCTAGAGGCTCAGGTAGCTTCCATAGGGGATGATATAGCTTATAATAGCCACGATTTAGATGATGGTTTGAGAGCAAATCTTTTCAAATTTGAAGATATAATCACGCTCCCAATCATCGATGAAGCTTACGACTTCATTTGTGCAAAATACCCAAAAGAAGGAGATGAGATAAAACAAAAGGAGACATTGCGGCTTTTTTTCAATAATCTTGTGATTAACGTTATTAAACAGACGCAAGAAAATTTGAATACATTTTTTGATAAATCAGTTAAAAGCATTACGTCAGATGATATAAAAGATTGTAAAAGCCCGGTTGTAAGTTTTTCTGATAATTTTATTAAAGATTTGAACGTTGTCAGGAGTTTCTTGTTTAAAAGAATGTATAGGCATGAAAAGGTGGCTTTATTAAGGGAAAAAGCAAAAATTGTTGTAAAGGATCTTTTTAGTGTTTTAATGGAAGAGCCTTCTTTAATGCCAAAAGATTGGGCATTTTTAATCCAGAAATCACAAAATGCTCCAGCTCTTCATAGGCTGGTATCTGATTATGTTTCGGGTATGACGGATAGGTATGCTATTCAAGAGCATTCTCGCTTGACAGGACTTCAAATATTCCGTTAAAGCAGACATTATTAACGTTAGCCAGAGCAAAGGTTCACTAACCAAAATACGGTATAGCAAATGAATTTGTTTCAGCAGATTAAAGAAGAACTTTTAAAATGTATTTTTGTTTTAAGTTCAAATGGAAAGTTGTCAGAAAAAGCGAAAAATGTTGATTTTTCTGTGGAAATTCCAAAGGAAAAGAGCTTTGGCGAAATGTCTAGTAATCTAGCTTTGGTTCTGGGGAAATTTGAAGGCCAGAACCCTAGGCTGGTGGCAGAAATTTTGGCTGAGGAAATAAGAAAAAGCGATAAAATAATTAATGTTGAGATTGCTGGCCCAGGTTTCTTAAACTTTGAAATAAATAATTCTCTTTGGTTTGAAGTAATAATTTCATGCTTAAATGAGGGTTCTAAGTTTGGTGCAATTAATTCAGGTGAAGGCAAAAAGGCTAATGTTGAGTATGTTTCCGCAAATCCAACGGGCCCACTTCACGTTGGCCATATGCGTGGTGCTGTAATAGGAGATGTTTTAGCAAACATACTAGAGTTTATTGGATACGAGGTTACAAGAGAATACTACATAAATGACGGTGGTGCTCAGATAAAATCGCTAGCGCACTCTGTATATCTTCGATATCTTGAGTGTCATGGAGAGGAGGTAAGTTTTAGTGAAGGCTTGTATCCTGGAGATTATCTTAAAGCAGTAGGTAAAAAGGTTAAAGAGGAGTATGGGAGTTCTTTACTTGGCAGTTCTCATCAAGAATGGTTAGAACCAATTTCTCAAATAGCGGTCCAAGAAATGCTAAAAGTTATTAAGGATGACTTAAAAGCACTTGGCATAAGAATGGATAATTTTTTCTCGGAAAAATCTCTTTATGATAAAGGTATAATTGAGGAAACTTTAAGTTTTTTGGAGAGCAAGAACCTTGTCTATAAAGGGGTACTTCCGCCACCCAAAGGTAAGCCAAAAGAAAATTGGGAGGAAAGAGAGCAATTACTATTTAAATCTACCGATTTTGGAGATGATGTTGATAGGGCTTTAAGGAAGGCGGATGGCGAATGGACTTATTTTGCTCCAGATTTATCCTATCATTTTGATAAATTATCTCGTGGTTATGATATTATAATAGATATATTTGGGGCGGATCATGCTGGATATGTTAAAAGGATGAAATCCGCAGTGACTGCCTTGTCAGATGGAAAAATTCTATTGGAGGTAAAATTATGCCAGTTGGTAAAATTATTTAAAAATGGAATTCCTTATAAAATGTCAAAACGGGAAGGCAATTTTGTTTTGCTTAGCGATGTGGTAGATGAAGTAGGTTCAGAAATAGCGCGTTTCGTAATGTTGATGAGAAAAAATGATGCACCATTAGATTTTGATTTTGATAAAGCACTTGAGCAATCAAAGGATAATCCCGTTTTTTATGTGCAATATGCCCATGCAAGAGCAAATTCCATACTTTTAAAAGCAAAAGAGGTGGGCTTGGGAGGAGATTTGAATAATATTACCTTAGAAAAATTCTCTGATCTGTCTAAAAAAGAAGAAAAAAATTTGTTCATGATGATAGCTATGTGGCCACGAATAATTGAAATGTCAGCATATAATCGTGAGCCTCATAGGATTGCTTTTTATTTATATGACCTTGCTGCTTGTTTTCACGCATTGCAGCATATGGGAAAAGTTAATCCTGAGTTTCGGTTCATCAATAAAGAAAACCTAGATATTTCACAAGCAAGGCTTTGCTTAGTACGCGCAACCCAAATCGTTTTGTCAATAGGGCTATTACTTCTAGGGATAAAACCTGCTAAAAGAATGTAAGTGCGTAAAAAATAATAGCAAAACAGGGGCTAACTTTTTATAAAATAAATTATCAGTTTTTTGGATAGAAGTCATACAAAGTGTTGAGCAGGTTTGTCAATTTAATTGGGCTAGTATTATCAGTTCTAACAGCAGTGGTAATAATTTACTGGGGGCTAAATCTAAGCGATCTTCAGGTTGAAAAATTGCCAGTGATTAAAGCATTAGAAGGAGATATAAGAAGGAAGCCTTCTAAAGATTTATTGGATGAAAGTTCTCGTGAACTTTCGGTTAATTCTCTAATTTCTGGTAACTCCTCTTCCGAAGTAGAGAAGAATATTNCCTTNNCTCCCCTANANGATTCACTTTCAACTGNTGAATCAGTAGTTACTATTGAACCGTTGAATGATTCATTGGACTTGTCTGAGGCCATTGCAGATGCNTTAAAACAAGTTTTAAATGAAGAAANTATTTCGNANGATGTTAGNAAGAATAGNGAGTTTAAAATAATTTTCAATGAAGCNGAAAATAAAGTTGAGGTGGAGGATTTTTATATGCAGTTNCTACTAAGTTTCAATCATAAATTGTCTGAAATACCTCATGAAATTGAAGCCATTCAGATTGACGGTGTTAATTATTATCGACTCGTGCTCAAAGGNCTTGAAAGTAAATCANTTGCAAAAGAATTNCGAAGCTTTTTTCTAAANAATGGAATAGATTCTGAAATTTCTATTAAATGAANACTGTAAACTAAAACTATNGGTAGGGATTCTAATTTAATGCTGAAAACAGATTTTATAGTGAATTTGGATGGATTTGAAGGCCCCTTGGATTTGCTTTTATCTCTTGCAAAGACTCAAAAAGTTGATTTGCGAAAAATTTCTATCTTAGAGTTAGCTGGTCAATATCTAAGTTTCATAGAAAAACTAAGAAATGAAAAACTTGAANTNGCNGCAGATTATCTTGTAATGGCAGCTTGGCTTGCATTCATTAAATCTAAACTACTATTGCCAGAAGGTGAAGATGAATCATTAACCAATCAAATAGCAGAAAATATTACGCTGCAGATTGAAAGACTTAATTCCATAAGGGAATTGGGCACTAAGCTAATGTTACGGGATAGATTGGGAATAGATTTCTTCCCTATNGGGAGTAGNAAAAATTTTGAACGTGAAATTAANATAAAATATGAACCNTTACTNATAGACTTATTAAGGGCGCACCTTCGAATCTCAACAAAAGAGGAGTTTNCTCCCTTNGNNATCANTGAAACGGANGTTGTTTCTATTGAAAAAGCAATAGAAAACTTGAAAACTTATTTATTGTTTAAAGTAGATTGGATTACTTTAGAAGAAATAGTAAAAGATAGTCCGTTAAGTAAAGAAAATAACAAGACATCGGCATTAGCCGCTACTTTCTCTGCCAGTTTAGAATTGGCGAAGAGAGGTGAAATTATTTTGGAGCAAAATAACTTGTTTGATTCTATTAGTATAAAAATACGANAATAAGTTAATAAATTTTGAATTTAAGGAANACTCTATGCAAAATGATCAACTTTTGGCCGCCAGAACTTTATCCGAAATGTCCGACCTGGAAAGAGAAAAAGTGTTTGAGGCNCTAATTTTTGCATCTAGAGAACCAGTGCCAAGAAAAGACCTTGCAGTAATGTTTGGTAGTGAAGATGAGGTAACAAAATTAATAGATAAATTAAAGAATTTTTATGATGGGCGAGGTATTCAAGTTTTTTCTACAAAGAAATCTGTAGCATTTAGAACCTCAGCAGATATTAANCACTTAACAANTTTTCCAATTATTGAAAAAAAGAAACTATCTAAAGCTGCTATAGAGACNTTAACAATAATTGCNTACTATCAGCCCATTACNAGACCAGAAATTGAAAAGATTAGAGGTGTTTCAATCTCAAAGGGNACTCTGGANATTTTGCTTGAAGAGGGTTGGATTAGTTTNGGTAAAAGAAAGATCACTCCAGGTAGGCCAGGAACTTTTATTACTACGGAAGGATTCTTAGATCATTTTGGCCTGATATCAATTAAGGACTTACCTGGAATAGAAGAGTTGAAACAGGCTGGATTTGGGAAAATTGAGCTACCTATTATGGAATAGCTGACGTTTTTTTTGAAATGGATTATCTGTTCAGGTAGGGATGGGTTCCTTGAAATGTTTAGANAGCTTTAATTTCTGGCCCTGATAATTTGAATGTATAGTTTTGCCGTAAATAATTTTGGGNCGNGTAAGCATTTTTTCAAATATNAATCTTCCGACCTGTTGCCCATGTTCTAAGATAAATGGAGCTTCATGGCAGCGCACTTCTAAGACAGCTTTAGATTCNCCTTCATTGCTTGAACCAAAACCAGGATCAAAAAAACCAGCATAGTGTACTCTAAATTCACCTATCTTTGCTGAGTAAGGCAACATTTCGGCGGCATAATCTGGGGGAATATTTACTGATTCTCTGCTGCTAAGAATGTAAAAGTCATTTGGGTTTAATATTAAAGAAGCATCCTTAGATCTGATCTCTTCCCAAAAATCTTCGGGTTTGTAATAGTTAATTTTTGAAAGGTTTATTATAGGAGCATTAGTCCTTGCTTTAAAACCAACTAAATCATTCTCAAGATTTCTTAGGTTAATNGAAAANCCTAAGCCATTATTAATGTCTGGGGTTGTGTTTACTAGCTTGTGTGAATGCTGCAGCTTTATGAGGTTAGCATCAGATATTATAACTTTGCCTTTTTTGAAGCGAACTTGGTTTAAAGCAATTCCCTCTCGTAACACCACAGAAAAAGACTTTGGATGAATTTCAGCATAAAGAGGACCGCTATAGCCGTGNCGAACGTTATCAAATTCATCAGAAAAATTTGATAAAAGTCTGGTNAATAAATCAATTCTNCCGGANGAACTTTTTGCATTTGCTGTGCCATATATATCTTTATTAAGATTTAACCCTTCATTCAATTTAACAATGTAGATGCAACCTTTTTCNAGCACTGTATCCCTATTNAGATTTAACTCGTGCATTGAGACAGTTTTAAGTCTTTCCTCTACCGTAAAATTCCTTCCAGGCAAAAAGGAAGCTCTAATCCGCCAAGCTTTTACTCCAAGAGTTAAATCAAGGCTGGATGGCTGTATCTGGNCGCCTAAATTTCTTTTAGACAGGCTCGTAATGCTTCNCTTATCGACTAACATATTTATATCTTGCGAAGGTAGAACGCCTTGATTTTTTGTATCCATCTAAGTTCCAATTTTTTATGGTCGGGCTAGCGAGATTTGAACTCACGACCTTTCGTCCCCCAGACGAACGCGCTACCAGACTGCGCCATAGCCCGATGATGTGATTATAAACATTGATCTTTTTATGGCAAGGTGGTGAAAATTTCTGTNTATTATCTCAGNCAAGCCGAGATTTGATCCTTTCCTGAATATTTTCAATATTTCTTAGAAGANCTTTGAGTTTCTGGGTTTGAGAAANCTCCANAAGATCTACTTTCTCAGTTAGTTTAATAAACAGGCATCTTTTTCTATCTAAGTATATTTGNCTTATGACTTGATNATTATTAGATNTAGAATCATTTTGTCTTTCNGATTCAGCNAAAAATGCTGCTTTTCCTACTTTTAAGATATCTTTCTTTTCCCTTTTTCGCAGCAATGCTTGAGTTTTTTTGATNGAGAACCTTTTCTCATATAAAAAGTGCTTAATACCATAAAGAAGACTAATATCATTTGGGCGATAGTATCTTCTTCCTCCACCTCTTTTAAGAGGGGTCACACTTTCAAACTTAGTTTCCCAAAATCTTAAGACATGTGTAGGAACTTCTAGTAGTGTAGCGGCTTCGCTTATAGTGCGAAACGCCATATAAGATTTTCTGTCAATAGCCATAAGTGAAAATTATAATCTTGGTTCCTTATTAATGGATTGCTTCATATTATTTGACGCTCTAAAGGTTATAACTCGCCTTTCACTGATTTCAGCTTCTATTCCAGTTTTTGGATTTCGCCCAACCCTGGCAACTTTATTTCTAGTCGAAAAAGTTCCGAATTTTGAGATTTTTACCTGTTCATTTCGTATTAGAGCACTGGATATTAATTCTAATACTTGCTCAACAAATTTTGATGATTCGTATCTAGATAATCCTATCTCATTGTGAACTGCTTCAGTTAGATGTATTCTTGTTATAGAATCATTGGCCAATTGAGTCTCTCCTATCTATTAAAGAATATTATTTTAAAATAACTTCAACAAGTCAACTAATTCTCTCGAAAACTAACTTAATTTTAGGATGACTTAGATTAGTCATTGGAAATTTTCGGATTACTTAGGTTAGAAGAAAGATTGTGCGAAAAATTATTTGTAGTTAATCTAATTGCTAATCTGACCGCAGCTTCTATGCCTATGTGGTCAGCATTCCCATGAGATTTGACAATAAGACCATTTAATCCAAGAAGAACTCCTCCATTGACACGTCTAGGATCCATTTTATTTTTTAACCTTTTTAGGGGCTTTATTGCAAAAATTGAACTAACTCTGGATAGAAAACTCTGTCTAAAACTGTTGGAAACAAAATCTCCTATAAGCTTTGCAGTGCCTTCACCAGTCTTTAGAGCTATATTCCCAGTAAAGCCGTCAGTAACGATAACATCCACCATATCTGAAGGTAAATCTGTACCTTCTACAAAACCCAGATAATTAAAGTTATAATTTTTTGAGGCTATTTTTATTTCTTCGTTGGCGTTGTATAAATGCTTTGATCCCTTAATCTCCTCTGTTCCAACATTAAGCAACCCAACTCTTGGTAGAGAAATGTTGAAGCCATTTTGGGCATAAGTGGCTCCCATGATTGCATATTTCAAAAGATCCTGGGTGTCCGCTTTTACGTCTGCCCCTGCATCCAGAAGAATATTAAAGCCTGAAGGGTTTCTTGAAGGCCATAAAACTGCTATAGCCGGCCTATTGACACCGGAAATTTTCCTTAATTTTACTAAAGACATCAACATTAAAGCTCCTGTATTTCCACAAGAAACAGCTGCATTTGCGTGGTTATCTTTAACACTTTCTATGCTCGAAAGCATGCTTGTGCCATTCCCATTTCTAAGAGCGTCGGTTGGTTTTTGAGTCATTAAAACTGCTTTTTCAGCATTTTTTATCTGTGATATTTTTTTTAATTCAGGGTAATCGTTTAGTATTGACTGTAAGTTTTTGGAATTGCCGTGTAGTATATAAGACACGTGGGGAAATGTACCCCTTACCAATTCAAGTCCCCTAATCACGGTTAGTTCATCATTTTCACCTCCAAGGGTGTCAATGGAAATACATATTTTTTCATCAAATATTGAGGTATTTTTCATTACTTTATTCATTTAGTAATGGTCTATTAAGCTACATCTTCTTCCAGTTCTTCTTCTTGTTCCGAGACGCTAACTATTTCCATAGAATTATAAAAGCCACACGACGGGCACACATGATGAGGTCTACGTTTTTCTCCGCAGTTTGGGCATTCGTTACTAATTTCAGAGGCTAATGAAGAGTGTGCTCTTCGCATACCTCTCTTAGATTTAGAAATCTTACTCTTTGGTACCGCCATTATTTTCTCCTAAGCACTAACTGAGAATAAATGCTATTTTGATGGGACCATAACCATTATGCAAATAATCGCAAGTAAAATTCCAGCCTTAATCTATTTTATTTTTTTTATTTAGATCTTTTAAGATTTTGAATGGGGTTTCTGGATATTTTCCCTGATCATACATATTTTTTTCATTCTTCTTACGAATTTTACTAATGTTTTCTACTTTAGGATATTCTGGAGTATTAAGTGATAACTCTTCAAGCAAAATATCCATTAGATTAAGAGTTTCTTCAAATTTTTCGTATTCGGCTTTAGATAAATCACTCTCTGTAGTTTTCTCACTAATTGAGGATAAATCTTTTGTATAAACCCTTTTAACATTTGATTTTATAAAAGAAGTAACGGGCTCCAAAGTAACCACACATTCTTGCATGACATAAAAATTTAAACTCGCATTCAATTGCCACCGAGACAAACTGTTCTGTTGGAAACTTCCAAAAAAGCTGAGCTTATCAAAACTTAAGACCTTCATTTCTTTTGCAAGAAAACTTAAGACCTTCTTTTTAGGGTTAACATTAAAATTTATCTTATCTTTATTAACATCAAGTTTCAGTAAAATAG
>PBQX02000030.1:0-9075 GCA_002725175.2 Paracoccaceae bacterium
AAAAACTATAGGGCTGCTCAACGATGAAACATTTTCCTATTTTAAATACGGTGCCAAAATAATTAATGCTGGAAGAGGAAGTCTGATTGATGACGATGCTCTCTTAAATTCTATTAATAATGGTAAAATATCACATGCAACTCTCGATGTTTTTAATGAGGAACCTCTACCTCAAGAGCATCTTTTTTGGTCAAACAAAAACGTCACAGTAACACCACATATTGCAGCAATTTCAAGTCCAGATACCTGCGTCGATTCCATTGTAATGAATATTGCAAGATATAAAGAAGGTAAAGATTTTGTCGGTTTGGTAAACAACGATAGGGGATATTAGAGCTTCAAATTGTTGAATAATTTAAAATTAGAATTAATGACAAAACTATTGCTATCCACAGAACCATATTTCCAGTTGACCAAATTCTTGAAATGCTACCATCAGATCCGATCAGCTTCTGAAGGATTGTAATAATAAAATATCCAAATGAATTGCGAATTTCTGTAATTGACTTGGCTATTTTCTTTAAACCAAAGACAAGATAGGCAAGACTTATAGGAAGGGCTTTCCTATAAATAATGTCTGAATCAATATTAATTGACCTGATTTCTTTGGGAAGCATCTTAAACCATTTAATTAAGATAAATGACAGAATTGCAAAACAAAGAAGCTGAAGCTGGTTAATAACGTGGTATGAAGTATAGGGCTTGTAATTAACTTCATAGGGTAGGTACTCATATAATATCACCGGTGCGACCCCAATTATAATGCATAAGGCACTGGTTAACCCCATTGCCAGCAACATATGCTTTGGAGCCTCCTTGGGTCTCAAGCCGCTGTCATGGGAAAAAAAGGCAAAAAACGGCACCTTTATTCCTGAATGTGATAAAACGCCAGCTGACGCAAAAACCAGCACAAACCAAATGAATTCATAATGTTGATTTGCAGTTTGATCCATAATCAAAGACTTAGTAACAAATCCTGAAAATAAGGGAAATGCCGATATAGATGCTGCACCTACGAGACAGAATATAGCAGTCAAAGGCATAGTGCGATATAAGCCTCCTAATTCTGAAGCCTTAGATGTCCCAGTACGAAAAAGAACAGCACCNACACTCATAAACAAAAGNGCCTTGTAAAGAATATGTGCAAAAGCGTGAGAAGCGGTACCATTTAGAGCCATTTCNGTNCCTATACCAATACCAACTACCATAAANCCAAGTTGATTATTTAAACTATATGCTAGCACCCGTCGAAGATCGTTTTCAATNTCTGCAAAAAAGATAGGGAANAAGGTCATAGCTGCNCCTATGTAGATCAATATTTCNGTTCCAGGGAAACTTCTTGCAAGGGCATAAACAGCTAGCTTAGTAGTAAAAGCGGAAAGTATTACAGTTCCTGTAACTGTCGCTGCTGGNTAAGAGTCTTGAAGCCAGTTATGCAGAAGTGGAAATGCACATTTTATTCCAAAAGAAATAAAAATTAGCCATGATGCNAACGATTGTAACTCAAATTGGGTAAACGCAATAGATCCGGTTTCTTTATAATGTAGAANGGTTCCCATTAATAATATTAACCCNGAGATAATTTGAATTATCAAATATCTCATACCTGTATAATAAGAGCCCTCTGTTCTCCGTGCCCAAATTAAAAATACC
The DNA here is from genome assembly GCA_002725175.2 of Paracoccaceae bacterium. Taxonomy (GTDB): domain Bacteria; phylum Pseudomonadota; class Alphaproteobacteria; order Rhodobacterales; family Rhodobacteraceae; genus CACKLF01. The sequence goes on from PBQX02000030.1 coordinate 1,654, forward strand.
GAAGCTANAGCGGTGCCTTCCCAAAAGAAAAATAGTGTCACCAGATCTCCGGCAAAAACAGCCCCTATTGCCGCTCCTGAATAAACTATCGANGCAACCTGCTGAACCTTATCCTTTACATGCCATGCATACAAATTTCCNAGAAAAGCCGCCAAACAAAATATTAAACTAAAAATCCGAGTTAACTTATCAAATCTGACAAGTTCTAAATTTAATCCCATAAAATTAATGGTATAAGATGACCCCAACTCCATATTCAGAATTTGGAAACCCCCAACTATAGGTATTGCCAAAAGAAACACCCGAATTATTTTCCATGGCATAATTAATGAAAATGGCATCACAAGAAAGAACAGGAGGAAAATGGGAATGGANTTAAGAAACATTATCNTCCTCCATATTAATTTGTTCTTTGGGGTAATCTTCAGAATCGACTGCTTTTTCCCCGTAAAAGTTTTCTGACCTGATTACAAAAAATCTCAGCACTTTTGATGCAAAAATTATGAAAGTGAACATTAAGAAACCATAAATTGCGTAAAAACCAAAAACTTTATCAGCACTAAAATGTGGATGNCTGTCATAAAAAAAATCAGCAAAAAAAAGNCCAACACAAAATATAACAAATATTAATATTAATATTTGAGCCTTCTTAGGATCTTCTAACCAAGAAAAAAAATTCTTACTTTTATTCAGCTCTTTTTCTTCCAANTCAGNCCCCANTAAAGTTAAAGACAGGATTTAGGTAATTTATAATTCTACCAGCGAAGAAAAACAANAACACTGAGCCAGCGGCAGTCACTATAGGTGGNATCAAACAAAGTATAGGGGCCTCCTTGATGNCAACTTTTGATTTGACGTCTACACCTTTNCTATTAAGGAAAAATCCTCGTCCGACTATTGATAAAAGGTAATATACATTCATTAAAGAGCTAATAAGAAGAACAACAATTATAAGTAATAANTCTGCATCCACTGCTCCTTCTAATAGATACCACTTACTCCAAGCNCCACCTAATAATGGAATACCAATAATTGACAATGATCCTACAAAAAAGGCAAAAAAAGTGAGGGGCATAATTCTACCTAACCCAACCATGTCACTGATTTCGGTTTTTTTAGTGGCGACATATATAGAACCAGCGGTCATAAATAGGGTAATTTTTCCAAAAGCATGCATGACTATATGTAATGCGGCTCCCAAGGCTCCGATTGCAGTAGCCAATGCCAAACCCAAAATAATATAAGACAGCTGACTAACCGTAGAGTAGGCCAATCTAGCCTTTAAGTTATCTTTTGATATGGCAATGGTTGATGCAAATAATATAGTGAATGCTGCTAACCAAATAAGCCAGTTAGAAGCTTCAGTAGAAGCCAAATGATCAATNCCAAATATATAAACACCTATTTTTAATATAGAAAAAACTCCTGCCTTAACAACTGCTACAGCATGAAGGAGTGCACTTACCGGAGTAGGAGCCACCATTGCAGAAGGAAGCCATGAATGAAAAGGAAATAGTGCTGCCTTTCCTACACCAAAAGCAAAAAGCATTAATAATAAAATTGTTGAAAAATCTCCAAAGTAACTATGTATAATTCCNCCTAATCTAAAATCTAAAGTTCCAACAGTGGTAAAAACCCAAATTATCCCAGAGAGGAAAAATACAACCGAAGTACTTATTAATATTCCAAGGTAGATCCTAGATCCTCTGATAGCGTCACCGGTACCNTTATGAGCNACTAAAGGAAATGTTGACAAAGTAAGCATCTCGTAAAATATGAAAAGGGAAAACAAGTTTGCGGAAAAAGCTATTCCCAATGTTGCAGAAATAGCCAAACAAAAAAATGCGAAAAATCTTGTTTGATTTTTCTCAGAGTTTGCTCTCATATATCCGACACCATAAATGTGCGTCAATATCCAGAGCCCAGATGCTATTAATGCAAAAACTAATCCTAAGGGTTCAAGATGAAACCTTATATCTAAACCATCCATTACCGTAAAAAGAGCTGGAAGCTCCGTTGAATTACTACCATTATAAAAAGTAATTAATATAACTAATGAAAATGTGATGCAGGCTATGATTANAGTAGAGACATCTCTTATATTTGGATTTGAGGAAAATAAATAATTTAAACCAAATCCTAACAAAGGTACTAAAGTAGCTGCATATGTTAATAATATTAAGACCAAAACTCTACACCAACTAATTTGTTAAACTAAACTCATTTATAAGAACCTGTGCGGCCTCACTTGAGTACTCCAAGGTAAAGCTTGTACTTAANCCAAAAAATATNGTCGCTCCCGCCAATATCCATATTGTAATGTATGAAAANGGGCCAACAGAAATCTCGGCTCCCTTTTTAGAACTATCACCAAAATACATGATCTCGGTAACTTGCCATACATACAGAACTGCTATCAAAGATGATAAGAGAATTGCTAGTGCTATTAACCAACTTCCTTGCTCAAGAGCAGCCTGCACCAAGATCCATTTACTTATAAAGCCAGCTGTCCCAGGTATGCCAATTAAACTTAGCCCACCAATTAAAAAAGCTGCACTCGTCCAAGGCATTATTCTACCAAGTCCACTTATTTCTTTATAAAAACTAGCCTTATANCTTAGGAAGATTACTCCNGCACACATAAATAACAAACCTTTNGTTATCCCATGNTTAAACAGATGAATTATGGCAGCAGTAAGNCCTTTTGACGACATAAANCTCAAACCCACCAATATATANCCAATTTGAGAAACACTTGAGAANGCAAGCATTCTTTTTAAATCCCTTTGGTAAAATGCTATTCCCCCAGCNACAAACATAGCCAAAATACCAAGAGGCATTACCACATTAACTAACACGGTTTCTANCATTGTTGGATGGCTATAGAAAACTGAAAATAGAAAGCGAANTATTGCATAAATAGCAACTTTGGTGGCTGTAGATGCCAAGAATACGGCAGCAGGTGTTGGTGAGAAACTATANGCTTTTGGTAACCAGGTGTGTAAAGGGAATAACGCTCCTTTTAGTCCTAAGCCGACTAAAATAAATGCGAAAGCAACTTGAATAGTTCTATCTGGNAAATCACCCTGAATCCTTTCAGCAATATCAGACATGTTTAATGTTCCAGTTGCCGCATATAAAAACCCAAGGCCTATTACAAAAAAAGTTGCCCCTATCGTACCCATAATTAAATAATCAAATGAAGCTGTAAGAGCGCGCCTATCTTTATTTGCCCCCTGAGCCACCAAAACATATGTCGATAAAGAAGAAATCTCTAAGAATACAAATAAATTAAATGCATCGCCCGTTATGAGAACTCCTAAAAGGCCAGAAACACATAACAGGAGACAAGTTAAAAACAAAGTTTGATTATTTCTCTCAACCTCAAGGTCAATTGTCCCCTTCAAATACACTGAAGTTAAGAGTGCCATTCCAGACACCAAAACAAGCAAAAATGCATTTAAAAAATCTATTCTATATTCGATGCCAATAGGTGGAGGCCACCCACCAAGTGCATAGCTAATTGTTCCAAATTCTGCAACTTGGTTAAGAAGGAGTATCGAGATAATAAAGGATGTAAAGCAAGCCAGAAATGTTAAATACCAAGCAAATTTCCTGTTTCCAAATAAAACACATAGAGGGGCACATACGAAAGGAACTAGCACTTGATAAACAGGTAGATGCTCCATAAAAGATTTGGCTACAAAAGTTACGTCAGGGTTTGCCATTATTAAAAGAACCCTCCATACTTTCTGTCCTCATTATTTTCATTTGAAAACTGAGACCTGTCTTCCTCTAATAGATCATGTTCTTCTATGCTATTATAGGCTTCTTTAATTCTGATAATTAAAGCAAGACCTAATGCTGTAGTGGCAACACCCACAACAATAGCAGTGAGTATTAATACATGAGGCAATGGATTACTATAAACTGAAAAGTCATCTACTTTTAATTTCATAGGTAATATCGGAGCGGTGCCGCCTGAAACTTTTCCAATAGAAATATAGAAAAGAAAAACCGATGTCTGAAACAAATTTAGTCCAATTATCTTCTTTATTAGATTGCCTCGAGACACAACTATATAAAATCCGGTCATCATAAGAATAATGAATAGCCAATATATCGAGTGCCCCGTTAAAAGAATTTTTAGCTGATCCAAAGTTAGCCCTACCATTCTTCATCTTCCGACGTAGATGAACGGCTTACAAAAGCATAATAGATAGATATAACAACTCCTGCTACCGTAATCCCCACTCCCAATTCAACAAGAAGTATACCGTAATGTTGTCCATGCTCAGGGTGCGAGGGTGTTAAAGCTCCATAGTCCAGAAAATTAAACCCCACGAAAAACGAATAAATTCCCACTAATGTATAAATTAGAACTCCCAAGGCCATCATTTTGTGTGTAACCCATGGAGGTAAAACTGCCTTTACATTTTCCAAACCCAAAACAAGCCCGTATAATATAAAAGCGGCTGCAAAAATGACTCCTGCCTGAAATCCTCCACCAGGTGAATAATCACCATGGAATTGAACATACAAAGCGAATAAGATGATAAAACCTACCATTAACTTGGTTATAACTCTTAAAACTAAGTGCTGGCTCATGACCCACCCTGATCTTTACGACGTCTATTTCTCACAAACCCACCTAATAAAACCAAAACACCTACGCCAGCAGTGAAAACAACTGCCGTTTCTCCAAGAGTATCAAAACCTCTATAGCTTGCCAAAACAGCAGTTACGACATTTGGAATTCCTATTTGTTCTGGGGTGGATTCTAAGTAAGTCAGTCCGACGTGACTTTGGGCCGGAGCATTAGAAGATCCGAATTCGGGCATATCTAGTGAACCATATATCAAAATCATACCCGTAAGAATAACTAGTATTAAAGGCCTTAAATTTTCTTTTACTTTACGTTCTTGCTCTCGCCGCTTTGTTAACACAATTGTCCCTAAAACAAGGACCGTTGAGACCCCTGCTCCTACTGCCGCCTCGGTAAATGCAACATCGACAGCATCCAACATTACAAAAAGGAGAGCAGATAAAAAACTAAATATTCCTGAAAACATCGCAGCTGCAAAGAGATGCTTAACCCAAACAACTCCTATAGCGCTTATTACAAGCATTATAAATAGTGTTAATATTATTACCGAGTCTATCTTTTTTCTCCCATCTAAAAATTTAATTTCTCTCGTTCTTAGGCTTTGATCTATCCAAAAGAGCAGCACTCGCCAAAGCATGTGTGGATGTTGGGCCAGTTATAAAAAGAAATAGCCCAATGAAGGCTAGCTTGAAAAATATAAGAAAATCTCCCGCCTGCAAACACATGCCAGCCAACAAAAATATCATACCACCTGATTCAATTACTGAAGCCGCATGCAATCTAGCCCAGAATCCATGAAATCTAAGTATGCCAATTGCCCCCAGCACCATAAGAAATGAACCGACCAAAACAAAGATCCAAGACAATAAATTTAAAAGTATTTCAAATATTTCCATCAGTTCTCTCCCGAAGAATTTTGAGAACTATCGTTTATATCTCCAATTGAGCGATACCTGAAATATTTCAGAATCGCTATTGTTCCTAAAAAATTAATGAGAGCATAAAGAAGTGCAATATCAAGAAAGTCAGGTCTATTTGATAAAAACCCCACCACACCAATTAGAACAACGGCTATTGTTCCAAAGGCATTTACTGCCAAAACTCTGTCAAAAAGTGTTTCGCTAAAATATAGTCGTAGCAATATGAGGATTATCGAAATCAGTAATGCTATAGTGGCAACCAAAAACATACTAATTACTAACCTCAATATTTGTTATTCTCTTATCCATTTCAGAAAGATCATCTAGGTCAGTATCTTTGAAATTAAGAGAATGGACTAAAATATCGTCCCCCTCAATACTGACTGATATAGTTCCAGGAGTTAGTGTAATAGAGTTTGCAAAAATAACTTTTCCAATGTCAGATGCTTGAGTAGTCTTTTTATAAAACATCTTCTGATTAATATTCTTATCACCTTGCAAAATAGTTTTAATTACTTGAATATTTGATTTAGCAATTTCTCCCAATAACCAAATGAAGTAACCAATAAACTTGAAAAATCGAATATCAAATTTCACCTGATACCGATCAAATTTATCCATTCGCCTTACAAAAAATATTGTTAAAATTACTGAGAATAAGCCAAAAGCTATTATCAAAGTTTTATATACTCCTGACAAAAGAAGCCAAGTTCCTAGAAGGATTATAAAGCTAAGAATGACATTTTTCATCGCACTCCCCGAAAACTACAGCAACTTAAAGATTTAAATAGAAAATCTTAACCCAAACTTCAATGACAAAAATGAAAATCTGATTTAATATATCATTAAATAAATGTAACTTACCACAAACTTAATATCGGATATCCCAATGGCACAAAAGATAATTGATCTGAAAGATATGAAAATAGGTAATAAACTTCCTCTCACCCTAATCGCTGGACCTTGCCAACTAGAGACAGAAGAACATGCAGTTATGATTGCTTCCAATCTAGCGAAAATATGCGATGAGGAAAAAATAAACTTTGTTTTTAAAGGGTCTTTTGACAAAGCAAATCGAACATCAGTTAATGGAACTAGAGGAGTAGGACTTTCAAAAGGCTTACAAATATTAAGTGCAGTAAAAGAAAAAATAGGCTGTACAATCCTTACTGATATCCACAGTGCAGATCAATGTAAGGAAGTTTCAGATATAGTGGATATTCTCCAAATACCTGCGTTTTTATGCCGTCAAACTGACATCATTTTGGCAGCCTCGAAGACCAATAAAGTTATTAATATTAAGAAGGGGCAATTCTTAGCACCTTGGGATATGGAAAAAGTATTAGAGAAAGCATTATCAACTGGAAACCAAAAAATAATGCTATGCGAACGCGGTTCATCTTTTGGTTACAATACGCTGGTAACGGACTTTAGAAGTTTACCAATAATGAAAAGTACTGGTCAGCCAGTTATTATGGATGCTACTCATTCAGTTCAAATTCCCGGAGGAAAAGGAGATAGCTCTGGTGGTCAGAGAGAGTACGCTCCCATAATGGCCACTGCAGCAGCAGCTATAGGAGTGGCAGGAATTTTTATTGAAACTCATCAAGATCCCGACAACGCACCATCAGATGGTGCTAATATGGTAAGGCTGAATGATATGGCTAAACTAGTCAAGAAACTAACAGAATTTGATAAACTTTCTAAAGGCCTATAAGTTTATGAAAAGAAATTTTGTAAATTAGTGTTAATTACCCTTGATAGGACTATCATAAAAAAGTAGAAAGTTACTAGTTGGGGTGTAGCCAAGCGGTAAGGCATCGGTTTTTGGTATCGTGTACCGTAGGTTCGAATCCTACCACCCCAGCCACTTCTCAAAATAGCCAGAGTATATTG
>PBQX02000071.1:0-5077 GCA_002725175.2 Paracoccaceae bacterium
AATTGATTATACCTATCAAGAATGATTCCAAGATAGACTTGTTTTCAGTAACATCACACCCATGAAAGCAAAAAATGCTCTATATGCTCAATCTGGAGGAGTAACTTCCGTGATAAACGCAACTGCTTGCGCGGTAATAGAGTCTGCCAGAAAGTCTAAGAATATTAAAAAAGTTTATGCAGGAAAAGATGGAATAGTAGGAATCCTTAATGAAGATCTAATAGACACTAGCGTTGAGAATGCTAAAGAAATTAAAAAACTAATGCATACACCTGGTGGAACATTTGGTTCATGCAGACATAAACTTAAAGATGCTAGACAGAATAAAAGAGAATACGAAAGGTTAATTGAGGTTTTTAAAGCTCATGACATAGGATACTTCTTTTATAACGGAGGTGGTGATTCTCAAGACACTTCTAACAAGATAGCTCAATACACGAAAGAAGCTGGATTTCCTGTTACATGTATCGGTATACCTAAAACTATAGACAACGATTTACCTTTTACAGATAACTGTCCTGGTTTCGGGTCTGTTGCAAAGTATATTGCTACCTCTACAAAAGAGGCAGCTTTAGACGTAAAGAGTATGTCTAAAAGCTCTACAAAAGTATTTATCTTCGAAGTAATGGGAAGACACGCAGGCTGGCTTGCTGCGTCTTCAGCGCTTGCGCAATCTAAAGACAGCTCTGCTCCTCATATTATTTTGTTGCCAGAAGTTCCTTTTGATGAAAATAAATTCTTAAAGAAAGTAAAAGATTCTGTAAATAAAGAAGGTTATTGCGTGATAGTCGTGTCAGAAGGTGCGAAATACAAAAACGGAAAATTTCTTGCCGATGCTGGAACGGTTGATTCTTTTGGCCACAAACAACTTGGTGGCGTTGCCCCACAAGTTGCAGGAATTATTAATAAAAAATTAGGATATAAATACCATTGGGCTGTTTCAGACTATCTGCAACGATCTGCAAGACATATATCTTCTCAAGTAGACTTGGATCAGGCATATGCGGTTGGTAAAGCTGCTGTTGAATTTGCTACTTCTGGTGAAAACTCCATCATGCCAGTTATCGTAAGGAAGAAATCTAAACCCTATTCTTGGGAAATTGGAAAAGTCGAATTATCTAAGGTAGCCAACGTAGAAAAGAAAATGCCTAAAAATTTCATATCAAAGGATGGATTTGGAATAACTCAATCTTGTAAGAATTATCTTAGACCGTTGATTCAAGGTGAAGCCAAGGTTCCTTTCGAAGAAGGAGTCATACAAACTGCTTCTTTAAAGCACAAGTTAGTAAAGAAAAAACTTAAAAAGTTTAAAGTTTAATGATGAACTTTAAATTCAATTCCTGCATTCTTTAATCTATCTATTAAAACTTCTCCCAGTCCTACTGCAGAAGTAAGAACTCCGCCATATTCATTGCCTCCTGGGAGGTCACTAGACCTAGCTAGAGCAATAGCGGATTCACAAACTAATTTTGCTGTTGATTTATAACCAGGGTCTCCAGACCCATACATTGAACAAACCTTCCTTTCTCCATCTTCCGAAGAAGCAACAAAAGTTGACCTGAACCAACCATTATCTTGTTGCTCTTGGCTCGGACCTTCTCCCGGTTTTTTAAGAAAAGGTCTAAACAAATGTTTTATAGGGGTGCTTATAACTATAAAAACCATCAATAAGCCATAAGAAGCCAATCTTGCCATTCGCTTAGTAGAAAATAGACCATGTTCACCAAAAGTAAAATTATTTCCATACGGTTTCTGGTTCTGTTCCATTAACGCTGCAGATCGCCTTACTACTCTGGTATTTGCCACGGCCATTAACCCCATTCCGGCCCAACCATCAATACCTTCAACTTGTTCAATACTAAAGCCGTCCTTAGATTTCTCTCTTTGTTCTTCAGAAACTGTGTCTTCTGGATTTAAAACAAAGGGATCTCTCATCTCTTTAGAAAGCCCATCCATTGTAAACATAGTTTCAGTCGTCCCGCCTGANGCNCCACCTAAAGCCTCTTGGTAGACATCCACTCTTGAGACCGNCTTATTAAACTGAGAGATGGTAAATAAGGCTCCAATATCTGAAGGTATGGAATCATAGCCACATGAAGGAATGATTCTTGTTCCTTTCGATGCTGCCTCTTCATGATGTTTGTCAATTAGACCTTTAACCCAATGATTTTCACCGGTTATATCTGTGTAATGAGTTGCGTTTTCAACGCAAGCTTGAACCAGTAAAGATCCATATCTTGCAAATGGNCCTGCTGTGGACAAGACAACTTTCGTTTGACTGGTTAGAGACCTTAAGGCTTCTAGATCTGCTCCATCAGCAACAATCACATCACATTCAAGATTGAAATCAGATTTAATCTGNTCTAGTTTTTCNTTATTTCTTCCAGCCATAGCCCANACTAAGTCTTTGTAATTATCTCTTAAATATTTACAACATATCTGACCTGTAAAACCAGTAGCTCCATAAACAATTATTTCGTATTTTTTATCCATTATGCTTTTAGTATTTTTCCAACTCCTCCAAAAGTNATTATAGTCTTGCCATCTACAGTTATGTCACCTTCGACAAAACCTATAGATTTTCCTACTTTAGTAGGTTTAGCACGTATAAGCAGCATACTACCAATAGGTGCAGGTGCTATAAACTCAGTGTGAAAACTAACTGTCGTTACCAAACTATTCCTGTCTTTCATCATGGCTGAAGTCGTGCAAAAATCAGCTAAAGCCATAAGCGCCCCACCATGNGCAGATTCATAAAAATTGCTATGTTCTTTTTTAGCAAAAAAAATCATAAATAATTGATCGTCCTCTTTTTTGTAGTATCCAGGACCCATATTTTCAATATGAGCTTGAGGAATTTTTAGCTCTTTAAAGCCTTCTGGTATTTTTTGGTCTATCATCTTTAAATTATAATCCTAGAATCGTTTAATTAAATTATGAATATTAAAATTCTTATTGGTCTTACTGTCTATTTATATTTATTCGGTTCTAATTTATGGGCGGAAGAATATTTATCAATAAAAAAAGATTGGGAAGGTGTAGAAAGAGAATACTTAATCTATCTACCTAATAGTTACAAAGAGAATAAAGAAAAAACATTTCCCGTGATCTTCGGTATACACGGGTATACAGGNACAGCGAGTGGATTCCAAAAAGAAACCACCAAAGGAATGAATTTACTTGCAGAAAAGGAAGATATAGTAATTGTTTATCCTCAAGGTTCTCATTTCAATGCAGTTTTTCAAGANAAATCAACATTTGTAAGTTCTTGGAATGATTTGGTTAGCAATAAAGAGCAAGAACCNGGTAAACCCCAAAAATGTAAGNTAAATAGACNCAATTACCCCAAGCCNCCNGAGTGTTCAGATTTTAGCTTCTGTGCCTGGACTTCATGTTATGACGATTTGGGTTTCTTAAAATCTGTNATAGAAGAGGTTTCTTCTAGATACAGAGTGGATAAAAAAAGAAGATACATGGTAGGTATGAGCAACGGAGGTGCCATGACTTATAGGTTCTCTTGTTTATACCCTGAACTGATAAGCGCATCAGTTGCAGTTGCTAGCTCTGTACCAATCTCTAATTCTTGTGAAAACAAAAGCGACCTTCCTTTATTAATTATTTATGGCTCTTTAGATAAAACAACACCACATGATGGCTCTTCTTCATCTGATGGATTCTTTTATGAACCTGTATATGAATTATTCAATAACTGGGCAAATGCAATGAATTGCAGCGATAATTTAATCAATTCAGATTTAATGCACTCCAAGGAAAAGGGATTAATCTGCACAAAAAGAAATGAATGTGATTCTTCTAAGCTGGAAGTACAAATTTGCGAGATACCAGAAGGCGGTCATTATTGGCCAGGTCAAAANGAGAGCGTAGGTTATTGTAGAGATTCTTTGCAGAAGAATAATGTTCAATCTTATTATGAATGTAAGAGAGAATATAAAAAACTTAACTGGGGAAATGAGTTAATCTGGGATTTTTTAAAACAGCATCNAAGGACATANAAAATGAGTAGTATTTTAGAAGGAATAAAAGTATTAGATTTTGGAAGATATATAGCAGGACCCTTTTGCGGGGCTTTATTAGCTGATTATGGAGCTGAAGTCATTAGAATAGAAAGGGTTGATGGAAGTGAAGATCGGTATGTAACTCCAGTAACAGAGGATGGTCAAGGTGCTATGTTTCTTCAACTGAATAGAAATAAATTAGGAATGACTCTTAACCCTACTAAAGAAAAAGGGAAAGAAATAGTTAAGAGATTGGTTAAGAATTCCGACGTCGTAATTGCTAATCTTCCTGAATCTACGCTTAAATCCATGGGATTGGATTACGAAAGTTTATATAAAATAAATCCCAAAATAATTCTTACTTCGAATACAGCTTTTGGCACAACAGGTCCATACGCTGAAAGAGTTGGTTTCGATGGTGTCGCCCAAGCTATGTCTGGAGCGATGGATATGACAGGTAATCCTGATGAACCAACTAAAGCTTATGCTCCTTACGTAGATTTCTGTAGTGCTTCTTTAGCTGCGTTTGGAACTCTTCTTGCTTACCTTGATAGAGAGAAAACGGGTAAAGGGCAGAGAGTGCAGACATCTCTCCTACAAACTGCCTTAACAACAACCAATAGCACATTGATCGAACAAGATCTTCTTCAAGCTAATAGAGTGGCTACATTAAACAGGTCTCAAACTTCTGGNCCTTCAGATTCTTTTCAAACTAAGGATGGATGGATTTTAGTCCAAACGGTTGGTCAGCCTCTTTTTGAAAGATGGGCACATCTTGTTGGAGAAGAGGCCTGGATTGANGATCCTAGATTTAAAGATGACTTAATAAGGGGTGAGAATGGAATTTTAATAAGCGANAGAATGGCTCNNTGGTGCAGCGAGAGGACNAATCAAGAAGCCATTAAAGAATTAGAAAAATCTAGAATCCCTGTAGGCGAAGTTCTGAAAGCTGAAGAAACTTTAAAAGANCCNCATATNNTTGANAAAGAAGCCTTTGTAAAAATGAGTTACCCTACTTTGGATAAGGAGTACCCGGTGGCAGCGCCAGCTATAGAATTGTC
>PBQX02000090.1:0-30614 GCA_002725175.2 Paracoccaceae bacterium
GAAATCAATATGTCGCTGAAGCAAAGAGGCAAATTTTTGGAGCCACAGGCATTGATTTACTAGCTGGACCTACAGATGTCTTAATTATAGCTGATGAAGAGGCAGATGCTGAACTAGTTGCGACTGATTTGGTCAGCCAAGCTGAGCACGGTTATAATTCTCCAGTTTGGTTAGTAACCACTTCAAATATTTTAGCAAAAAAAGTTTTGCAACTTGTTCCTGAAATAATTGAAAAACTTCCTGCTCAGAATAAATTAAACGCTTCCCAAGCATGGCGAGAGCTGGGGGAAATTATCCTATGTTCGACAAGGGCAGAAGCTGTTAAAATAGCGAATGAAATAGCTCCAGAGCATTTACATGTACAGGCAACTGAGCCAGATTGGTGGAAAGGTGAGCTCAATTCTTATGGTTCTCTATTTCTCGGAGAAGAAACAACAGTGGCTTTTGGAGATAAAGCTGCCGGACCAAATCATGTGTTGCCAACATCAGGTGCTGCAAAGTATACAGGGGGTCTGTCAGTTCATAAGTTCATAAAGGTGGTTACTTGGCAAAAAGCCGAGAGTAGGTCATTAAACCGCCTTGCAGAAGTAACTGCTAATATTTCTAGATTAGAAGGAATGGAAGGACATGCACTTTCTGCCGATGTAAGGTTAAAAAAATATCGAAAATAGGATTATTAATATAGAAAAGGTAGCAAAATGAATTTAGGAAGGTTTCCAAGGATAAAATTAGGGCATATGAATACCCCAATTGAGTTTTTGCCAAGGCTTACTGAGAAAATTGGCAAGGCAGAAATTTGGATAAAGAGGGATGACTGTACAGGCTTATCAACTGGTGGAAATAAAACAAGAAAATTAGAATTTCTTATGGCTGAGGCAATTAACCAGGGTTCTGATTTGATTTTAACTCAAGGGGCAACCCAATCAAACCATGTAAGGCAAACCTCAGCCGCAGCAGCTAAGCTTGGCCTTGATTGTCATGTATTGCTAGAAGACCGTACTGGAATAGGAACAATAAACTATAAGTTAAATGGAAATGTTTTGTTGAATTCTTTACATGGAGCAACGTCAGAACATAGGCCTTCGGGTCTTGATATGGATCAGGAATTAATTAATGTTTCAGAGAAATTTATTTCAAAGGGTAGGAAGACTTATGTCATTCCTGGTGGAGGTTCTAATCCAACTGGCGCCCTAGGTTACGTCAATTGTGCCCAAGAGATTGTTTATCAAAGTAGTGAAATGGGAAAGCCGTTTGATTTCATTGTTCATGCTACTGGATCAGCAGGGACTCAGGCTGGTCTAGTGACTGGTTTAAAGCTTTTGAATTCTGGTATTCCTTTGTTAGGAATTGGTGTTCGAGCATCAAAAATAGATCAGGAGGAAAAAGTTTTTAATTTGGCTAAATTAACCTCTGAGAGAATATCTAAAATACAGCTTGTTAAGCGCGAAGACGTTCTTGCTAATTGTGATTTTGTAGGGCCCGGTTATGGTTTGCCAGACACTTCAACTCTTGATGCAATAAGGCTTTTTGCAGAGCTGGAGGGGATTTTATTAGACCCTGTATATTCGGGAAAGGGCGCTGCAGGTTTGATACAACTTTTAAAAGATGATTTTTTTAGCAGCTGTAAAAGAATTCTTTTTGTCCATACTGGAGGTGCTGTAGCCCTATCAGGTTATCTAGAGTCGTTCACTTAAGTTATGAGAAAGGTAGGGATATTAGGTGGCATGGGGCCAGAGGCAACTATTCTTTTGATGAAGAAAATCATTGAATGTACAAAAGCTCAAGATGATCAAGACCATATCCCGCTTCTGGTAGATAACAATACTCAGGTTCCTAGTAGGATCGAGGCAATTATTAATAAAAATGGTTCAGATCCATTGCCAGAGCTCTGTAAGATGGCTAGCTCATTGGAGAAAAATGGAGCCTCGGCCTTGGCCATGCCATGTAATACAGCTCATTTGTATATAAAAGAAATTCGAAAACAAATAAAAATCCCTTTTATTAGTATAGTGGAAGAGTCTGCTTCCTATTTAAAAAAAGTACACTTTGGGGCAAAAAAAATTGGCGTTTTGGCTTCACCCGCGGTAAAAATTACAAAGATATTTGAGTATGAGCTGGAAAAAAATAATATGAACCTAATTTATATTGGGGATGAAAACTTAATTTTAAGTACGATAAAGCAAATTAAATCAAATTTTGCATCTGGTCCAGTTTCAGAAAAATTAGAAGAGATTTCAATTCAGGCTAAATCGATACAATTAGATTTAATATTAATAGCCTGCAGTGAGTTTTCTATAGTTTCTGATGAAATCAAGAGAAAGTTCAATATTCCTGTGGTCGACACTTTGGATATCCTTGCTTCAAGAATTGTTAATTTCTCTAAGAAGAATTGAGAGAAAAAGGTGACATCATCTCAGCCCAAAATTGATACATCGCCAAAAGTTTCATCTTCGATATCTAGAACTACTTGTTATATGTGTGCCTGTCGATGCGGGATTAATGTCCATTTAGAAAATGGCAAAGTAAAATATATTGAAGGAAATAAAGATCATCCTGTGAACAAAGGTGTCCTTTGTGCGAAAGGTTCAGCGGGAATAATGCAGCATTACTCTCCTGCCAGACTGCAGTCCCCCATGAAGAGAGTAGGGCCTCGTGGTTCAGGAGAGTTCGCTAAAATCAGTTGGGAAGAAGCTTTGACTTCAGTTACCAATTTGTTAGGACCTATTAGACGCAAAGCTCCAGAAAAGTTGGCGTTCTTTACTGGGCGCGACCAATCTCAATCATTTACTGGCTGGTGGGCTCAGCAATTTGGAACGCCCAACTATGCTGCTCATGGTGGTTTCTGTTCTGTAAATATGGCTGCAGCCGGAATTTATACCATGGGGGGCTCATTTTGGGAATTTGGAAGTCCAGATTGGGAAAGAACTAAACTTTTGATGATTTTTGGAGTTGCAGAGGATCATGATAGTAACCCTATAAAGATGGGTCTTGGTAAATTGAAAAAAAGAGGTGCTAAGGTAATTGGGGTTAATCCTGTTAGGACTGGCTATAATGCAATTGCAGATGAATGGGTTGGGATTACTCCAGGAACTGATGGCCTTTTTATATTAAGCTTAATAAGAGAGTTGCTTCTATCAGGGAATGTTGACCTAAAGTATCTTGCCAATTACACTAACGCACCATTTTTAGTTAATACCGAGCATAACTCAGCAAATTTGGGACTAATTGCTAGAAATAAAAATGGAGAACCATTAATTCATGATAGAATTAAAAAGAAGATCCATGCCTTTAGCGGAAAAAATGTTAAGCCTCATCTCACTGGAAAAGTAATTATTGATGGTCAGGAGCACACTACAGTTTTTGAGCTTCTGGCTGAAAAATATTTGAAAAAAGAATACTCCCCTGAAGAGGTTTCAAAAAAATGTGGAATATCTTCTTTTCAGATAAAAAAACTAGCAAAAGAAATAGCAGATACTGCCTTCAAGGAAGAAATAGTGATTGATCAGGAGTGGGTTGATTGGAAAGGTGTTAAGCACAAAAAAATGGTTGGCCGCCCTGTAAGCTTTCATGCAATGAGGGGAATTTCAGCACATTCCAATGGGTTTCAAACCTGCAGATCGTTACATCTTTTGCAAATACTTTTGGGAAGCATTGAAGTTCCTGGTGGCTTTAGGTTTAAGCCGCCTTACCCAAAATCATATTTAGTGCATCCTAAACCACATCATAAAGTAACCCCGGGTATGCCGCTAGACGGTCCTCACTTGGGTTATATTCAATCACCCGAAGACTTAGCTGTGGACTCTGATGGAAAGCCTAAAAGAATTGATAAAGCATTTTCCTGGGAAAATCCATTTTCAGCCCATGGTTTAATGCACATGGTTATTTCTAATGCATATGCAAATGATCCTTACGAGATAGATACTCTTTTCTTGTATATGGCAAATATGGCATGGAACTCGTCAATGAATACCCAAAGTGTGATTGAAATGCTAACAGCAAAGAAGGATGATGGGACTTATAAAATAAAAAATATTGTTTATTCGGATTCCTATTCATCGGAAATGGTTTCATATGCGGATATAATATTGCCAGATACTACTTACCTGGAGAGGCATGATTGTATTTCTCTTTTGGATAGACCTATTGGAGAGCCTGACCTAATTGCCGATGCCATTAGATGGCCAGTGGTTGAGCCTGATCGTGATGTAAGATGCTTTCAGTCGGTACTTCTTGATCTTGGTCATAGATTGAAAATGCCTGGGTTTATTAAAGATAACGGAGATCCAACTTATAAAGACTATGAGGATTATATAAAGAACCATGAGAGGAAACCTAATATTGGACCCTTAGCTGGTTTCAGGGGTGAATCTGGTATTGAAAGTGGGAGAGGTTCTCCCAACACCAACCAAATAAAAAACTATATCAAAAATGGGGGTTTTTGGTCTGAAGATATCCCAGTTGAATTTCAATTCTTTAAGCCATGGAATATCGGCTACCAGAACTGGGCAGTAGAAAAAGGCCTTTTTGATGAACCAAAGCCTTACGTTTTTGAAATCTATTTGGAACCTTTGGCCAAATTTCAAAGAGCTGCTAAAGGTTTAGGTTCGGTGAAGTGCCCTTCCAATATGCAGGAAAGAATTCTAAAGACCATGGATCCTTTGCCTATTTGGTATGATCCTATTGGTGAGAGCGACGATAATGAAGCATACCCTTTGCATGCTATCACGCAAAGACCAGCTGCGATGTATCATAGCTGGGGAAGTCAAAACGCTTGGTTGAGACAGATTCATGGTTACAATTATCTTTTTGTTTCAAGTGAGATATGGGAGAAAAACAAATTTCATGAAGGTGACTGGGCCATTCTAGAGTCCGTTCATAATTCAATCACTGTTCCAGTTGCAAAAATGGAAGCCGTTAATAAAAATACAGTTTGGACATGGAATGCAATAGGTAAGAAATCTGGGGCCTGGGCTCTCGATAAAGGAGCTCCTGAGTTTAATAAAGGATTTTTAATTAACCATTTAATCAGTGAATTACTTCCTCCAAAAAAAAAATGGGTTTAGATGTTCAAATTCTGACCCTATTACTGGACAAGCAGCATGGTTTGATCTGAAAGTCCGCATTAGAAAGGCTAAAGCAGGTGAAGTTAAAGATAGGAAAATAGAAAAATCTCATAAGAGCCCAGTAGACATGCCCCCTAAGGTGATATCTTATGGCAAGGATTTTTAAATGACTAGCTTACCTGGACAAACAGATAAAAAATTGGGGTTGGCTATCGATCTTGATACCTGTGTAGGATGCCATGCATGTGTGATAAGTTGCAAAGAATGGAATACTTCAAACTATGGAGTGCCATTGTCTGATGTTGAACCTTATGGTGCAAACCCCGTTGGATCTTTCCTTAATAGAGTCCATACTTTTGAGGCAAAATTAGAAGAACGACCAGCCCAAATAATTCATTTCCCAAAATCATGTTTGCACTGTGAGGATGCGCCATGTGTTACGGTTTGTCCAACTGGAGCAAGCTACAAGAGAACGGAAGATGGGATAGTTTTGGTAAATGAAGACTGGTGTATAGGGTGTGGTTTATGCGCATGGGCGTGCCCTTATGGTGCGCGTGAAATGGATGAGGTTGCCGGGGTAATGAAAAAATGTACTCTGTGCGTTGATAGAATTTACAATGAAAACATACCTGAAGAGGATAGAGAGCCGGCGTGTGTGCGATCTTGTCCAGCGGGTGCTCGGCATTTTGGTGCTTTTGCAGATCCTACTTCTTCGGTTTCCAAACTAAGTAAGGAGAGAGGAGGAATTGATCTAATGCCTGAGCAAGGCACAAAACCTGTAAATAAATATCTACCACCTAGGTTAAAAAATGATATTGCTCAGGAAAACTTTGATGTCCTGAGGCCTTTACTTGAGGAGCATGATAAGAATATTTCTGGTTTCTTATCATGGGTAGACAAAACTTTAGAGAAATTCTAATGCATCCAGCTCCATCTATTATAATTTTTACAGTATTTTCAGGCCTAGGTTTTGGACTAATGGCGTATTTAGGTTTTGATACGGATCCGTTAAGGGGTTGGAACGTTTTGCCTTACTATTTGATAGCCTTTTCCCTTTCAATAGGAGGCCTTTTATCGTCACTTTTCCATCTTGGAAACCCTCAAAGGGCTTGGCGGGCTTTATCACAATGGAGAACCAGTTGGCTTAGCAGAGAAGGAGTTCTGGCAATAGTTACTCTTGCATTAAACTTTCTATTTGGACTGAGTTTGTTTTTTTCATTGGATTATTCAAAAAACCTTGGGTTCGTTAGTGGTATTTTCGCAATTATTACCGTGTTTTCAACGGCAATGATCTATGCACAAATGAAAACTGTACCGAGATGGAATAATTCAGGAGTGCCTATACTCTTTATTCTCTGTTCCTTAGCGGGGGGAGCCATAATAATGGGAGATTTTAAATTAGGTCTGATTGGTGTAATTCTGTCAACTGTCATACAGCTTTTGGTTTGGGTAAGGGGTGACAAGGCTTTAAAAAATTCTAGTACTAACATTTCAACTTCTACTGGACTTAAAAATTTGGGAAAATTGAGATTGTTAGAATCTCCTCATACTGGTGAAAATTATTTAATGAAGGAAATGGTTTTTGTTATTGCTAGAAAACACGTATTTAAATTAAGAATACTTTCTCTTTGTTTTTTAGGAGTAATACCAGTAATTTTTCTCATTTTGAGTTTGTCTGTAGGCTTCTTAATTGGCCTGGCGATGATAAGTTATTTTGTTGGGCTATTAATTTCGCGATGGTTATTTTTTGCTGAGGCTGAACATGTAGTCAGCTTCTATTATGGGAGAGGTTGAGGTCTTTCACGCTGAAAATTTAGCATAATAGTTTAAGTGGTGGTCCTCATCTCCGAATTCATGGTTAATCATAATTAATCTTTTAGCAAAATGACCAAGATCATATTCCCAAGTCATTCCCATTCCACCATGCATTTGAATACTTTCTTCAGCTACCAATACGCCAACTCTTCCTACAGTATATTTCGCGGCAGATAGATATTTTTTTCTTGTCTCAACCGAATCATTAAACCAGAAGGATGCATTCATTATTGCTGATCTCGTTTGTTCAATTTCAATGAATAACTGTGTCATTCGATGCTGTAGGGTTTGAAATTTTCCTATTGGCACACCAAACTGTTTTCTTGTTTTAAGATAATTAAGGGTAATATCTTTTATTCTTTCCATAATTCCAAGGGCTTCGGCACATAGAGCAAGGGTTCCCGTTTCAATGGCCTCCGAGATTATTGAAATTGCCTGATCTTTTTTCCCAATCAAAGAATCTTTATTGATTCTAACATTTGAAAAAGTTACATCGGAAACTATACCGCCGTCTATGCTTTCGAATGTTTCAAAAGTAAGTCCACTAGTTTCTAGTGGAATCATAAATAGGGATATGCCGTCCTTTTCATTACTGGTTTTCGATGTCCGTGCTGAAAAGATCAGATGACAAGCTCCTACTAAGTGCCTGACTGCCGACTTAGTTCCGTTAACTATAAAAGCATTGCCTGATTCAGTTGACTGTGTTTCCACCGAATGTATTTCATATTGCTCCAAATCCTCGAAGTGGGCAAAAATAGGTCTAGCCTCTCCGGCTAAAACGGCTTGGGATATAGCTTTCTGTTGTTCTGATCCATGAGAAAGAACCATTGAAGACATTAACGCCGAGTTCAGTACTGGCTCTATGACCAATCCCGATCCAATAGCTTCAAAAACCGTGATAATATCGATTGGGTCTCCACCGAAGCCTCCTAATTCGGGTTTGAGCAATGCGTCAAAAACACCTAGGGACGCAATAGATTCCCAACTATCTCTGGAAAAGCCTAGATCTGAAGAAGCAGCTTCATTACGCTTTTTCAAGGAATACTCATTTCGAAAATATTTTGTTAAAGTATCAAATAAAATTTGTCGCTCTGAACTCAAAGAAAAATCCATTAATATCTCCTTAAAGTTCTAGCACTGCTTTAGAGATAATATTTTTTTGAATTTCATTAGAACCGCCATAAATTGATGTCTTTCTGTTGTTAAAGTAAACACCAGCTGCTGTTGCTGCATTGATAGGTGAGATATTTGGCCCATTATATCCATAATCAAGGATATTAGGAACGTGAATGGTAGCCCTTCTACCCAATGCACGTCTTGTTAAGCTATCAATCTCCTGTCCAATTTCGGAGCCTAATATTTTTAATATTGAACTCTCTGGACCAGGAGATCCGCCTGCTTGAGCACGGCTTAGAATTCTTAGGTTTGTTATTTCTAGATTTGCCAAATCAATTTCTGTTTTTGCTACCCTTGCAGCAAATATGGGATCCTGAATAAGTGGTTTACCATCCTTTTTTGTTTCCGAAGCCAGCTGCTTCAGTTCGCCTATTCGTCTTTTTGAAAGACCTACATTTGCTATGCCTGTTCTTTCATGTGCTAAGAGATATTTGGCATAAGTCCAACCTTTATTTTCCTCTCCTACAAGGTTTTCGATTGGCACTTTTACATTCGTTAAAAATACTTCATTTATCTCGTGCTCTCCATCAATCGTTCTTAGGGGTCGAACTTCTATTCCGTCTGAAGTCATGTCTATTAGCAGAAATGAAATTCCTTCTTGTGGTTTGCCTTTAGTGGAAGTTCTTACCAGGCAAAAAATCATATTCGCGTGCTGTCCCAATGTTGTCCAAGTTTTCTGCCCATTTACAATATAGTGATTACCCTCACGGGACGCTGAAGTTTTTAAAGAAGCTAGATCAGATCCGGACCCCGGCTCTGAATAGCCTTGACACCACCAATCATCACCATTTAGCATTCGCGGTAGCCAGTAATCTCTCTGTTTATCAGAGCCAAAAGCCATTAATACTGGAGCCAACATATTAAATGCAAAAGGTAATATTCGAGGTGCTCCAACAGCTGAACACTCTTCCTCAAAAATAAAACTTTCAATCACTCCCCAGCCCTGACCTCCATATTTTTTGGGCCAACTACCGGCCAACCAACCTTTTTCATTAAGGGTATTGTGCCAGCTTTCAATTTCATCTTTACTTAAAAGTATACCCAATTTCATTTTAGAAGAGATGTTTGGTTTAAGATTATCTCTTAAAAAATTTCTAACGTCTGTTCTGAAATTTTCTTGCTCATTACTAAAACTAAGGTCCATAAGACTCCTTTTTATTTATTGAGACTATTAAAATTTTTCCCAGAGCTGACCAAATCTACAATTAGCTGGGAGGGAGACCAAAAAACAGGATCTTCTTCAGAAAATGCATTTAAATCATCTAAGATTTTATTGAGTCCATATGTGTCAGCATAATGCATCGGTCCGCCCTTATGTCGGGGAAATCCATATCCATATAGTTTTGTTACGTCTATGTCAGATGGCCTTAATGCCATATTTTCTTCAATGACTTTAGCGCTTTCGTTAATCATGGCTCCCAGGTATCTCCTTAAAATCTCTTCTTCAGAAAAATCTTTCGGCTTTATTCCTTTTTTTTCTCTTTCTATTTGGATTATATTAAGGACTTCTGGATCTTCTTTTCCCCTTCTTTCACCTTCCGTGTATCTGTAAAATCCTCGACCTGTTTTCTGGCCAAACCACCCATTCTCGCATAGGCGATCCGAAATTTCTACATAGCGCAATTTAGGATTTCTAGTAGCTGATTTTCTTTTCCTGGTTGCCCAGCCTATATCTCCTCCAGCCAAATCAAACATTTGGTAAGGGCCCATCGGATATCCAAAGTTTACAATTGCCTTATCAATTTCGTATGGGCTTGCCCCGTCTTCCATTATGTAGCCTGCAGCCTCACCATAGGTTGATAATATTCTGTTCCCAATAAATCCATCACAATTTCCTGCTCGAACAGGAACCTTTTTCATTCGCTTGGCTAAATGAAAGCCAGTTGCAACCACATCATCAGCTACTTTTCCTGGTATTACAATTTCTAAGAGACGCATTATGTTTGCAGGTGAGAAGAAATGTAAACCAATTACATCTTGCGGTCTTTTGGTGACTGATGCTATTTCATCTATATTTAAGTATGAAGTATTTGAAGCAAGCACGGCTCCATCTTTTGCTATCTTATCAAGCTCCCTAAATACACTCTTTTTTATCTCCATTTCCTCGTAAACTGCTTCAATCACCATGTCTACTTGTGATAGGTTTTGCATGTCAGTACTTGGCTCATAATTTGAAAGAATTTTTTCTTTCTTTTCTAGATTCATCCGTCCTTTTTCAACGTCTCTTTCATAGACTTTTCTTACATTACGAATACCTCTATCAATGCTATCTTTATCCTTTTCAATCATTTTGACATGCAATCCTGCGTTAAGAGCTGCAACTGTAATTCCCGAGCCCATTGTTCCACCGCCAATAACTCCTAAAGAACTAATAGCCCTGTTAGTAGCTCTAGCTATTTCAGGAATTTTTGCACTTTTGCGCTCAGCAAAAAAAGCGTGAATTAGAGCCTTGCTTTGCTTAGTAGCCATTAATTCAGAGAAGGCATTTCTCTCGAACTTTAAACCGTCCTCAATTTTTAATGAAAGAGAAGCTTCCACGCAATCAACTATTTTCTGTGGGGCTAATAAACCTCTTGCTTTTTTTTGAAGCTCTTCTCTGAAAGACTTAATTGCTCCTCTGTTTTCTTCTGAATCTATTATTTTATCTTGAATATTGCTCGTGATTGGATAATTGTTCTTCCCCATATTTTCACGAGCAAAAGATTTCGCATTTGATAATAAGTCTTCAGCAATTTTATCAATAATCCCAATCTTTAAAGCTTCAGTGGAACTTATAGGGCTTCCGGAAGTCATTATTTTTAGGGCTGGAACAATTCCGGCCAATCTCGGCAACCTCTGGGTCCCACCTGCTCCTGGCAGAAGTCCAAGATGTACTTCGGGTAGCCCTATTTTTGTTTTTTCTGATGCAATTCTATAGTGTGATGAGAGAGCTATTTCTAACCCGCCCCCTAAGGCAGTCCCGTGGAGTGCAGAAATTACAGGCTTTTTTGTTTTTTCAATTTTATCACAAATAGCAGGTAAATGCGGCTCTTGAGGTGGATGTCCAAATTCTTTGATGTCTGCCCCTGCGGGAAAAGTAGATCCTTCTCCTATTAAAATTATAGCTCTGACATTTACATTGTTTTCAGCAGCATTAAGTGCTTCAACCAAACCTTTTCGAACGGCCAAACCTAGACTATTAACAGGAGGGTTGTTAAAAGATATTATCGCTAAATCTTCTTCAATCGATAAATTAATAACTTCTGCCATGTATGTTCTCCAAAAGGTGCTTTGTTGAAGCTGCCATTAAAAGCACAAACTTTTATCAGGTTAGCGCTAAATAATACAAAAATTAAACTTTAATCATAGTTACTAATATGTATGATGTAGTCAAGTTAAAGCGCTTCTTTTAGTTGGAAAGATAGCTATCGGAATTTTTTTAAAATGCAAAGAGTAATACTATGAAATCAGTACTGTGTGAAAATTTTGGCCCACCGGAGAATTTGAATGTAAAGGAGTTGGAAGATCTAGAGCCTGGTTCAAATCAAGTAAGGATTGATATAGAGGCTTGTGGGGTCAATTTCCCTGACACTTTAATAATTGAGGACAAATATCAATTTAAGCCACCGCTACCGTTTTCGCCAGGTGGTGAAGTAGCTGGTGTGGTAGATAAAATAGGATCAAATGTTAAGGGAGTAAAGCTTGGAGATAAGGTTATGGCTATGACTCTTTCAGGCGGATTTTCAGAACAAATATTAGTAGATGCTTCTGGCTTATTGTATCGCCCCGAGGGCATGGATGGAGTTACTGCTTCTGGGTTTACCATGACATATGGAACATCTATGCACGCTCTTAAGCAAAGGGCAGATCTTAAGAGAGGAGAAACGTTGTTAGTGCTAGGTGCAGGCGGCGGAGTCGGGTTGGCCGCCGTTGAAATTGGGAAGGCAATGGGTGCTAAGGTTATAGCTGCTGCTAGCAGTAAGAAGAAGCTAAATGCTGCCAGTGAAGTGGGAGCAGATCATTTAATTAATTATAAAGAGCAAAATTTAAGAGAAGAAATAAAGGCTATAGTTGGNAAGAAAGGTGTTGATGTCGTTTATGATCCAGTAGGGGGTGAAGTGTTTGAACAGGCTTTGAGGTCGACGGCTTGGAAAGGCCGTGCACTTGTAGTTGGGTTTGCATCTGGAGAAATACCAAAAATCTCAATTAATTTGGCCCTTTTGAAAGGTTGCGCCATTGTTGGTGTATTTTGGGGAGCGTTTAGAATGAACGAAACGAAGCTTGATAATGAAAATTTTGAACAGTTGTTTAAGTGGTATGGTGAAGGGAAGTTAAANCCTATGATTTCTGAAACTTTCAGNCTGGAAGAAGCACCTATTGCTCTTCGAAGAATTATGGACAGGGAAGCCGTAGGAAAAATCGTNTTAAAAATATGAGAGATTACTAGTTATGGATAAAGAGACTTATACCAAAATGTTTGATTTGACAGGTAAGGTTGCGTTAATAACTGGTTCGTCAAAGGGTATTGGTTTAGCAATAGCTTGGCAAATGGCACGAGCGGGGGCAAGTGTTGTAATTTCTAGCCGCAAAAAAGATGTCTGTGATCAGATTTCTGAAATGATGCTTGGTGAAGGCTTGAGTGTTAAGTCAATACCTTGCAATGTGGGAGTTAAGGAAGAGGTTGAAGAGCTTGTTAAGAATACGAGGATAAAGTTTGGAAATATTGACATTCTTGTTTGTAACGCTGCAACTAACCCNGTTTTTGGATCTCTTTCCAATCTTCCTGATCAAGCATTTGAAAAATTGGTAAAGGTTAATATCCAGAGTACATTGTGGTTATCTCAGTTGGTAATTCCACAAATGGTGGAAAGTGGAGGAGGATCAATTATTCTTTTGTCTAGTATTGCTGCCATAAGGGGAAATGCATTTATAGGGGCTTATGGAATGACAAAAGCTGCTGAGTCAGCATTGGCTAGAAATCTGGCTGTGGAATATGGCCCTTCTAATATTAGAGTAAATGCAATTGCACCTGGATTAGTGAAAACAGATTTTGCAAAAGCACTATGGGAAGATCCAGTTTACAGAAAAAANCAGGAAAGTGTGACTCCATTAAGGAGAATAGGTTTGCCGGAAGATATTGCAGGTGTTGCTCATTTTCTAGCTTCTCCTGCCTCAGCTTATNTGACTGGGCAGTCCATAGTTGTGGACGGTGGAGAAACAATCACCTCTTTATAGGCACAANTTTAATTTACCTCGAACAACCCGGCGGCCCCCATACCTCCTCCGATGCACATGCTTACCACACAGTATTTTTCCTTTCTTCTTTTTGCTTCAATAAGGGCGTGGCCAGTCATCCGCGCTCCNCTCATCCCGTAGGGATGTCCTACAGCAATAGCACCGCCGTCAACGTTGTATTTTTCAGGGTCAATTCCAAGTTTGTCACGACAATAAATTACTTGACTGGCAAATGCTTCATTTAATTCCCAAAGNCCAATGTCATTAACCTTAAGTCCACTCTTTTTCAGTAAATCTGGTATTGCAAACACCGGACCTATTCCCATTTCGTCAGGGTCACATCCAGATACTGAGACACCTCTTAAAATTCCTAAGGGTTCAATTCCTTTTTTCACTGCTGTGCTTTCAGACATTACCACTGAGGCNGAAGCACCGTCAGATAATTGTGACGCATTTCCAGCGGTAATATACTTACCTTCTTTGATGTTTTGTCCATCTTTAAAAACTGGTAAGAGTCCTTGCAATCCATGATATGTTGTTTCGGGTCTGACACCTTCATCATATTTAAGTTTTACTTCCATTTCAGATAGCTCTCCACTAGTCTTGTCTTGTACTTTTTTAATGGTTTTTAGCGGCACCAGTTCTTTATCAAATCTTCCTCCCTCAATAGCTGATTGGGTTCTTCGATGGGACTCGCAGGCATATTCATCTTGCTGATCTCTTGTTANATTGTATCGATCAGCAACTACCTCCGCTGTTTCAAGCATAGTCATATACAAAGAGGGTAGGTTTTCGACAATCCAGGGGTCAGTTAAGCGATATCTGTTCATATTTTCATTCTGTACTAGAGATATGCTTTCAACACCTCCGGCAACTGCAACGTCTATATCACCGGTTGCTATTCTGCCAGCAGCACTCATGATTGCCATCAAGCCAGAGGCACATTGCCTGTCAACAGACATTCCAGGAACAGTCGTTGGTAAACCGGCGCGTATTGCACCTTGTCTGGCAATATTCATTTGCGTTGAACCTTGTTGCAGTGCTGCACCAATTATAACATCTTCAATCTCTTCTTTTTCAAGTCCTGCTCTCTCGACAGCGTGTGATATAACATGTCCAGTTAGAGTTTGAGCCTGCGTATTATTGAAAGCACCTCTATAGGCCTTGGCAATTGGAGTTCTAGCTGTTGAGGCGATTACTATGTCTTTGGTCATTTCTATTCCTTTATTTATAGAGCGTCAGTGTGAGCCATTCCGCGGAAACTGCCGGCTTTTCTTCTTTCTCTGTTTCAATTACTAAATTAAATGTTTTCAAAATTCCGTTAGTTCCCTTTTTCGCTATATCAGATAACATAAATCGACCTCGAATGTTTGAGCCAGACGGTACGGGTGAAACAAATCTAATTTTGTTAAAGCCATAGTTTAGGTTATAAGAGTTATTTTCCTGTTTGGGGAAAACATCCAGGGAGAATTTAACTGCAAATGATAAAACGAAAAATCCATGAGCTATCGTACCTTCGAAAGGTGTTTCGGCTTTTGTTTTTTCTACATCCACATGAATAAAATTTGGATCTTCAGTTAGGTTAGAAAATTCACTAATGGATTTTTGATCAAGNCGGACCCATTTGGATACACCTATTTCTTTTCCTAAGTCTTTTTTAGAATGTTCAATTTCTTTATGTATGTCTATCATTTCTCATTACCAAATATTTTGCTTTTGATTCAAAAATTTATTAACGATTTATGAATGTCTGGCAAGGATTGTTTGATAGTATAGTTCTCCCATAAGGATACTTAAAACAGCACAACCACTCTTTTTCAATACTTAAATTGCAGTTATTTCTCAGTAATATTGACAATAAAAACTGTTATATCATGATAAAATGAAATTGGAGGACATAAATATATCGATGGTGTCATATAAATTAGATCTGCAGAAATCATACTTTCCAGCTGTAAAGAGTGGTGAGGTTTGGGATCGTTCAGTGGGTGAGGAGTTAAGGCTGGCTTCCTTTGACAGCTCATTAAAAATAGCTCTTGTTGAAGTTAATGAAAGTGGAAAAATTTCCAGAAAATGGAATTTTCAAGAATTATATAATGATGCAATTATTCTAGCCAAGAATTTATTAATTAAGCATAAAAAAGGAGATAGGATTGCCGTCTGGTCATCTAATAAACCTGAGTGGGTTTTGCTTGAGTATGGTGTGGCATTAGCTGGTTTGGTTTTGGTAACGGTTAACCCTTCTTATCAGGCAGACGAATTAANATATGTGCTTTNGCAAAGTGAAAGCTCGGAGTTATTCTTATGTAGATCTTTTAGGGGCAATCCAATGTGGNGAATTGCGAATGAAGTTTGTAATTCCATAGGGGTAGAAATAGAAATGACCGATATTGAAGATATTACAAAGATTGTCCTTAAAGGAGATATTAAAGGGGAGTTGCCGGAGGTGCAGTCGGAAGATCCATTTCAAATTCAATATACCTCTGGCACTACAGGATTTCCAAAAGGAGCAATGCTTCATCATAAAGGTTTGCTAAATAATGCAAAGTTTTATCAAGAAAGAATGGAAGCGAAAAATGGAGACAAGTTTCTGAATTCTATGCCATTATTTCATTGNGCCGGTTCAGGCATGGCTACACTTGGTTGTTTAACNCATCGGTCTGAACATTATCTAATGTCAATTTTTGATCCTATAGTAGTTGGTAAAATAATTGAAAAAGAAAAGATAACGCAATGGGGGGGGGTTCCCACCATGTTCGTTCAAACATTAAAGGCTCAAAATAATAAATTTCGAGACTTCTCTAGCTTGAAATCAGTTTCATCTGGGGGGTCGAATGTCCCNCCAGTTTTAGCTAAAGAAATAAAATCAAAATTTAATATTGATGTACAAATTCTTTACGGTCAAACCGAAGCAAGCCCAGTAATCACTTTAGCTTGGCCAAATGATCAAGTCGACCAACTAAAAGATACGGTTGGACAACCTTTACCAAACATAGAAGTATCCATTAATAGCACGGATGATGGAAAAATTTTACCTATAGGNGAAGTAGGTGAAATTTGTTGTCGNGGGTATAATATTATGCTTGGCTACTTTAACAATAATTCTGACACAGAAAAAACTATTAGCAGCANAGGTTGGTTGCGTACTGGCGACTTAGGGTACATGGATAGGAATGGTTATATAAGAGTGACCGGTNGGACAAAGGAGATGATTATTCGGGGAGGTGAGAATATTTATCCGAAAGAAATTGAAAATTGTATTTTGGAGAATAATGCGATTTCTGAAGTTGCAGTCATAGGTGTGCCTGATAAAATATTTGGTGAAGTCATAGCTTGTTTTCTGAAGNTTAATNGNTCNTATAAATTAGGTGGGGATGAATTAAAAAAATTCATTAGGATAAAACTATCTGCTCAGAAAACTCCTAAGTTTTGGATAAATATTGAGGAATGGCCATTAACAGGATCTGGGAAAATACAGAAATTTGTTTTAAGGGAAAAATTTTTAAATGGAGAATATGAGGGAGAAAAAATTTAGATATGTTACTTTTTGCCAATTGAAAAAAACAGTATATTTGTTCTGCCTTTACGAGAAAATTAAATGAGAAAAAAGAAACTAAGAATAGGTGGTGCAAGCGGTTATTGGGGGGATGCTAGCTCTTCAACTAAGTTTTTGCTGGCAGAAAAAAATGTAGATGTACTGGTTTATGATTACCTCGCCGANATTACCATGGCCATTATGGCGAGGGCAAATTTGAAAGACAAAACTCTTGGTTATGCAACTGATTTCGTGTTTGAAGTTATAGATCAAAATTTGGCTGAGATTTCAAATCAAAATGTGAAGGTTGTTTCAAATGCCGGAGGCATGAATCCGATTGCTTGTGCCTCTGCNATAGAAGCTTTGATTAAAGGGAAGGGGCTTGACCTTAAAGTTGGTGTGGTATTAGGGGATAATTTATCAAACAGGATTTCAGACTTTGAAATTGATGCGCCAAAAGAAATGTTTTCTAAAAGGAATTTTCCAGAAAAAGATTCTATTACCAGTATCAATGCATATTTGGGGGCTTTCCCAATAGCAAAGCTTTTAAATGAAGGGATGGATATAGTTATCACTGGTCGGTGTGTAGATAGTGCTCTCACACTTGGTGCCTGCATTTCTTTTTTTAACTGGAATGAAAATGACCTAGATTTGCTTGCGGCAGGTAGTTTGGTAGGTCATTTAATTGAATGTGGAACTCAAGTAACGGGAGGAAATTTTACGGACTGGAAAAGTATTTCAGGAGGATTTGAGAAAATAGGTTATCCGATTGCAGAAATTTCTTCAGATGGCAAAGCATTAATTCAAAAGCCTACTGGGTCGGGAGGAATAATAAATTTTGGAACTGTTGCTGAACAATTAGTTTATGAAATTGGAGATCCGGCAAATTATATTTTGCCTGATGTAACCTGTGATTTTTCAAGCGTAAAAATTAAAGAAGTAAGCTCAAACTCGGTTGAAGTGTCTGGGGCAAAAGGTTACCAACCACCGGATGCACTTAAAGTCTGCCTTACTTATTCAGATGGATATAGGGGAGGTCATTTATATGGGTTTTACGGCATGGAAGCTGTAAANAAAGCCGAGGCATATTCGCATGCAGTAATTTCAAGAGCAAAAGCAGACCTGAGAAATATTAATTTGGACGATTTTACTGAAGTTAGTACTGAAATATTGGGTTCTGAGGCTCAGTTTGGTAAAGCTTCTAAAGGGCAAAATAATAGAGAAGTATTTGTTAAGATAGCTGTGAAGCACCCTTCTCCTAAAGGGGTAGATANTATGTTAAAAGCTGCAACGGGTTTAGGACTTTCTTCACCACCAGGTTTAAGTGGCTTCGCCGGTGCTCGGCCAAAACCATCTCCAGTTTTAGCTTTATTTTCTTTTCTAATTTCAAAGGAGAAGGTNCCGATATCNACAAAAATAGGATTGGCTAATGTTGAAAAATTTAAAACTTTAGAATTGGGAGGNAAATTAGTAAAGAGGGACAATGTAAAGCCGCCAAGCCATTTCTATACTAGTGAAAAGACAATGTTTTTGCCTCTTGTAGCATTGGCATATTCACGGAGTGGTGATAAAGGCGATAAGGTAAATATTGGGGTGATTGCTAGAAGCCCNGAATTATATCCATTTCTTTGGTCTATTTTAACAGAAGTTAAGGTAAAGAAAATATTCGAACATTTTCTGAAAGGACCAGTTGAGCGCTTTCCGATTCCTGGCTTCAANGCTATTAATTTCGTATTGAGCCAAGCCTTAGGAGGTGGAGGTACTACGAGTTTAAGAAATGATCCGCAAGGTAAGGGCTATGGGCAGATATTACTTTCAACTGAAGTATTAGTGCCGAAAAGTTTGGTACCAAAAAATTGGCTAAAGTATAGGATGGAGTAAAAAAATGGCAACTTTTCTTACCAAGATACAAAAAAATACATCATCCTTTAAGACAAACATCAAGGACCATATGGCTCTTATTGATGAAATGCGTTCGTTAGAGAAACGAACCGTTGAAAAATCAGAACAAAGAAAGCCTCGTTTCAGAGAAAGAGGACAATTAACGCCACGGGAAAGGCTCTCTGCACTTCTTGATCCAGGTCTACCTTTTTTAGAACTTTTTAATTTTGCAGGTTATTTAGTTGATGATCAAAACCCTGATACCTCCTACCCTGGAGCTAATATGATAATGGGAATTGGTTTTATAAACGGAACGCGTTGCTTTATTTGGGTCGACGATAGTGGTATAAATGCTGGAGCAACAACTACACAGTCAATGGAAAAAGGCTTGGCTGGTATAACCATGGCAAAAAGGCAGAAACTTCCTTTTGTGCATTTGGTTGAAAGTGCTGGCGCAAATTTGATGGCATACACTGTAGAGTTATGGGCAAAAGGNGGAGGCCTTTTTGCAGGTTTAGCAGAGTTAAGCGCNATGGGTATTCCTATAATTACTGTGCTCCACGGCCCTTCNACGGCTGGGGGAGCATATCAGCCTGGTTTAAGTGATTATGTTGTAGGAATAAAAAATAATGGCATGGCAGCTTTAGCTGGCGCAGCATTAGTTAAAGCAGCTACCGGTGAGGTTTCCAGTGATCGTGAACTTGGAGGTTCCGAGATGCATTCAAAATGTACTGGTTTAGTAGAATACCTTGCCGAGGATGATCGGCANGGCATTGAGATAGCAAGNGAAATTGTAAAGAGCTTAGATTGGAAAAAAGGTATTTCTTGNTCCAGAGAANNCGAATGGATCGAACCTTTGCATTCTGCGGATGAATTAATTGGCTTGGTTCCTGTTGATTATAAAAAACCNTACGATGTTCGAGAGGTAATTTGTAGGTTAGTTGATGGTTCAGAGTTCATGGATTTTAAGCCAAACTATGGAATATCTACAGTTTGCGTGAATGCCAACATACTGGGTCACTCCTGTGGTTTGATTGGAAACAATGGTCCTATCGACCCAAATGGTGCAACAAAAGCAGCNCATTTTTTCCAATTATGTGATCAAGCGGACAAACCNATAATTTTTCTTAATAATACTACNGGCTACATGGTTGGTAAGGAGTATGAGCAGGCGGGTATGATTAAGCATGGATCCAAAATGATTCAGGCCGTCACAAATGTTAGAGTGCCAAAGATAACATTTTACATAGGTGCCAGCTTTGGTGCTGGAAATTATGGAATGTGTGGATTTGCTTATAAGCCCGATTTTCTATTTTCCTGGCCTAATTCAAAAACTGGAGTCATGGGAGGAGAGCAGGCAGCATTAACTATGGAGGAAGTGACTGTAAATGCAGCTAGGAGAAGAGGAAATGAAATAGATCCAAAAATTTTAAGTAAGCAAAAGAGGGAATTAACAAATCATTTTGATAAACAAACAGAGGCATTTTANACTTCGGGTAGACTTCTTGACCATGGNATAATTGACCCAAGGGANACTCGAAAGGTTATTGGTTTTTGCCTTGACACTTGTTGGGAATCTAATAGGAGGCTCCTTAAGNCAAACAGTTTTGGTATAGCTAGGATGTAATACTGNCTGCTACAAAACTTGTTGGATTGGAAATGAGTGAATTTGCTGCAAATGAGTTTGCTAGGGGGGNNATCAGTGATGAGGCTNAGGANGCATTCGCAGAAAAAAGAAATTTGAGATGGACAAAATTAAATGAACTANACTGANGGGCCTGTAANAAATTTCAAGAAGCTGCTTATTGCAAATCGAGGTGAAATCGCTGTTCGAATAATTAAAACTGCGAAAAAATTAGGTTTAGAAACTGTAGCTGT
This sequence comes from Paracoccaceae bacterium, assembly GCA_002725175.2. GTDB lineage: Bacteria > Pseudomonadota > Alphaproteobacteria > Rhodobacterales > Rhodobacteraceae > CACKLF01. Next base: position 20,563 of record PBQX02000090.1, read on the forward strand.
CTATACTGAAGCAGATTCTGGAAGCCTCCATGTAAATTATGCCGACAAGAGTATATGCATAGGTGTAGGTCCTGTAATAGATAGTTATTTGAACGCTGAAAAAATTATAGCTGCAGCCCACCAAACCGAGTCAGATGCGATCCATCCAGGATATGGATTTCTTTCTGAAAATGATGAGTTTGCTAGTTTATGTCAAAAAGAGAATTTAATCTTTGTGGGCCCATCTGCAAAATCTATCCAATTGATGGCTAATAAAGCTAAAGCAAAGAAGATATTAATAGAGGCAGGAGTGCCGTGCATTCCTGGTTTCGAGGTAGAGGGTTTGATTTCAAAAGAGATCGAAAAGAAAGCAACTGATATTGGTTTTCCGGTGATGATAAAGGCCGCTGCAGGAGGTGGCGGCAGAGGAATGCGCCTTGTGAAATCAAAGTATGAACTTAGTGAATCAATAAAGATTGCAATGTCTGAAAGCCAAAGTGCCTTTGGCTCAAGTGAAATTATTATAGAAAAGGCTATTATAGCCCCTAGACATGTAGAAATTCAGGTGTTTTCGGATAATTTTGGAAACTGTGTGTATATAGGCGAAAGAGACTGTTCGGTGCAAAGAAAGCATCAAAAAATAATCGAAGAAGCCCCGTGCCCAGTTATGACTAATGATCTAAGAAAAAAAATGGGTGAAGTAGCGGTAAGTGTGGCCAAAAAAATTAAATATTCTGGAGCAGGGACTGTGGAATTTCTACTTGATAGCGAAGACAGGTTTTATTTTTTGGAAATGAATACAAGGCTGCAGGTTGAACATCCAGTAACAGAGTTAATTTCTGGCCTCGACCTTGTTGCTATGCAACTTTCGGTTGCAGACCAGAAGGAATTAAAAATAACTCAAGAAGGCATTGTGTTAGATGGGCACGCTATCGAAGTAAGATTATATGCTGAGGATCCCGAAAATGATTTTTCTCCAAGTACTGGAACAGTTGAGCTCTGGAAAGAGCCAAAAATTGAGGGCATTAGAGTTGATCCTGGTATTAAAAAAGGTCAGACAATAACTCCCTATTATGATGGAATGTTAGCAAAGATTATAGCAAAGGCAGAAACAAGAAGTGGTGCTCTAAAACTTATTTTAGAGAGCTTGAAAAAAACGATTTTGGTTGGTGTAAAAACTAATAGAGATTTATTAATAGAAATTTTATCAAATAAAGTATTTGTAAAGGGAGAGGGGACGACAGCCTTTTTTGAGAAGGCTTATTCTAAGGGTTACATAGCTAAGGAGCCTGCTTTTATTCATTACGCTATTGTAGCCAGTATGCATACTTTTTATCAGATGGAATGTAATAGAAAGCGATCCATTCAAATGCCGAATGAATTACTTGGATGGAGCAATCAGGGTTTCTTAAAAACTTCCATAAAGCTGAGTTTTTTTGGAGAAACTAGAGATATAAATATGGTTGTAAAAGGGCCAGATGCTTTGGAAATATTAAATGAAAAGGAAACGTTAAAATTTACCATGCATGAAGATAAACTAAGATTAAATGGACAGTCATTAGATATGACGGATTTTTACGTATCTAATTTAGATCTCTACCTATTTACAAGCACAAGTAGTTTTAGATTTAGAAATGAGGTCCATAGAGTTAAGTATGATGAAAAAAGATCTGAGGTTAATATTTTGGCACCTATGCCTGGTGTAATTCATGCCATAGATGTGTCTGAAGGAACTGAGGTATTTGTTGGGGATAGGGTTGCTATACTAGAGGCTATGAAGATGCAGCATGAACTTATTGCTGGCAAGGATGGTAAAATAGGTAAAATTTATTTCTCTACGGGAGAGCAGGTTAGTGCGGACGATTTAATCATGGAAATTAAGGAATAAAATAATGGAACAGGCTAATGATTTCCTTGAGGAAAGTAGGCAAATTTATGAGTTGCTATTAGATAAGCCTGAGGAAGATTTTAAAAAACCAACGCTTTTTAAAGGTTGGACAGTAAATGATGTAATTGGACATTTACATATTTTTAACTTTGCTGCGGAATGTTCTCTAAAGAGTGCAGAAGATTTTGAGAACTTTTTTACACCAATAGCAATAGAGCTTAAAAGAGGTAGATCGTTAGTCGAAACCCAAAGGCCGTGGCTTAATAATCTTTCGGGAAAAGAGCTTTTGAGGGGTTGGTGGGATGGAAGTAGACGGTTGGCAGATGTGTTTCGTGCTACTGATCCTAAGAGGCGTCTCAAATGGGCAGGTCCCGAAATGAGTGCTAGATCATCCGTTACTGCTAGACAAATGGAGACATGGGCTCATGGGCAGGAACTGTTTGATTTATTTTTAGTTAAAAGAGTGGAATATGATAGGATAAAAAATATTGCCCACTTGGGTGTTTCAACATTTGGCTGGACTTTTATGAATAGAAATTGGGCTGTGCCAATTGAAGTTCCTGATGTTATTCTAACTGCACCATCAGGAAAAATATGGGAGTGGAAGGNTGAAAATAGTAAAGGTAATTTGGTAAAGGGTGACGCTAAGGAATTTTCTCAAGTCGTTACACAGACTAGGAATGTATTAGATACTGAGCTCAAAATTNTTGGAAAGGTTGCAAAAAAATGGATGAAATACGCGCAATGTTTTGCAGGTCCCGCTGAAGATCCTCCGGCTAAAGGAACAAGATTTGGATTATAATTTTTGGACTTTGTTTAAACTAAATTTTTTAATGAGGCGTAANAATTGACTTTTAAGAATGGAGGTATTTCTTTCTGGTATCGTGATATTGGAACCTTTCCTGAAAGGCGTCCCTCTTTGTCAAAAAATATAAGAGCCGATATTTGTATTATTGGAGCCGGATATACAGGTTTATGGACTGCGTATTATCTGAAAAAATCGCAACCTAGTCTTAATGTTGTTATTCTTGAAAAAGAGTTTTCTGGGTTTGGGGCTTCTGGGCGGAACGGAGGCTGGTTGACCGGTGGTTTTGCTTGGGAACATTCAAAATATCTTGAAAANAATGATAGAAAATCAGTCCAAAAGTTAGTCAGAAGCCTTTTGGAAACAGTTCCAGAAGTGATAAAGGTTTGTAAAGATAATAGGATTGATGCAGATATAGTTTCTACGTCTGAAATCCGTGTTGCAACTAATGATGCCCAAATTGAAAGGCTAAAACATGAATTAGAAGTGAGAAAATCATGGGGAGTTTCAGAAGATAAAGTGGAGTTTATAGATCGAGAGACACTNGAGAAAATTGTCCGAATACCGATTGGGAAAGGTGCTCTCAAAATGGAAGGTGTGGCAAGGATTCAGCCCGCCAAGCTTGTCCAGGGNTTGCGGAGAGTGGTAGAAGATTTAGGTGTTGTTATTTACGAAAGTACTTTGGTTATTCACTATGAATCAGGATTAGTTAGTACAGATTTCTTTGAAGTAAAATCACCTATTATTTTGCGTACCACAGAAGGNTTTTCAGCTGATTTTAAAAACTACAAAAGGGATCTCTTACCTTTAAACTCGGCCCAGATAGTTACTAAACCACTTTCTAAAGAAATTTGGAATCAAATTGGTTGGAACGGAAATGAACTGATAGGAGATTATGCACATTCTTATTTTTACGCCCAGAAAACNAGAGAAGGCAGGATAGCAATAGGAGGAAGAGGTATCCCGTATCGGTATGGTTCCAAAACAGATATTAACGGTGTTGCCCAGAGGAAGACANTCTTAACCTTGCAAAAAATTCTTCATAAGCATTTCCCTATAATATCTGAAGTCCCTATTGATCATGCTTGGTGTGGGACGCTTGGTGTGCCACGTGATTGGTGTGCGTCAGTAAATTTTGATAGAAAAACTGGACTAGGTTGGGCTGGGGGCTACGTGGGTGTNGGAGTTTCCACATCTAATTTAGCTGGNAGGACCCTTGCTGACCTTAGTTTGCAAAAGAATACAGAAACTACGGATTTACCATGGATAAATCGAAGGGTAAGAAAATGGGAGTTAGAGCCAGTAAGGTGGNTTGGTGTTCGCAGTATGCACAAATTTCTCGAATTTGGAGATCAACAAGAAGATAAGNAAAATAAGTCTTCCAAAGTTGCTGATTTCGCAAATTATATAATGGGCAGGTCTCATTAAAAAGGTTAAAGCCTAANTAAGAGATAATTTTAGCAAAAGGAAAATGGTTTTAAAATTTAATATAACGGTTTGTCTTTTACTTTTTGGAGGAATTTTTGGGTATTTTTTTTCAAAGACTCTGCTTCCTATGCCTTTTTTATTTGGTGGACTCTGTTCAACTGCCATATTNGTTATTTCAGGAAAAATTCCTCAGCTCCAAGGTTTTGAATTTCCAAATAATTTTAGATTAATATTTTTATCCATTATTGGCGTTATGATTGGAGGAACTCTAGATGGAGAAATATTGAATTCATTTGGATCTCTATGGTTAAGTTTTTCAGCATTGATTGTTTTTGTTTTAACAGCTCATGCCGNAAACTATTTTATTTTTCATTTTATTGGCAATTATGATCATGTCACTGCTTTTTATTCTGGAGCGCCAGGAGGTNTAGTAGAAAGCATGACCTTAGGTGAAGAGGCGGGGGCAGATATTCGTATTCTGTCTATTCAACATTTTGTTCGTATCATTTTAGTGATACTTAGCGTTCCCTTGGCTTTTTTTGTCTGGAAAGGGGAACTCTTTGGAAGTGCAAGTGGATTGGAATTATCTACACAACCAACATTCTTNGCAGATTGGATAACTATACTTNTTCTGTGCATAATAGGCATAGGGTTAGGTAAGCTTATTAATTTTCCAGCAAAACAATTCATAGGTCCTTTGCTAGTTGGTGCAAGTGCTTCTATCGCAGATTTTCCTAGTTTTTCCAATCCTAATGATCTTATGGATATTAGTCAGTTAGTGATAGGAGTAGCACTTGGAACAAGATTTAACGGAATAACGGGAAATCTCATATTTAGGACGTTTTGGCTTGGCTTAATTAGTGTATTTTCAATGCAAATCATCGGTTTGATAATTTCACTTATCCTTTCCAATTATGTTAGCCAAGATTTAGAAGTTTTGCTGATATGTTTTGCAGCGGGAGGCGTTACGGAAATGAGTCTCATAGCTTTAAGTCTGTCTGCTAATCCGATTTATGTAACTTCTCATCATATAGCAAGAATTCTTTTAACAGTATTTCTAATTGGGTCTTTGAAGACTAAAATTTTTGTAAAACGCAACTAAGGTAATGTGATTATTCTGCAGCAAAGGTTTCTTGTTGCCTTCTAAATCGGGAAAAAATGGAAACAACTCTATTTTTCATTTTTGTGAAAAAGACAGTAGATTTCGCACCAAGTACCAATAAGGCAGGCGTTGCCAAAAGGGTAAGGGCGGTAGCAAAAGTGAGGCCGCCAGCGATCGTACTTGAAAGTGTTGTCCACCATTGACTGGAAGGTGCTCCCACCAAAATCTCTCTTCCTCCAAACTTGATTGTCCATTCAAACACCATTGGCAATAGTCCTAAAATAGTGGTTATGGCCGTAAGAAGAACAGGTCTGAATCTTACTAACCCTGCTCTAAAGGCCGCAGCCTTCGCATCATATCCCTTCTTGATATATTCATTGAAAGTATCGATCAAAACAATATTATTATTCACCACTATACCAGCCAATGCTATTATTCCCATACCTGACATGACAATCCCAAATGGTCTGCCCGTTAGCCATAGTCCAAGAAAGACGCCGCCTGTGGAAAGTACAATAGCTGACATCGTTACGAATGTTTGCCAAGCCGAATTAAATTGAATCATTAGTACGATAATCATCAAAACTAAAGAGATTACGAAAGATTGCATTAGGAAAGCTTGTGTTTCTTTGATATCTTCATCTTCTCCCCCAAAAGAAACCTCTACACCCGTTACGGTTGGTGTCTTTTCCAGGCTTTCCTTTAATTTATTGACCATGTCTGATGCAAGAAGACCTTCCTCTACATCTGAATCAATGTAATAAAATCGTACCCCATCTTTTCTTTCAACATTTCCGCTAGTTGGGCTAGGTTTCAATTCTGCAAAAGTTGACAGAGGTACAAAATCTCCGGTACTTGTTGGAATTTTTAATTCCTGGAGCCGATCAAGATTTCGTTGACCTTTCAAGAACCTTAATTTTACATCTAATTCGTCTTCTATGTCATCTGGCCTGTAATCCGATATATCTATGCCGGCGGTAAGAAGTTTAACCATTTCACCCAGAGAATAGACAGAAACTCCATGCCTACTTGCAGCATCACGATCAATGTCAATTATCCAATCCATTCCAGGTAATGCCCTGCTATCAGACACATCTACAAAGCCTCCAATAGCGTCCATTCGGCCTCTAATATCTTTAACCGCTTTTGCTAGTGATTCCATATTATTTCCTAGCAATTCGATATGAATTGGCACTCCTCCTCCAGGGCCTTCCTGTTGCGCCTTTATATTCACTTCGGCACCTGGTATTCCAGCAATACGTGTTCGCATTTCTTCGATCAAGTCTGTAGCTTTTTCCCTTTTATCCCAGTCATCAAAAACCGTTCTAATAAAACCAACAGAGTCTTTCGGGTCCTGACCATCAGGATCTTGAGTTTTTGCATATTTTGCATCAACACCCGATAATTTTCCTATTCTTCCTTCAGTAGATCTAACTATGGCATCCTTTTCTTCCGCTGAAAGATCTCCTCTGGCAAGGACCTGTACCACTGCCTGTTCTGGTTCTATCTCTGGGAAAAAGCTTACTCCTAATCCCGCAGAAAAATATCCACCAAAAGCAATAACCATCGAAGCAATCACAGTTAAGACGACCATTACTGGATAATGAAGTGCTAACTTAAGGATATTCCTGTATATTCTCGGAGCGGATTCTTTTGATCCCAAATTTCTACTACTACTTTTGCCAATTTTACTACCAAGAACAGGAATAAAAATAAGAGCCATAAAAAGAGAAGCCGACAACACACACATAACGGTAATTGGTAGGTACTTCATAAAACTACCCACAATTCCTGGCCACACAAGTAGTGGCAAGAATACCATCAGTGTGGTAACCGTAGAGGCGATTATTGGCCAAGACATTCTAGATGCACCTTCTATATAGGCTGACATTCTATCCATTCCTTGGGAAATCTTTCTGTCGGCGTATTCCACTGTCACAATGACACCATCAACAAGCATACCGGCCACCAAAATTAAGGAGAACAAAACAATAATATTCATTGTTACTCCCATATTGTAGATTACTGATATGCCTAGAAGAAAACTACCCGGAATTGCTAGACCTACCAGTAGACCATTTCTTAAACCAAGAGTGGCAACGATTACCACCATAACTATAAGAATTGCGGCTAGCACATTGTTTCCTAAATCACCTAATAAGTTTTTCACGGTTTCAGAGTCATCATAAAGGTAGCTAGCTTTTACACCCTCAGGCATCATGGAAACCCCTGTGTCTATAACTTTTCTAGANGCGGCAATTACTTCGATAATATTTGCTCCAACTCGNTTTTTTANGTCCAACACTATTGATCGTTCTCCATTAACTCTGGACCAGCTATCAGGCTCTTTAAAAGCTCTTCGTACAATTGCAATATCACCAAATTTAATGGTCGTACCATCTGCGACTTTTATAGGCATAGAGATTAAGTCACTTACTGTTTCCACAACNCCNGGAACTTTAACCACCATTCTGCCAGCGCCAGTATCAATGGCGCCCGCAGTAACAAGCTGGTTGTTAGCACTAACCAAACTAATTACCGTTGATGGATTTAATCCATAGGATTCCATAGCATTTGCATCTACTAATATCTCGACTAGTTCTTCTCGGTCTCCCCCTATATCAACTTCTAAGACGCCAGGTATAGACTCCAGGCGGTCCTTTATTTCTCTAGCAGCAAAAATGAGCGATTGTTCNGGTACTGGNCCATAAATGGCAGCAGTTAAAATTGGGAAAAGGGACAATGATACTTCAAAAACCTTTGGTTCTTTTGCCCCTGGAGGAAGATCTTGCTTAGCCTTGTCTACAGCTTCTCGGACATCATCTAGGGCCAGATCAATGTCTTCTCCAGCTAAAAACTCAAGAGTTATTGAAGCATATCCTTCCGCGCCCACTGCGGTCATCTTATCTAATCCAGCAACTGTTCTGAGATTTTTTTCAAGTGGCTTAACCAAGAGTTTTTCAGCGTCGCTAGGTGAAATTCCATCATATCCGACGGATACATATGCTACTGGTATATCTACATCTGGGGTAGCTTCTTTAGGAATATTAACGTACGCATTGGTACCTATAAAGAATATAAGTAAAAGTCCAAGAATAACAGCTCCAGGTCTACTAAAGCAGGCTTCAATTATTTTACGCATAGNTTCTANCCATCNTCTTGCATTTCAAAAGTTATTTTCTCACCTTCACTGACAAAAGCTTGTCCTGTAGTCAGCATAAGGTCTCCGTCATTTAGTCCTGATACATATGCCATATTCCCGGANGCTCGGATTAATTTTACGTCGATTATGCTTACGATGTTCTCACTATTTACNGTNTTAACTCTGAGNGATCCGTCTTCACTTATTGCCAAATGTGCTGGAGAAACGGAGAATGCTTTTGCTTGATCAATAACAATAGAAACTTCTGAGCTCATGCCTGCGCGGACAGAACCGTCCTTATTTTCTAATTCAACTTCTACATCAAATGTTCTAGTTGCTTGATTTGCAGCTGAAGCTATTCTTTTTACTTTACCTATTTTCTCTTCGATTCCAGGNATTGTGATAACCACATTGTCGTTTAGAGATATTTTTCCTATTTGGGTTTGAGGAACAGGTGCAATTAATTTCATTGTCGCCATACCCATTATAGTAGACACAACATTATCTTTTTTAATAAATTGACCAGTTTCCAGAGATAGTTCTTCCAGTATTCCAGATTTTTGTGCCTTTATTTCAGTGTGTGCGATTTGTTGCTTGATACTTGCCACTTGAGCCTTTGCTTGTTTTAAGGCAGCTTCAGACTGAACCAATTCAAGGTTAGATGCGTAGTTTTTTCCCAACTTTTCAGCTATGTCNAAAGACTGCTGGGCTGATTTTTCTGCTGATATGGCTGCTTCAAGATCCATAGCCAAATTCTCTCTGTCAAGGCTTGCTATTACCTGGCCTTTTTCAACTTTGCTACCTTCGGTTACGAGAATATCTGTCACTATTCCACTGCGTCGTGCAATTATATTNATGCTATAGATGGGCTCTGTAACACCACTTGCTCTTACTACAATATCTGTATCATTATTCTTTACCTTCACAGCCGAAACTATGAAGGTTTTCTCNTTCTTTTCAGTTTGGGTNGNTTTTATTTNGTCTANNACTTCNTGNGGGGGTCCAGGNAAAAAATTATCAGAAGCCATCCAGAGTACAACAGCTAGAGCAATAATTGTAGCTAGCCAATATGATGGAGGCATNATNTTTGANANNCGNNCAANTATANNANCNTTTTGAGNCTTANNTGAANTTTTTTGTTTCACTTTNNCACCTGNATANAANNAACTCAGNAGGATATANTTCTAAATNNNCATTTTTACAAGTACNGTTNGTCNTTAAANTNNAAATAAGTTTTCTTTGTGAACTTGACTAATAAAAAAGTTAAACATTTTTTACCTATACTAACATAATGACTATTAAAAATTATGATTTTAGTTTATAAGCAGGCGTATTCTTGCCCAAAATATGTAAGAAGCTAAACAAACAAATATATGAGGTATATTATGAGCGAAAATATTAATGGATCTTACATGGATCCAGATAATACTCCTCCTATGGGGGAGGCTATTCCTTTAGGATTGCAACATGTGCTTGCTATGTTTGCGTCAAACGTCACACCTTCTGTTATTGTTGCTGGAGCAGCAGGGCTAGCTTTTGGAGGTGCTGAGCAAATATATTTAATACAAATGGCAATGTTATTTGCTGGTGTTGCAACGTTATTTCAAACAATAGGTATGGGGCCTGTAGGGGCTAGACTGCCTATCATGCAAGGTACAAGTTTTGCTTTTGTAGCGGTCTTGGCTGGTGTTGCAGCTACACAAGGTTT
>PBQX02000064.1:0-6122 GCA_002725175.2 Paracoccaceae bacterium
AATTTAAAAAAGTCTAACAGGTATTTAAATAATTGATCAGTATAAATGTAGTAGTAAAACTTCTCATAATTATTTTAACTCCTTTGTTCTGACCAAAGGGTAGGATTTGACAAAAAATTATCTACTTCCGTCAATGTTTTTATGTCAAAAAGGTTTTCCTTTTTGGCATAGCTTAGAATGTCATGCCAAGTTGTAAGGTAGTGTAAATTTATAGAATTATCTGAAAGTAGTTTCCTGGTGCTGTCAAAAATATTATAATAAAACAAGACAAAGACATTGTTACATTTTGCTGAACCTTTTCGGAGTGCATTTACAAAATTAATTTTAGAACCTCCATCTGTGGCCAGATCTTCAACAAGAAGGATGTTTTGGTTTTGTTTTATCGTTCCTTCTATTTGTGAATTTTTTCCGTACCCTTTTGGTTTTTTACGAACGTAACAAAGAGGAAGGTTCAGCCTGTCTGCTAAAAGTGCTGCAAATGGTATACCTGCTGTTTCACCTCCTGCGATGTTGTCAATCTTTTCTTTTTTTAGTTCCTTTAAAAAAATTTCCTGGAAAAAATCAATTACCTTACTTCTGCTTTTTGGCTCACTAATAATTTTCCTACAATCAACATAGGTAGGCGAAAGTAGCCCTGAGGCAAGTTTATAGGGGGTTGAAATATTGAAGTTTATTGCTCCGATATTAAGAAGAATTCTAGCAGTTTCAAGGCTAATTCTTTCTTGATGTTTGTTTCGCATTTTTCTCTCTTTCAGTTGTCCAATAAAGTTTAAATTCTGAGCCGAAAAAGACAATTTTATCATTTTCGGCCCTTATCCAAGTCTTTAATCTAACTGGTTTATTTTTTTTAATTAGGGTCAACCGTTCAATATTTGTATTAACATTATAATGCCTCGCCCCATTAAGGGATACAAATTTCTCCAGATTGGGAAGCTTATTTTCTCTGTCGAATATCTCTGCTAGAAAGGGTACGGCGTATGGTGTAGAAAAAATACCAGCGCACCCACAATCAGATTCTTTTTTTGAAGACAGATGTGGAGCACTGTCAGTTCCTAAAAAAAAACGTCTATCGCCTGAAGTTGCTGTTTGAATTAAATCCTCTTGATGGGTTCTGCGTTTTGCGATGGGTAAACAAAAGTAATGCGGGCGTATACCTCTTTCAAAGATATGGTTTCTATTGATCATTAAGTGATGAACAGTAATTGTTGCGCCTAGATTTTTTTTTGTTGATTTGACGTAATTTATAGCTTCAGAAGTCGTAATATGCTCAAGAGTAATTTTTAAATCAGGAAGTCGCGATCTAATTTTATCTAAAACTTTTTCGATAAAGATTTTTTCCCGATCAAAAATATCATAGTTTTCGCCTGGCAATTCCCCATGCATACATAGGGGAATATTAAATTTGGCCATTTGTTCCATTATTGGCATTACTTTTTCAAAATTTTTAACTCCATATGTTGAATTTGTTGTTGCTCCAGAAGGATAATATTTTATTGCACTGATTAACTCATTGACTTTTAAGTTTTTTATATCTTTTGGATTTGTTTTTTCAGTAAGGTAAAGTGTCATAAGAGGGTTAAATTTTGAACCCTTCGGCAGGTATTTTAAGATTTCTCTCTTGTATTTCTCTGCTTGGAAATATGTTAAAATAGGTTTTTTAAGGTTAGGCATTATTAATGCTCTCGAGAAGTTTTTAGCTGAATATTTTAGAACTTTTTTTAAAATATCTCCTTCTCTTAAATGCAGGTGCCAATCATCTGGTTTTATTATAGAAATTTTCTTTGGCACTTTGGTTCCTTTTAATCTTGGTCTTAGTTAGTAATGATCCGTAAATTAAAGGTAAAGGCTAAATAAATTCTGACAACGTCTAAATTGACCCGCAGAAGATATTGGCGTTTTTGCCCTTTAAGATTATACAATTACATATAATTCAAAATAATGCGGCTAGGTTAAGCTAAATTTTATAAATTTAATTACTTTTTTTATAATAGCCTATTTATTATTNTTAAAATTGTTACTATATCCTCTNTCAGGCTTGTTAAGATAGCCTAANNGNNNTTAAATTTTTTTTAAGGATTCAGAATGAATTTTCATAAAAGGGATATNATAGAGAGGAAAGTAATGGAATCTNCCGATTCCTATAAGCCGTCTNTTGAGGAAGCAAAAGAAGCAGTTAAGACTTTGATTNTATGGGCAGGNGACAACCCTGAAAGAGAAGGCTTGCTTGAAACACCTGAGAGGGTTGCTAAGGCATTCAATGAATGGTTTNGTGGTTATGGTGAANATCCTAAGGTCATACTTGGCAAAACCTTTAAGGAAGTAGAGGANTATTGTCATCCTGTATCTTTGAATCAAATTCCATTTGAAAGTTACTGCGAGCATCATATTGCTCCAATTATAGGTTACGTAAACATTTCTTACATTCCAAATGGACAAGTTGTAGGAATATCAAAACTCGCTAGGCTGGTCGATCTATATTCAAAGCGTTTGCAGGTACAGGAAAAAATGACCTCTCAAATTGCTCAAGCAATTCAAAAATATCTTAAACCTAATGGCGTAGCTGTCCGTGTTGAGGGTGACCATCATTGCATGTGCACGCGTGGTGTGAATAAAAAAGGAATATCCATGGTTACTACTACATTTTTGGGGGATTTTTCCAAGAACTTAGCTTTAAGAGAAGAATTTATTTCTAATGCAAAAAAATAAGTATTAGCCAGCACTGTCTTCGAGGTTTACTTTTACATTTAATTATAGGCTGGAAATTAATAGACTTTTGTGTTTNTTTGTNNCAAATNATATAAATAATTTACATTACTAAAAATGCAAAANCCAAAATCTTTTCAAGAAATAATATTAACACTTCAAAACTTTTGGGCACAGAATGGCTGTTCAATTCTACAGCCGTATGATTTTCCGGTGGGTGCTGGNACTTTTCATCCTGCTACAACCCTAAAATCTCTCGGNCCGGAGCCATGGTTTGCTGCTTATGTGCAGCCTTCCCGCAGACCTACGGATGGACGNTTTGGAGATAACCCAAATAGATTGCAGCATTACTACCAATTTCAAGTCATTTTGAAACCTTCNCCTGAAGACATACAGGATTTATTCCTTCAGTCTTTAAAAGCAATCGGGATTAACTCAGATGANCATGATATTAGGTTTGTAGAGGATGATTGGGAAAGTCCAACTTTAGGAGCGTGGGGCTTGGGTTGGGAGGTTTGGTGTGATGGCATGGAGGTGAGCCAGTTTACCTATTTCCAACAGGTTTGNGGATTTGATTGTGATCCAATTCCAGGTGAGCTTACATATGGACTAGAGAGATTAGCAATGCATGTTTTAGAAAAGAAAAATGTAATGGANATCCCCTACAATGACCCAGATTCAAANNTTCCTAAGACGTACGGTGATATTTTCAGTGAAAATGAGAAACAATTTAGTCGTTGGAATTTTGAAGTAGCAGATACCACAATGCTATTAAGGCAATTTGATGANGCAGAGGCTGAATGCGNAAGAATTTTGTCTCAAAGCCCCATACATGAATCTTCTGGAGCAGAGATAATAATGACAGGTCCAGCTTATGACCAATGCTTGACGGCTTCGCATTTGTTTAATTTGCTGGATGCACGTGGGGTTATTTCGGTCTCAGAGCGGCAAAACTATATTGGTAGAGTAAGAAATTTGGCTAAATTATGTGCTAAGGCACACNTAGGATTTTTAAATGAAGAATTAAAAAGATGAATGGGAAACTTTTTTCAATAAGTCTCGCTGTCTTTTGTCTTATTTTTGGAGTTATTTTATTTTACTTTCAGGTATTTGCATTTTATCAAAGAGTTGACGGNTTAAGTCAAATAGAAGTGAATGGTAATAAGGTGCCCATTAAGGAATATAAAGGGATTGACTCAGNTTCCTCTGCCTTAAAATTGCGTGGCTGCTTTAAGGTAGACCCTATGTTCTTTAAAAATCAAGTNTTAGCAGAAAAACCTACCCCTTTGGCAGCACCATTTTGGTTCNAATGTTTTGACTACGAATACCTTCATCAAGAAATTGNGAGTGGCCGGGCAAAAGTTTATTTGGCAGCAAAAGATGAATATGATGGAATAGATAGGATGGTTTTGGTTTTTGATAGTGGAGAAGCTTATCAGTGGAGACAGCTTAATTCNAAGTTTTCAGGTAAATAAATGAATACTTTTCTTATGGAATTATTATCTGAAGAAATGCCTGCTAGNGATCAGATCTTTGGACGTCAATTTCTTGAAGATTATTTTTCTGAGAAATTAANNTCTATTGAACTNTCNTATTCTGATATCATTACTTTTTCGTCACCGAGAAGGCTAACAATCTTGATAAAAGGGGTTCAAGATAANGCTAAAACAATTAGGGAAGAGAAGCGTGGACCAAGGGAAAGTCTTCCAGAAAAAGCGCTCAGCGGTTTTTTAAGTGCAAATAATGTAAAGAAAAAAGATCTAATAATTAGGGATATTAAGGGAATAAAATATTATTTTTTNGTAAANGAAATTGAGGGGAAAGAGAATTCTAAGNTTTTAGCAGATATTTCTGANCAATTAATTAAAGACTTTAGGTGGAAAAAATCAATGAGATGGGGNTCCAGTCGCCTTANGTGGGTTAGGCCTCTTAAATCTATTTTNGCGCTTAAATATTCTGATAAGAAAGTAACTGAAGTTATCAATTTTCAAATTAATGGTATAAAATCTGGAAGCAAAACGGTAGGACATAGGTTTATGAGCCCAGAACCGTTTATGGTTAGNAATTTCGATGAATACATNGAAGCCTTGAAGGNCAATTTTGTTGAATTAGATCATAAAAAGCGTGAAGAGAAAATTTCAAACCAACTAGAAAATTTGGCAAAAAATGAAGGCTTAGAGGTTGTTAAAGATGAAAAGCTTATTGAGGAAGTAAGTGGGTTAGTTGAATGGCCCGTAGCTCTGATCGGAAATATAGAAAAAAGTTTCTTGGATTTGCCTGCAGAAATTCTTCAGACGGTTATGAGAACACATCAAAAGTACTTTTCTGTNAAAGATAGTAAGACTGACAAAATAGTNAAGTATATTACCGTGGCAAATATTGTATCAAAGGATAATGGGGAGNAAATTTTAGCTGGAAATAATAGNGTTTTAAATTCTAGATTGTCGGATGCAAGTTTTTTTTGGAAAATAGATANGGACNGAATTGCAAAATATGGNTTTGAAGNTTTTGCAAAAGATTTAGAGTTTGTAACTTTTTTTAAAGGATTAGGGACACAAGCTAGTAGGGTTACTAGACTAAAGAAAATNGCCTGCNGAATGAATAAGAATCTTTACAATCTATCAGATAGGGAAATCAATTTAGCTGCNGGGGTATGTAAGGCAGATTTGGTGTCGAGTACTGTTAACGAGTTTCCAGAGTTGCAGGGCCTTTTAGGAAGTTANTTTTCCAAAATGTCTGGTTTTTCAGATAATGTAAGCTGGGCTTGTANAGATCATTATCGTCCCATGGGGCCGCATGATCAAGTCCCTANTAAGCCTTTATCAGTTACGATTGCATTGGCAGATAAAATAGATNTGTTGGCGAGCTTTTGGTCCATTAATAAAAAACCTACAGGTTCCAAAGATCCTTTCGGCTTGCGAAGGGCGGCAATAGGGATTATTCGATTGGCAATCGAAAATGAGATAGATATGCAGGTAAAGGAACTCTTCCATTTTTCAGAACAAGATTTTGATGTTGAAAGTATTANAGATTTTCTGACTGAAAGGTTGCGTGTCTATTTGAAAGATAACGGAAGCAAAGTCACCACATTNCAAGCATGTCTAGAGAGCGCATCTAGCTGGGGTATTTCTTCCTTGGTAGCGCGTATCNTGGCAATCGATNCTTTTTTAANGACGAAAGATGGTCAAAAGTTACTTCAATTATCTAAACGAGCATTAAATATTTTATTNGCCGAAGAAAAAAAAGATGGTGTTGAATATAGTCTNCCNCCNGAAAGGTTNAAGTCTTTGGCTTCAGAAGAAGCAGATATTATAGATGCACTAGAAGTTTCAGATAAAAAGGTCTCTAATCTTATGTTGAATGGAAATTATCCAGATGCGCTGATTGTACTTTCCAACTTGCATCCTAAAGTAGAGAGA
>PBQX02000083.1:0-15497 GCA_002725175.2 Paracoccaceae bacterium
TATGGAGGAGAAGTTAAGATTCGCGATACGTGAAGGTGGAAGAACAGTTGGTGCCGGAGTGGTATCAAAAATAATAGAATAAGTAAAAGTAGGAAATTATTCTTTATTTTTACTTCNGTTTCTTTTATTTAGGGGTTTAGCTCAGCTGGTAGAGCATCGGTCTCCAAAACCGAGGGTCGTGGGTTCGAGTCCCCCAACCCCTGCCAACCTTTGGAACTAATATGTAAGAGTAGCCATAATTTACTAAGGATTTTACTAAATGGTCAATCCATTCCAATTTATTCAACAAGTTAGATCAGAAGCGTCTAAGATAGTTTGGCCGACAAGGCGGGAAACTTTAACAACAACTGTTATGGTTTTTGTGATGGCGACCATATTCGCTATATTCTTTTTCTTAGCTGATCAAATTATAAGCTGGTTGCTTCAGCTTGTATTAAGTCTTTCATTATAGCAAAATTTAAGACCTCTCTGGTATGTAGGAAATTTATGATAAATTTGTGTGTTGATTCTTCTGTGAATATTTATTAAAGGGAAGTCTCATTATAGCACTCAAAAAAGATTTTAAGGGTTAGATATTTAAAATGGTTATGCGTTGGTATTCTGTAAGTGTNCTTTCTAATTTTGAGAAGAAAGTCGCGGAAGCAATAAAAGAGCGAGCAGTGCAAAATAATTTAGGCGATGAGATNGAGCAGGTATTGGTNCCTACAGAAGAAGTTGTAGAGATTAGAAGAGGAAAGAAGGTTCAGGCCGAAAGAAAGTTTATGCCTGGGTATNTATTAATTAGAATGGATATGAGCGANGATTCCTACCATTTNGTCAAGAGTACTAACAGAGTGGCNGGATTTCTTGGTCCNCAAGGGAATCCAATGCCCCTACCNGATTCTGAAGTGGCAAGGATATTAAATCAAGTTGAAGAAGGTTTAGAAAAGCCTAGATCTTTGATATCTTTTGACATTGGAGANCAAGTCAATGTAATTGATGGACCGTTTGAAGGATTTTCTGGAAATGTTGAAGAGGTTGATGAAACAAATAGCCGTCTCAAAGTATCAGTTTCAATATTTGGCCGGGCAACACCTGTTGAGTTAGAGTTTACACAAGTGAATAGACAGAACTAGTTTTTAATATATTTTTGGTAAGTTGTTTTTTTAATAAAGGAATAAAAGAAAGTTAAACGGATATTTTAAGGGAAATAGTTTATATNATGGCAAAAAAAATAGCGGGAACACTTAAGTTNCAAATACCAGCAGGGAAGGCAAACCCTTCTCCTCCTGTTGGTCCAGCANTAGGTCAAAGAGGATTAAACATAATGGAGTTTTGTAAGGCATTTAATGCAAAAACTCAGGAAATGGAGCCTGGAGCTCCTTGCCCTACCATAATTACCTATTACGTGGACAAGTCTTTTGCGATGGATATTAAGACGCCCCCAGCTTCTTTTTTTCTCAAAAAAATGGCTAATTTAAAATCCGCTTCAAAAATGCCNGGAAAAGAGATTATAGGNTCAGTGTCAACGGCGCAGGTGAAGGAAATTGCACAGGCGAAGATGAAAGATTTAAATGCNAATGATATAGAAGCTGCAATGAAGATCATAGCTGGTTCTGCGCGTTCAATGGGNTTAGAGGTTAAGGGGTGAATTAATAATGTCGGGAAAAAGATATAAAGAAGCAAAGAAATTNCTAAATGACGGCGAAGTTTTGAGTGTTGAAAAAGCCATATCAGTGGTCAAAAAAAATTCTACTGCGAAATTTGATGAAACTATTGAATTAGCCATAAATCTAGGGGTGGATACTCGGCATGCNGATCAGATGGTTCGAGGNGTATGTAGTTTACCTAATGGAACTGGNAAGAGTATGAGAGTAGCAGTATTTGCGAAAGATCAAAAGGCAGAAGAGGCCACAGCGGCAGGTGCTGATTTGGTTGGAGCAGAGGATTTGATGGAGTCAATTCAAAATGGAAACATAGACTTTGATAGATGCATAGCAACTCCTGATATGATGCCCATAGTTGGCAGGCTTGGGAAAGTTTTAGGTCCGCGAAATTTGATGCCCAATCCTAAGGTTGGAACAGTTACTATAGATATAAAAACTGCGGTTGAAGCTGCAAAGGGTGGGGAGGTTCAGTTCAGGGCTGAGAAGTCTGGAGTTGTTCAAGCTGGCGTAGGTAAGGCATCGTTTGATGAAAAAAAGCTTGTCGAAAATGTAAAAGCCTTTATAGATGCAGTTAATAAGGCAAAACCATCGGGAGCTAAAGGTACATATTTGAAGAAGGTAGCCGTAAGCTCGACCATGGGCCCTTCAGTGCAGCTAGATACGGGGGTGTAGAAAAAAAAGAATTTGTAAAAGGAATATGTAATAATATTCGTTTTACGAGTAAGGGATGACAGGTTTTTTTGTCATTTCTCTGTCCGAGAGAGTGGGTTTCCATGCAGGAATTAATTCCTACTTTAGATGGTAAGATCAGAATTATAAAGTGATATTTATTGTGGTTTAAACCAGGGCAAAAAAAATAAGTCGTTATAAAGACGACTTTTGTTTAGACGGGGTTGACCCACAAAAATTGGAGCAAAGCTTTGAGAAGAGATCAAAAAGAAATTGTTGTCAGTGAACTTGAGAAAGTATTTTCAGATTCAGGGGTTGTTGTAATTGCTGAGTACACAGGCTTGACTGTGTCTGAAATGTCAGAACTTCGATTAAAGATGAGTAATTCTGGCGGTAAAGTTAGGGTAGCAAAGAATCGCCTAGCAAAAATAGCTCTCAATGGTAANCCAAATAAGGAAATAGAGAAATTTCTTATAGGGCAAACCGTTTTACTATTTTCAGATGATCCGGTGGCAGCAGCGAAAGTGGCAAGAGAATACTCTGACGAAAATGAAAAGCTAAAAATAATTGGCGGATCAATGGGNTCAGAAATTTTGGATGCTAATGGTGTTGATGCAGTTTCTAAAATGCCTTCAAGAGATGAGTTAATTTCGTCAATAATAGCAGCTATTATATCTCCGGCGTCAAACCTGGCAGCCNCCTTGGATGGTCCTGGTGCGTCGCTATCAGGTTCTATAGCTGGAATAGAAGATCAGAAAGCTGCTTAAATATTAAGTGCAAAATTAGTTAATTAAACAAAAAAAATAAAAGAGAGAAAGATATGGCTGACTTAAAAAAAATTGCTGAAGAAATTTCAAAACTTTCATTGCTTGAAGCTGTGGAATTGAAGAATATACTAAAGGATGAATATGGAATTGAACCCGCTGCTGGTGGGGCAGTCATGATGGCTGGTCCGGCTTCTGGNGCAGAGGCCGCTGCTGGTGGGGAAGAAAAGACAGAATTTGACGTGATTTTGAAATCCGCTGGTGAAAAGAAGATTAACGTTATCAAAGAAGTTCGTACAATAACTGGGCTAGGTCTAAAAGAGGCCAAGGATTTGGTGGAAGCTGGCGGTAAGTCAGTAAAAGAAGGTGCATCAAAGGATGAGGCAGAAGAAATAAAGAAGAAGCTTGAAGAAGCAGGAGCAGAAGTCGAGTTAAAATAAATGTAATGAGAAGCATAATGTTTTTCGGAATTTGCTATGTTTTAGCGAGCACTGATTCGCATAGTGAGTATTTAAATTAGGAATTTGTTATCGGGCGTTTTGGAATGGGCACCAAAACAGGGATTGAAAACAGATTTTTAGTAGTGACATCGCCCGTTTTAAAATCAAACCTGGCGTAAGGAAGTAAATGGCACAACTATTTTCTGGGAAAAAAAGAATTAGAAAGCATTTTGGTAAGATCCGAGAGGTTGCTGAAATGCCAAATTTAATCGAGGTACAAAAATCCTCATATGAACTGTTTTTAAATTCGGGTGACGAATCTGAGCCTAAACAGGGCGAAGGAATTATGGGGGTATTTCAGTCAGTATTCCCTGTGAAGGATTATAATGACACGTCTATTTTAGAGTTTGTTTCATATGAGTTGGATAAACCTAAATACAACGTTGAAGAATGTCAGCAAAGGGATATGACGTACGGTGCTCCATTGAAGGTAAAGCTACGTCTTGTTGTCTTTGACATTGATGAGGAAACAGAAGTTAAATCCATAAAGGACATAAAAGAGCAAGATGTATATATGGGTGATATGCCACTAATGACGGCAAATGGAACATTTGTTATAAATGGGACGGAANGAGTTGTTGTTTCTCAAATGCATNGGTCTCCAGGTGTTTTCTTNGATCACGATAAAGGTAAAACTCACTCTTCAGGAAAGTTATTATTTACCAGTAGAATAATTCCTTATAGAGGATCATGGTTAGACTTTGAGTTTGATAGTAAGGATCTAGTTTTNTGTAGAATAGACAGAAGAAGAAANTTNCCTGTAACAACTATTCTATATGCTTTAGGGCTTGATCAAGAAGGCATATGCAAATCTTATTATGACACTGTCGATTTTAAATATTTAAAAGATTCATGGTCCACGAAATTTTTTCCTGAACGATCCAGAGGTACAAAACCTGCTTTTGACTTGATAGATACAGAAACTGGAGAAGTTATAGCTGAGCAGGGGAAGAAAATTACTCCACGACAAGTTAAAAAGTTTATTGATGGGGGAAAGCAAATTAACATTAAGGTGCCAATGGACTTTATAGCGGGTCGATTTTGTTCTCAGGACATAATTGATGAGAAAACTGGAAGAATTTGGATTGAGGCTGGAGAAGAATTAACCATAGATGTTGATGTAAATACTGGTGAAATGGTAGGTGGTAACGTGAAAGCCCTTATTGACGAGGGCTTGGAACTCATACCAACTTTAGACATCGATAACATAAATGTTGGGCCGTATATTAGAAATACTATGGTGAACGATAAGTCTTATAATAAGGAAACAGCATTATCAGAAATTTATAGAGTAATGAGGCCGGGAGAACCTCCTACACTTGAATCGGCTATGGATCTTTTTAATTCTCTATTTTTTGATAGTGAACGCTATGATTTGTCTGCTGTTGGAAGAGTAAAAATGAATATGCGATTGGAGTTAGACGCGGAGGATACTCAAAGAACGCTTCGAAGCGATGATATTATTGCAGTCATAAGAGCTCTTGTTGGTTTAAGAGATGGAAAAGGTGAAGTAGACGACATTGATCATCTAGGGAATAGNCGAGTTAGGTCTGTAGGTGAGCTTATGGAAAATCAATATAGGCTTGGTTTGTTAAGGATGGAACGGGCGATGAGAGAACGCATGTCATCTGTAGATATTGACACAGTTATGCCTCAAGATTTAATTAACGCGAAACCAGCAGCAGCAGCAGTTCGTGAATTTTTTGGATCAAGTCAGTTGTCTCAGTTTATGGATCAGACAAATCCACTTTCTGAAGTTACGCACAAGAGAAGACTATCTGCACTTGGACCAGGTGGCCTAACTCGTGATAGAGCAGGTTTTGAAGTTCGAGATGTTCATGCCACTCATTACGGGAGGATGTGTCCAATTGAAACGCCTGAGGGCCCCAATATTGGGCTAATAAATTCTCTGGCATCATTTGCTAGAGTAAATAAGTATGGCTTTATCGAGACACCATACCGGCGAGTTGATAAAGCTAAAGTGACCGATGATGTTGTTTATATGTCTGCAACAGAAGAAATGAGGCATACCATTGCCCAGGCTAATGCTAGGTTGGATGATAAGGGCAAATTTCAAAATGACTTAGTATCTACTAGAAAGGCTGGTGAGTATATGCTCAATCCAGCAGAGTCTGTTGATTTGATAGACGTATCTCCAAAGCAATTAGTCTCCGTAGCTGCGTCCTTAATACCTTTTCTTGAAAATGATGACGCTAATAGAGCTTTAATGGGCTCTAATATGCAGAGACAAGCCGTTCCCCTTCTGTCTTCGGAAGCACCTTTCGTTGGTACTGGGATGGAATCGATTGTTGCACGTGATTCTGGAGCATCTATCACGGCGCAAAGGTCTGGAATAATAGATCAGGTTGACGCTATGAGAATAGTGGTAAGGGCTACAGAAGACTTAGGGAAAGGGGATCCTGGGGTCGATATCTATCGTCTAAGGAAATTTCAGAGATCAAACCAAAATACATGCATAAACCAGAAGCCATTGGTAAAGGTAGGCGACTTAGTCGTTAAGGGAGATGTAATTGCAGACGGGCCTTGCACAGATATGGGAGAGTTGGCGTTAGGGAAGAATGTGCTAGTGGCGTTTATGCCTTGGAATGGTTATAATTATGAGGACTCCATTTTAATTTCGGAAAGAATAGTTAAGGATGATGTTTTCACATCTGTTCATATTGAAGAATATGAGATAGCGGCAAGAGACACAAAGCTTGGGCCAGAGGAAATAACAAGAGACATTCCAAATGTAGGTGAGGAATCCTTAAGAAATTTAGATGAGGCTGGAATTGTTTACATTGGTTCTGAGGTTGGCCCTTCAGATATATTAGTTGGCAAGATCACTCCTAAAGGAGAGAGCCCTATGACTCCTGAGGAAAAGCTGCTTAGGGCCATTTTTGGAGAGAAGGCATCTGATGTCAGAGATACATCACTTAGAATGGGCCCTGGGGATCATGGTACTGTTGTAGAAGTTAGGGTCTTTAATCGNCATGGTATAGAGAAAGATGAAAGAGCTTTACAGATTGAGAGAGAGGAAATTGAAAGACTGAGTCGAGATCGAGATGACGAGCAGGCAATATTAGATAGGAATACTTTTGCGCGCCTTCATAGTATTTTAATTAATCAAGTAGTNTCTAAAAAATCAGGAAATATTGCGGCAGGCAAGAAAATTTCGGAAGAAGCTTTGAAAGAGCTATCCAAGTCTAAATGGTGGGAAATTCCTTTAAAGGATGACAAGGTAGCCAATCAGATGGAAGATTTAAATGAGCAGTACCAGCTTCAGAAAANAGCTTTGGAGAACAGTTTTGATGATAAGGTAGAGAAAATAAGAAGGGGTGATGATATGCCCCCTGGTGTGATGAAAATGGTAAAAGTTTTTGTAGCGGTGAAAAGGAAACTTCAGCCAGGAGACAAAATGGCGGGAAGACATGGTAACAAAGGAGTTATCTCTCGCGTAGTACCTGTAGAGGACATGCCTTTTCTTAAAGATGGAACAACGGTCGATGTGGTNCTTAATCCACTTGGAGTGCCAAGTAGAATGAATGTGGGTCAGATATTGGAAACNCATTTAGGTTGGGCCGCTCGCAATTTAGGTATTTCTATTGGAAATGCACTATCAGAGTATAAATCTACTGGGAATATGGCTCCTTTGCGTGAAAATATGAAAATAGCTTATGGTGAGGAAACGTATAATGCTTCNNTTGATAAGTTTTCTGAGAATGATTTTNTAGAGTCAGCAGAAAACGTTGTAAATGGNGTGCCTATTGCTACCCCAGTTTTTGATGGGGCAAAAGAGTCAGATGTTAATGAAGCACTTAAAAGAGCGGGTCTAGATGAAAGTGGTCAGTCTATACTTTTTGATGGCAGAACTGGTGATCAGTTTGCACGACCAATAACTGTTGGTATGAAATATATTCTCAAGCTTCATCACTTGGTCGATGAAAAGATTCATGCCAGATCTACGGGTCCCTACAGTCTTGTCACTCAGCAACCGCTTGGCGGAAAAGCTCAGTTTGGGGGGCAAAGATTTGGTGAGATGGAAGTTTGGGCTTTAGAAGCTTATGGAGCTGCCTATACATTACAAGAAATGCTAACAGTAAAGTCTGATGATGTTGCTGGTAGAACTAAAGTGTACGAAAGTATCGTTAAAGGTGAAGACAATTTCGAGGCCGGTGTGCCTGAGTCTTTTAATGTACTTGTGAAAGAAATGAGATCTCTCGGTTTAAATGTCGAACTTTTGGATGAAGAGACCTCGTAGTTAAAATAAAATTCATAACATATTGTTAGGTAAGAAAATATGAACCAGGAAATAACCAATCCCCTCAATNCAATGCAACCCACNAGAGCTTTTGATGAAATNANNATATCATTAGCTTCACCAGAGCGGATCTTAAGTTGGTCATTTGGNGAAATAAAAAAACCCGAGACCATAAATTACCGAACTTTTAAGCCAGAAAGAGACGGCCTTTTTTGCTCTCGGATTTTTGGACCAATAAAGGATTATGAATGCCTTTGTGGTAAATATAAGCGAATGAAGTATAGGGGAGTTACTTGTGAAAAGTGTGGTGTTGAAGTTACTCTTCAAAAGGTTAGAAGAGAGCGAATGGGCCATATAGAGCTAGCTTCACCGGTAGCACATATATGGTTTCTTAAATCTCTACCGTCTCGAATAGGCCTTATGTTGGATATGACATTAAGAGATTTAGAGAGGATACTTTACTTTGAGCAGTATGTTGTAGTTGAGTCAGGTCTGACAGATCTTGCTACTGGACAGCTTTTAACAGAAGAAGAATATTTAGATGCTCAAGATCAGTATGGTTCAGATGCNTTTACTGCTGGTATTGGTGCNGAAGCAATTAGATCAATGNTAGGCAGCATTAACCTTCCAGAAGAGGTAGATAAGCTAAGAGAAGAGTTAGCAGAAGCTACAGGAGAGCTGAAGGTAAAGAAAATAATTAAGAGGCTTAAGTTGCTTGAGAGCTTTAAGGACAGTAAGAATCGTCCTGAATGGATGATATTAACGGTTGTGCCTGTTATNCCCCCGGAATTAAGGCCTTTAGTACCTTTGGATGGNGGTAGGTTTGCCACATCGGATTTAAACGACTTGTATAGGCGAGTTATTAATAGAAACAATAGACTTAAGCGTCTAATGGAGTTGCGGGCTCCGGATATTATAATTCGAAATGAGAAGNGAATGCTTCAGGAATCGGTTGATGCATTATTCGATAATGGGAGAAGAGGAAGGGTGATCACTGGTGGCAATAANAGNCCCCTGAAATCTTTGTCAGATATGTTGAAAGGAAAGCAAGGTCGCTTTAGGCAGAATTTGTTGGGGAAAAGAGTGGATTTTTCTGGTAGATCTGTAATTGTTACAGGCCCTGAGCTTAAATTGCATCAATGTGGTTTGCCGAAAAAAATGGCATTAGAACTATTTAAACCCTTTATTTANTCTCGATTGGAAGCAAAAGGCTTATCTTCCACAGTGAAACAAGCAAAGAAATTGGTAGAAAAAGAAAGGCCTGAGGTATGGGATATTTTGGAGGAAGTCATNCGAGAGCATCCAGTTTTATTGAACAGAGCGCCGACGTTACATAGGCTTGGAATACAGGCCTTTGAACCCACTTTGATTGAAGGGAAAGCAATACAGCTGCATCCTCTAGTTTGCTCAGCATTTAATGCCGATTTTGATGGAGACCAAATGGCCGTTCATGTGCCATTGAGTTTAGAGGCTCAGCTTGAAGCACGTGTTTTAATGATGTCTACAAATAATGTTCTTTCTCCTGCAAATGGCAAGCCTATAATTGTGCCATCGCAAGATATGATTTTAGGCCTTTATTATATGTCTTTAGAAAGAGAAGGTCAGCTAGGGCAGGGTATGGCTTTTGCTTCTTCAGAAGAGGTGGAACATGCCCTTCATCAAGGAATTGTTAGCCTTCATAGTAAGGTAACTGCAAGAATAGAGCAAATCGATGATGAGGGACAAAGCTACGTGAAGCGTTATGAAACAACACCAGGAAGAGTAAGGTTGGCTTCTGTGCTTCCAAAAAATAAGAACGCACCTTTCGAAATGATAAATAGAGTACTAAGAAAAAAAGAAGTCGGGGAAGTCATAGACACGGTTTATAGGCATTGTGGCCAAAAGGAGTCTGTTATCTTTTGTGACCAAATAATGGCACTTGGTTTCAGAGAGGCTTTTAAAGCTGGCATTTCATTTGGGAAAGACGACATGGTCATACCTGATTCTAAGTCAGGCCTCGTTAATTCGACAAGAACTCATGTGAATGAATTTGAAAAGCAATACATGGATGGTTTAATTACACAAGGTGAGAAATATAACAAAGTTGTTGATGCNTGGTCTAAATGTTCTGATGTGGTGGCAGATGCCATGATGGAAGATATTTCTGCTGTNCGCAAAGATGATTCAGGTGCGGAATTGGAGCCTAATTCAGTTTATATGATGGCTAATTCTGGGGCNAGAGGGTCTCCAGCTCAAATGAAGCAGCTTGGAGGAATGAGAGGATTAATGGCAAAGCCGTCTGGGGAAATTATTGAAACCCCTATTGTGTCAAATTTTAAAGAAGGCCTCACTGTTCTTGAATATTTTAATTCCACACACGGAGCTAGGAAAGGTTTGGCTGATACTGCTTTAAAAACAGCAAACTCTGGTTACCTTACTCGAAGGTTGGTTGATGTTGCTCAAGACTGTATAGTTAGGGAGCAGGATTGTGGGACATCTTTGTCCATTCAGGCATTGCCCGTAGTTAATGATGGAGAGCTCATAGTATCTTTAGCAGAGAGGATATTAGGCAGAGTAAGCGCTGAAGATATTATCAGTGTGAAAGACGGGACCACTGTTTGTCCAAAGGGTCAATTAATTGATGAGAGGCTGGCAGAGCGAATTGAGGAAAGTAATGTCCAATCAGTCCAAATTCGGTCTCCCTTAACTTGTGAAAGTGACGATGGGGTTTGTATTCAATGTTATGGTAGGGACTTAGCTAGAGGAACTATGGTAAACAGAGGCGAAGCGGTTGGAATCATAGCTGCGCAATCAATAGGTGAACCAGGAACGCAGCTTACTATGCGAACATTTCACATAGGAGGAATTGCTCAAGGTGGTTCGCAGTCTTTTATTGAGGCCGGAAATGATGGGAAGATTTTATTAAAGAATAAAAACCTTATCCAAAACTCTCTATCTGAAACAATAGTAATGTCTAGAAATATGGAAGTTTCTATCATGGATCCTAATGGCTTAGAGCGGGCAAGTCATAAGGTGTCGTTTGGTTCTAAACTTTTGGTTTCCGATGGTGCAACCGTTGAGAGGGGTCAAAAATTATTTGAATGGGATCCATACACCTTACCAATAATTTCAGAAACAGATGGATATGCCAGATTCATAGATTTAACACCGGGAGTTTCTTTAAGAGAAGATATTGACGAAGCGACAGGCATATCTCAGCGTATAGTTTCAGATTGGAGGTCTGCTCCTCGTGGGAGTGACTTGAAGCCTGGAATAGTAATTACTGGGGAGAATGCATTAGAACCTATTATTCTTAAGAGTGGCAACCCAGCTTCTCACCCAATGTCCGTAGATGCAATCTTATCGGTGGAAGATGGTGCCCAAGTATCTCAAGGAGATGTAATAGCGAGGATCCCACGTGAAGGTGCGAAGACAAAAGACATAACGGGAGGCTTGCCTAGAGTTGCAGAGCTTTTTGAAGCGCGAAGGCCTAAGGATCATGCAATAATTGCTGAATTGGATGGAATTGTGAGGTTTGGTAAAGACTATAAGAATAAACGTAGGATTACTATAGAGCCAACAGAGGAAGGTATTGATCCAGTAGAATACATGGTGCCTAAAGGAAAACATATACCAGTCCAAGAGGGAGACATGATACGAAAAGGTGAATATCTAATGGATGGTAATCCGGCACCACATGATATTCTTCAGATTATGGGCATAGAGGCATTGGCCATTTATATGATTGCAGAGGTTCAGGAAGTTTATAGACTGCAAGGCGTTAAGATAAATGATAAGCATATCGAAGTTATTGTTCGTCAGATGCTCCAGAAGTGGGAAATATCAGATAGTGGAGGAACTGTTCTTCTTAAAGGTGAGCAGGTAGATAAATCAGAATTTGATGAAGAAAATGCTAAGGCTGTTTCTCAAGGATTGGATCCCGCAAAAGGCAGCCCCATACTTCTTGGCATCACTAAGGCAAGTCTTCAAACTCGCAGTTTTGTGTCTGCAGCATCTTTCCAAGAAACAACTAGAGTTCTTACGGATGCCGCAACAAAAGGAAAGACAGATAAACTAATTGGCTTAAAGGAAAATGTAATTGTTGGAAGGTTAATACCTGCAGGTACAGGTGGAGCACAAAGAGAAATACGTAGAGTTGCTGCAGGAAGAGATTTAGAAATTCTTGAGTCAAAGAAAGAAGAGGAGGAACTAATTGTGGAAACTGTAGACGAAGCAATAGTTTCAACAAAGGATGGTCAAGAGGAGAGTGCTACTGAGGCAACATGAAACTAATAGAAATGTTAACACAGAAAAAGTAAAAATTATCATTAGAATGAAGGGTTAATCTTTACATAAATAAAAAGTTTTTTGTTGTTGACAATTGCATCTAGAAGTCATATTTGTCGCGCTCCAGCTGAGCTGGGTTTAAAGCTTATAAAGGAAGTGCAAGATCCAATTGAATTCGATCCTCTGCTATTTTCGGTTCATACCAGGAGAATTGGTGGAACGCGAGGTTGTAGAGGTTTTATATTAAGGAAAAAAAATGCCGACTGTGCAACAGTTAATAAGAAAGCCTAGACAACCTAAAGTGGTTAGACAAAAATCACTCCATCTTGAAAGCTGTCCGCAAAAGAGAGGTGTGTGCACTAGAGTGTATACTACGACTCCAAAAAAGCCTAATTCGGCTATGAGAAAAGTTGCAAAGGTTAGACTAACTAATGGACATGAGGTCATTTCTTATATCCCTGGCGAGTCACATAACCTGCAGGAACATTCTGTTGTATTAATTAGAGGNGGAAGAGTTAAAGATCTTCCTGGNGTAAGGTACCATATACTTAGAGGGGTTCTGGATACTCAAGGGGTAAAAGATAGGCGACAGAGGCGGTCCAAATATGGCTCCAAACGNCCTAAATAAGAGAGTTTTATAGATAAATGTCAAGACGTCATAGCGCAGAAAAGAGAACTATTTTACCAGATGCAAAGTTTGGAGATCTAGTCCTATCAAAATTTATGAATAACCTTATGTATGATGGTAAAAAGTCTGCTGCAGAGAGAATAGTTTATGGAGCTCTAAATAGAGTAGAAGATAAATTAAAACGNGCTCCAATAGAAGCTTTTCATGAAGCTGTGGAAAATGTTAAACCTTCTGTGGAGGTTAGGTCTAGAAGGGTAGGTGGAGCGACCTATCAGGTGCCGGTGGAGGTCCGCCCACAGAGGAGAGAGGCTTTGGCGTTGCGATGGATCATTTCTGCATCTAGAGGTAGGAATGAAAATACCATGGAGGAGCGACTTGCAGCAGAGTTAATGGATGCNGTTGGCGAGAGGGGAAACGCCGTTAAGAAGAAAGATGATACTCATAAAATGGCTGAAGCTAATAAAGCATTTAGTCATTATAGGTGGTGATAGTAAATTAGGATTAAAAATGGCAAGAGAATTCCCCTTAAATCTTTATAGAAATTTTGGTATTATGGCTCATATAGATGCTGGTAAAACCACATGCACAGAGCGTATTTTGTATTATACTGGAAAGTCGCACAAGATTGGAGAGGTTCATGACGGTGCAGCAACTATGGACTGGATGGAGCAAGAGCAAGAGCGTGGCATAACAATAACTTCAGCTGCCACTACAACTTTCTGGGAAAGGACAAATAACGGTTCAGATCCAGACTCAGAAAAGCACAGGTTTAATATAATTGATACACCGGGCCATGTGGATTTCACTATCGAAGTCGAGCGCTCTTTAGCTGTTTTGGATGGTGCAGTTTGCGTATTGGACGCAAATGCTGGAATTGAGCCTCAAACAGAAACAGTCTGGAGGCAAGCGGATAGATATAAGGTGCCTAGAATTGTTTTTGTAAATAAAATGGATAAGATTGGGGCAGATTTCGACAATTGTGTAAAGATGATAGAGGAAAGGACCGGTGCTAAGCCGTGCCCAGTTCAGATACCGATAGGAGCAGAAAACAGTCTTGAGGGCATAATTGATTTAATAACGATGGAAGAGTGGACTTGGCAAGGTGAAGATCTGGGCGCCACTTGGTCTAGGCAGGAAATACGTGCAGAGCTAAAATCTAAGGCAGAGAATCTCCGAGGTGAAATGATCGAATTAGCTGTTGAGATGGATGATGAGGTGATGGAATCTTATTTAGAGGGAGAGGAACCATCTGTTGAGACATTGCGAACTCTTATCCGTAAAGGCACATTAGAAATGGCATTTGTTCCAGTGCTATGTGGATCGGCATTCAAAAATAAGGGTGTGCAGCCTTTGCTAAACGCTGTGATTGATTATTTGCCTGCACCTATTGACGTTCCAGCATATATGGGTTTCAAGCCTGGTGACGATACTGAAACGAGAAATATTAGTAGATCAGCCGATGATTCAACTCCATTTTCTGGGTTGGCTTTTAAGATTATGAATGACCCATTCGTAGGCTCATTAACTTTTACTCGCATATATTCTGGTGTAATTAAAAAGGGTGATAGCCTTCTAAACTCTACTAAGGGAAAAAGGGAGAGGGTTGGAAGAATGATGATGATGCATGCCATTAGTAGGGAGGAAATTGATGAGGCTTTTGCAGGAGACATTATTGCATTAGCAGGTCTCAAGGACACTACCACTGGAGACACATTGTGTGATGCAAATGAGTCAGTTGTTCTTGAAACTATGACTTTCCCAGATCCTGTAATTGAGATAGCTGTTGAGCCTAAGACTAAAAACGATCAGGAAAAAATGTCAGCAGGTCTTCAGAGACTTGCAGCTGAAGATCCATCATTCCGTGTGGAAACCGATCTTGAATCGGGGCAAACCATCATGAGGGGCATGGGCGAACTACATTTGGATATATTGGTTGATAGGCTAAAAAGAGAGTTTAAAGTTGAGGCGAACATTGGGGCACCTCAAGTAGCATATAGAGAGACTATTTCGCAGGTTGCTGAGATTGACTACACTCATAAAAAGCAATCAGGTGGAGCTGGGCAATTTGCTCGAATAAAGCTGATTATATCTCCGACAGACGCTGGCGAAGGTTACAGTTTTGAGAGCAAAATTGTAGGTGGTGCTGTGCCAAAGGAATATATACCAGGTGTTGAAAAGGGAATTCAGTCGGTAATGGATAGTGGTCCACTAGCAGGATTTCCAGTGATTGATTTTAAGGTGGCGTTGGTTGATGGTGCGCAGCATGATGTTGACTCTAGTGTTATGGCATTTGAAATAGCAGCTCGGGCAGCAATGAGAGACGGACTAAAGAAGGCGGGAGCCAAATTGCTTGAGCCAGTAATGAAAGTAGAGGTTGTTACACCGGAAGAGTATACAGGGGGAATTATTGGGGACCTTACATCACGAAGAGGTATGGTTTCAGGCCAGGAGACAAGAGGTAATGCCATAGTGGTGAATTCCTTTGTTCCTCTTGCGAATATGTTTGGATATATAAATACTTTAAGATCTATGTCATCTGGCAGGGCTCAGTTTACCATGCAATTTGATCATTATGAAGCTGTTCCATCTAATATTTCGGAGGAAATTCAGGCAAAGTTTGCAGGATAGAGAAGGGAAGTGCCAGAAATGATCTGGCTAAATTAATTAATGGAGACTACCTATGGCGAAGGCTAAATTTGAGCGTAATAAACCCCATGTGAATGTTGGCACGATTGGTCATGTTGATCATGGTAAGACAACTTT
>PBQX02000066.1:0-47637 GCA_002725175.2 Paracoccaceae bacterium
TTCAGCTCTTCTTTGTTGAAATGTTTTGCTTTCTTTTTCCTTTTTTTTCTTTTCTTTGTTTTTTGCTCTATTTTCATTTTCACATTTTATTGCTTCTTGTTTGTTATAAAAGTATTTTTGTTTACGTTTTCCGTGTTCTTGCCAAGTAGATGCCCATTTTCTTCCATCTAAATAAACCATTTTAATTTTTTATAATTTTTTAGCATTCATTTTTTTGATTAATGTTTATGTATTTTTTAAGAGCATTTAAAATACTTCTTCAGGTAAAAAAATGATCGCAGTTGTTTCAATAAAAGTAAAATAAGAAGACTGCATTATTTGATAATATAATGAATAATTCAACAGTTACGCTACACGATTTAAAGATTTTGTGTGATTACAATAAGTATGATTTCAAATGGGAAAATTCGAGAAATAATATAAAAATTATTGTTACTATCCCAGATACAAATGAAGAGCTTATCGAAATTGGAAAAGGCGAATTAAAAACAGAAAAAAAGGAAAATGCTGTAAGAAATTTTATTAACAAATATAAAGAATTATTAAATATTGACAAATATTTGGAATATCGAATTCAAAAGAAGGCAAATTCAAAATTACCTTTTCATAAAAACAGATACATTATACATGCTAAAAAAGAGTTGCGAAATGTTAGAATTCATGTAAATTATCCAGATTATCTAAATTATCTTGGTAATACAATCGCAATTGATGCTGAAGGTGCCGCGCCTAACATGATTCAGTTATCAGATGGAATAATTGTCTTAGTGTTTAATTATCAGATGTATAAAGATATTATAAATAAATACTTAAACCAAACAAATAAAACACTAATATTTTGCGACGCGCATTCTGATATTAAACTGTTAGAAATTACAAATACTAATTATTATGATATACAACAAATGTGGAAATCATGCCGCCGATCTGGAATAGCACTTCCTAATATAACGAACCTAAAAGCGATGGCATCACATATCAATAATATTNANCCNGTACTNCTAAGGCCNAANAGNAATTTCTATTGGCCGGACAATNTNNGATGGAGTATGCCTTACGATGACGATCACTTATATTATGCCGCATACGATGCTTATGTAACATTTCAAATATACGAATATTTGACGAAACTGAAAAAAGGAAATTAAACAAAATTTATAAAAAAATTTTTATTTGGTTTTTGTGTTTTTTTATTTTTTATTTGGTTTTTGTGTTTTTTTAGTTTTTATTTGGATTTTTTTAGTTTTTTTTAGTTTTTATTTGGGTTTTTTTAGTTTTTTTAGTTTTTAGTTTTTTTTAGTTTTTTAAGCAAGTAATTCCAACAATCGCGCCTTTAAGTCTGCCTTCTTTCCAGTTACATCATCACATCCTCGCTTCTCGAGCTCCTTCTTCAAATCGGCGACCTTCAAGCTATCGATGTCAGGAACGTCGTCCTCGTCGTCCGAATCATCCTTCTTGGCTTCCTCCTTTTGCGATTTCTTAGCTTCCTTTTCAGCTTTCTTAGCTTCTCTAGCAGCCTTCTTTTGAGCCTTCTCAAGATCTTTTGCTTCCCTTGCAGCTGCCTTTTTTGCCTTAAGGGTCGCTTTTTGCTCATCAATCGACTTCTTCAGCCACATCTTAGCAATCTTCTTCATATCCTTGAACCCCGACTTTAGACTCTTCTTGTGTTCGACCTTTGCTTTCTTGACTGTGGAGTTGTACTCCTTGAGGAACTCTTTGGCACGCTTGACAACTTTCTTCGCCTCTTGTCTATCAAGCTTGTTTGCTTCCTTAAGTGCTTCTCTAGCCTTCTTATCTTCTACCTTTTGCAAAGCTTTCTTGACCTTTTCTTCTTCCTTCTTTTTAGCTTGTTCTTCAGCTCGCATAGCGGCGGCGATAAGAACTTTCTCACAATCGTCCCATCCGTTGAAATCGATCTCTAGGTAGCCGTTCTTAATGCACTTCGCTGCATCAGCAAATTTGCCACCAGATTCGATAAACTGAGACCAATCCGTGCAATTCTTGAAAGAATTGTACTTCTCGGCAAACTTTCCAGTAATTTCGGCCTCGTTGTTGAACTGAAGTGGAACATCTTCCTCTCCATTGAGAACGGACTTCAGCATCGTGGTCTGCTCTTTCGTGAAATAAGACATGGTTGTACGTTTTGTGTTTCTGTTGTGTTGTTCTTTGCTTTTGTCTAATTAATATTAATACCTTAGAACAAAAAACATGTCATTTTTTTGACTTTTACATAGAAATTCATTTTCAATATGATATTAGAATATTACTAGTATGTTTAATCATACTAGTAATATTTGGCGATAGCAACTTGCGCGGCGACATGCCAGGCTTATTTAGTTCGATTTCATACATATATCGATAACGATTACAGAAGCATGAATAAATGCGGCAGCTAATAAAAATCCTGCTGCAATTAAGTGTTTACGCTTCGATCTCTGGATTGAATCTCCATAAACAACTGATATTATTAATGATAATATTACGAATGCGATTATGGAGAATTGAATACTATTTTCCATTATTATAATACTTGATATTTAAAATTAATATTATCCTCCTGCGAAGACAATACTTAATATAAATACTGCAGCTCGTAATCTTCTAGATGACATATTTGTTGTTGGAACATAAGATTTTTTTGGTGAAACTAAAACCGTTTTTATTGTATTTAAGAATGTTTGCTCCGCCGGCTCGGGGCGCTCGAGCCCCTCAAAACATTTTTTCATTATTATATCACCATTAACAGTTTCATATTCAAATAATATTTGTGCAATACAATTGAGAATATCTTTATTATTTTTAACCAACTCTGCTGCCAAATATTCTGCTTTATCAATTTCAGCAATTATAGCAGCATTTGCGGCTTTTCCACCAATAGCATTTGAAGCACCTTCAATTGCGAATTTCTTTATTATATTATTAGCCAGCAATGATGCTCTGAATACATCATCAGAAGCACCAGTCGATGTATCACCATCAAAAACATATGATTCAGCTGCTTTTCCAGCTAGCATCATTATTAAGCGTTCACGCAGTTCCAATGCTCTTAAGTTTCGAATATCACCAACGCCAAACATTGTTACCCCAAGAGACCCACCGGAACGTGGTCTAATACTTGCTCGAACAGCATTATCAATATTTTTTAACACAAAAGAAGCTAACACATGTCCAGCTTCATGAACAGCAATTCTCCAATCGGGAGGTGGTGCTGATTCGTCGCCATCTCCATATATTGGTTTTCCGAGTATATTATCTTCAAGAGCTCTTTCAAAATAGGAATTATCAGCATAACTTTTTCCATCAGACATTGCGGACAAAACTGCTTCATTAACAACAGCTTCAATATCAGCTCCTGCTAAACCAGGTGACAAATTTGCTAGTTTTTCAGCATCAACATCATCGTTTATTTTCGAACCATTATAAAAAACATTGTATTTGATATTTCGACATTTAATTCCTATTTTTCGTAAATCCGTTTCTTCAAACATAATTGTACTTTCATTCATATATGCAGACACTCTTAAATTAGCTAGTTTTTTTGGCGATAATATCTTTAATGTTGTTCTTTGTCCAGATTCGGGCATTGCCGCTTGACAATAAATATCGGTTCCATATTTATTTTTGAAAACAATTTCTAAACTAGAAACTGAAGTCCAGTGTTTATTAATATAATGTTTATACAGTTTGTATCTTCCATTTACATCCGGAGAACCAAGATGTATAACATTGTCAAAACGACCTTTTCTAACAAGTGCTGCATCCAATATATCATATCTATTCGTAGCAGCCATAACAATAACTCTAGGTTGATTCTCATGTCTTGCTTTAAAACCATCTAATTCAACGAGTAACTGATTTAGTGTATTATCACTATCACGTGAAACAACTCCCTCGTCAACGCCGCCGCGACTACGTCCACATGAGTCTAATTCATCAATAAATACCATTGACATTCCTGTTTTTTTTGCAATTCTTCGAGCGGATTTAAACAAGGCCTTAATTCTCTCAACGCCGACGCCAGCATATTTACCTTTTACAATTTCTGCTGCAGAAACCACCAATAATGGTGCATTCAAATGATTTGCTGCTGCTTTAGCCATTAGTGTTTTACCTGTTCCTGGTGGACCAATCAAAAGAATGTTTCTTGGTGGATTCGCACCGGCTCGTCTTGCACGAATAGCAACGGATTGTGAACCAATAATATCTAATTTTTGTTTTATATCTTGACATGCAAGATCCATTCCAATAACGTCATCCCATGTTGTTGGATCTTTATTTCCATTAGAATAAAATTCAACAAAATTAGATATAGTTGTATCTAAATTAGTTGTCGTATTTATAAAAAAATTACCAAATATACTATTTATTAGATTTATACATTTTGGAGGATTGACCGCGCACAATTGCATAAATGTAAGAGAAGATATTGTTATAGTTTTTCTTACTATTGACATACCCATTTGTGCCGGCGTCGCAGCATGTCCGGAAGCATTACCACTATTATTATAAGGCAGGTTGGTCCGCAGTGGTTCGGAAGCATTCTTACCACCATTATAGGAAACTAAACTACGCCAATATGGCACCGAGGCCGAATCGACGATTGCCATATAAAATAGACAAATTTTTGCATATTTTATAATTACCATTATATCTAACTCCTATCTTTATTAAATAAATCGCGCGCGCAAATTGCGGAGAATATAACGAGAAATTATAAAAATATAAATATGATATTAAGTTCATTATCTGGTAAAAAATTGGAAATAAATGAATTTAATGGACCACTTGGTGAAAATATGTTACCACTCGCGAATAATACAAAACAATTTAATAAATCACTTTTACATAGCAGTATATCTCCATGCTGTTGTATATCATCTGTACCGTTTTTAAGTCCTTGTGTGCAATCATACACGAGATATAAGGTACTAAATCATATTTATCCGGATTCACATTGGAATGAATATTCGTGTTTTCAAGATTATTCACCAAAATTATGTGGTAAATTTATGCATAAGAATGGTAGCAAATGTCCGAGAACTAGTATGTGCATCGAAGCCTTCTTTTTTCCAGGAAATACTGCTTTTATATCAAGAATGTTATTAATGGATAAATACAAATTATCACTAGATTCATGTGATAACAGACTAATTAGATGTAATAATATATGTGTCACATTACCACCATTCGCACGTTGCTGTATATCTGATATAATTTCGAATTGTACAATAGGATGTATAACTTCTCAAATACATCAAGAGTTAAATCACCAAAATATACAAGAAACACCAGACAATATTTCAAGATATGCACCTTTGGAAGCTGCTTGTATGGAACAATCGTCGGAATCGACGGCGGCGATGTCGCAGGGAGACATTACGGATGTTGCAAATGAGTCAACGCCTCTAATTGATGTATCCTCCAAAGTAGCTGCTTCTAACAGAGTAAACAAAATATTAAATAGACTATCTATTTCTGAACGGAGCATAATTATTTAGCATAAAGAACAATTCATTATTTATAATAAAGTAAGATGGCTTCTTATTTTAAAAAATCACCAGATACACTTCCATCATCTTCGTGGAAGCGTAAAACAAAAAGCTTTCGAGATGCATTGCCATTATCGCCTAGATTTGAAGATCCACTTGGAGATGATATGGATGAATGTGAACCGCCTCCATATTGGAACGAACTATCAAAAGAAGAGAAGCTTGAAATTTTAGATCAGCAAATGGATAGTTATTGGGAAGAATATTATGGAGAAATTAGAAAAAATATTAATTGGTGGAAATATTCTACTATTTTTATGGGTGGAATGAATATTTTTTTATATTTAGCATACCAGATATAATCTATAAGAGCCCCTCCTGCGGGAGCATACAAAAAAATGACAAGTTTTTTGTTCTAAGTATCATGTGCAACTAGAACAGAAACACAAACACTTGAACTATCTGAACAGATGGCGTCCTACTTAAATAAGGATGAAAAGGTTATTATTAAGAAATACTTGAAGGATAATTATGGAACAGAACTGTTGGTGTTTGTTAAGAATCCGAAGCTCTCCGAGAAGAAATTAAAGAGATTTTTGGAATACAGTGATTCTAAGACTTTTGACGAATTCACGGATAATGGTGGAAATATTTCAAACATTTGGAATAATTTAAAAGACAATTTACTGCAAATTAATACAGATGATGCAGTAATCAATAGCATCACAGAGAACGCATCCAAGAGATATCAACAAAATCTGAAAGAGGCAAAGGCGCGAGCGCAGCGGGCGCTGAAGGAAAAGGCAGAAAAAAAATTAGAAATTTACAAGGATGAACAAAAGGCAAAAGAAAGC
The DNA here is from genome assembly GCA_002725175.2 of Paracoccaceae bacterium. Taxonomy (GTDB): domain Bacteria; phylum Pseudomonadota; class Alphaproteobacteria; order Rhodobacterales; family Rhodobacteraceae; genus CACKLF01. The sequence goes on from PBQX02000066.1 coordinate 6,344, forward strand.
ATTCGTGCAGCAAGGAAATTAGCGGTTCAAATTGAAAAGGACACGCGTCGTTCAAAAAAGAATATGACAAAAATCCTTAAGGTTCTTGTTAAAATTCATGAAAAAAAGATTGCTGCCGCGGCCAAGGCATCGAAGAAAAAGACAAAACAGAAGAAGGTACCGTAGGTACCTACGGTACTATCACATAAAAACAAATAAAAAATAAAAAAATAAAAACCAAATAAAAATTTTTTTTATGCGCTCATTTTTGCAGAAATCTTATTAGCACAAACATAATTTTCCAAACTAAAATCTTCTATGCTATATTCATTCCAATCTTTTTGTCGCCGCATGCTAACCTGTGTTCCGGTCCCATCATCGAAGACAGAGGTTCTAGATGAACGAATATTAATTGTTGGTGAAGGATGAATATTATTTTTTAATTGTTTTTTAACTGCATCTACATGATTCTCATATACGTGTGCATCACCAATACAATGAACGACACCACCAGGCGATAAACCCGTTCGTAATGCCATAATATGAAGTAATACCGAATAGCTAAACATATTAAAAGGTATTCCTAAAAACATGTCACCAGAACGTTGATAAAACTGAAGCCATAACTTTTCGGAATAATCAACATACCACTGTATTAATATATGACACGGTGGTAATGCCATTTCATTTATTTGTGATGGATTCCATGCAGTCATAATAATCCTTCTTGAATAGGGGTCTTCTATTAGCATCTTCTCACACAATCGAAGCTGGTCTATACCTTTATAATGACTTCTACTGCTAATGTATTTTTCACCCCAATGACGCCATTGAAATCCATATACTGGTCCCAAATCTCCTTCTGCTCGAGATGTCAAACCTCTTGAATCCAAAAAATCGCGTGATGCATTCCCATCCCATATATGGACATTTTGTTCAACTAATGTTTTATTATCTGTATCTCCTGAAATAAACCATAATAATTCTTTTATAACAGTTTTCCAAGCCATTTTTTTTGTAGTTAATAAAGGAACTAATCCGTTTGAACAATCATATTTAAGTTGAACACCAAACATAGAATGGGTATTTCCGTTTCTCGTGTGTCTTATTGGTAAATCTATTATTTCTTTTAAATAATCTAAATAATTCTTTTCATAATTGGGACTGGCGCTCCAAGGTATATACATACATGATAGTAAAGATTGTGTTAATTCATTTTCTGGATGTCTTTCTAGGCCTCCGACAGACCTTCTAGTAAACGTAATATAGTTTACTTTTTGTAATTCCGGTTTGTTCTTATTATAACAAGATACATTTGTTAAAACAGACTTATATTGACTTGATATACTATAATCATGAAATGGTAAATCAACATAAACACCGTCTTTTGGTTCACTATCATCCTCATATTCTGTTAAATAAATCTTTTTAATTTTACGAATATATTTACTAGAAATTAAGGATTTTAATAAACTAGCTCCTCCAATAAAGCAAGGTTCTTCTACGGTGTTAAATACATTATCTAAAGTACTTGTCCGCGCATTACACATAAGACGCATGTAATAATTATTTGTTACAACAACATTTAATCTATCAGGTAAAGGTCTTCTATCTCTAGGAAGGCTACACCAAGTATTAGAACCCATAACGACATTTCCAATCGTTTTTGTTAATTCACTAAATCTCTTTAAATCAACTTGGCTTGAGAATGCTAAATCATTGTTAATACCCATTAAACCCTTCTTATTTAAAGAAATAATTATAGACATACTTAGACTATAATTAAAGACTTTACCTTATATTTAGGCCCTTATGGTTGGCTGGCGATGGCCTGGGTCGCCGCGTCGCGCCGGTCTTGGCTAATAAATATAAAATAATAAGAATGGAAATAGTAAATCCCAAAAAAGTTATAAAATATATTGACTTGTGTTCTGGTATAGGTGGGTTCAGAATTGCAATTAATAATATGTCTCATATTTGTGACGCAAAATGTGTATTATCATGTGATATCAAACAATCGGCAATTGATACATATAATTTAAATTTTAATGAACAAAATGAGAAAACGAATATCTATGATTTGAAAGCAGAAGAAATAGAAAATTTTGATTTATTATGTGCCGGATTTTGCTGCCAGCCGTTTAGCACTGCCGGAAACAAGAAAGGGTTTTCTGATGATAGAGGGGGAATAATATTTAAAATAATTGAATTATGTAAATATCATAGACCAAAATATGTGTTTTTAGAAAATGTATTCAATTTAATAACAATAAATAACGGAGAGTGTATTGATAGAATTACTACACTATTCGAAGAGTTGGGTTATTTTGTTAATTATAAAAAACTCAATTCTAAAGATTTTGGATTACCACAAGATAGACAAAGAGTATATATTGTATGTTGTTTAGATAAAAAGATATGTTTTGACAATTGTGTTCCACAATTGCCTAGATTAAAGATTAAGGACATAATTGACTATACTGATAGGAATAGTAAAATAGATAAATCATTTACAGATAAATTATTAGAATTACACAAAAAAAAACATATTTTTGGGTGTAAAATTGGTGACAAACGCGGTGGTGATTCTAATATACATTCATGGGATTTGTCGTATTCGGGACAAATAAATCAAGATGAAACAAGATTAATGAATCAAATTCTTCTAGAAAGAAGAAAGAAACATTGGGCTGATGCTAAAGATATAGATTGGATGGATGGAATGCCATTAACAACAAGTGAAATAGAAACATTTAATCATTCACAAAATTTACAACAAATGCTTGATAATCTAGTATTGTTGAAGTATTTAAGATTGGAAAAATGTAAGGAAATTGTTAACGGTAAAAGAGAATATAAAGAGGATAGTGAAGAGGGTTATAATATTTGTAAAGGCAAACTATCTTTTCCAATAAGTAAAATTTTAGATCCTGAAGATGTGGCTCCAACTTTAACTGCGACAGATTCTAGCAAATTGGCTTTAATAATTGATGAGAATACAATTAGACAGATTAATAGAAAAGAAATTAAAAAAATTTGTGGATTTCCAGATACTTTTGAAATACCTGATAATGTTAACTACTTTGATTTATTTGGAAATATGGCAACGCCACCCGTTTTAGAAGCAATACTTCGCGTTATGTTAGTTTAGTGATTTGACCCGAATCCATGATTCCCATCATAATAACATAGTGCTTCATTAACATAGACAGAATTTGTATATTCCAGACATTTTTTCCATGCTTCATAATCTTGTCCGCGACGGTCATGTGGAACTTTACCAGCTTTAATCAATATGTCTTTTTCTACAACTACAGAACTATTTGTGAACCAGTTATGTTTTTTAATGTGGTCTAATGTCCATATTTTTGATTTATTTCCAATAAGTTTCTCATTATATTTATGAGAAGGGTTATACAGCCCGCGGCGACCCACTACAGTTTCTGTAGAAGACATTTTACAACCGGTTGACATCATTGCATTGATTTGTAATTCAAGTTTATTTGGTAACCAAGTATCATCATCATCACAAAAAGCTATATATTTACCAGATGCTTTTTCAATACCAATGTTTCTAACATATCCGACACATCCATAACCAAATATTTTTTTGCTGTTTTCCGGTAAATGTATTATTATTACTCCTTCATTTTCCCAATTATGTGTATAATATTCTTTTTCGGTAGAACAGTCATTAATAATTATAATTTCAAAATTAGAATAACTTTGCTTTTTTATAAATTGTAAATTGTGTATTAAGAATTTAAATCTATTATAAGTTGGTATAATAACACTAACTCTCTCCATACTGAGTTGTAATGATTTATACAATATCACAAATTTAATTAAACGCAGAGGAGACACTTGCGCCGAAGACGCAATATATTATTAAGATATTATTGTAATGTTTAATCTACCCAATGAAATTCAATTAAAAATATACGAATATGACTCAACTTATAGAGACATATTTCAAATAGTTTTATTTGACTTAATGCCAGTTGCATCAGTTAATAGAATGAACCATGTTTGGAAAATATGGAATGCTTCTGGAAGGGCGCGACACGGCTCACGCTCATCTCTTTCTATGATGTCTTATTTGATTAATGAAACAGTACCGGATTCTGATTTAATTGTTAGTAATTTATCAAGATGTAACTGTTGCTATAAACATTCTAATAGACGACCCTTACATTTATATGATCGAACGTGGATAGATTTTGGATTATCAAATCCAATTGAATTTTGTGATTACAACACGAAATGCACATGTATTTGCAGGCATTCATCACGATGGTTATGTAGGACATTCAATCAATATTTTCAGTAATCAAAAATAAATATGTAGATATAAAGTAATGGTATTAGGTTTAGAACCAATTAGTCTGGTAGAAATGGATACAGACAAATGGTTATCTGGTAAAGATTCAAATAATATTGTATTATATTTACAAAATAAATCATCAAAAATAGAAACATTTCTCATAAAAAGAAATTATTTAACATCAAATTTAACCCCAAATAATAGATATTATGAATGTGTATATTCTGAAAATAAGCAATTAATGATAAAAGATACTTCTCAGAAAGAATATTACAATATTGGTTACTTTTTTGGAAAAGTGTTTTTAATTACAAAACAAATGCATAAAAAGATACTTAATAATGATAAGACAAATGAATTCTTGATAGTTGAAAATGAAAATTCATCAAAATTTATAAGTAAAAATACTCTAGATGAAAGTCAAATAAAATTGATATACATGAATCTAAAATTTAACAGTATTGATAATACAAATTTTGCGCATGGTGCAATTGATTTATATTTTGAAAAGAAAATGGCTGTTGCATTATATAACTATTCATATAGATGGGATTCTCCTATTAATAAATATTTAATACAAGGAAATAGTTATTTTGATTCAAAGTATTTTCAAAACTACAAACATCGATACACTAAGCTATATGGTTCTAATAGCGCTGACCCAGTATATAATATAAAAGAGTGTATATCACGATTAGATAGTTTATTTTTAGAATCAGTTGATTTAACTGAGAAAAAAGGAACAAAATTATACAGAGGAATGAGAATAGAATATCCAGGACTAAAAAAACCAGGAGACAAAATTATTGTTAAAAATTATTCATCATCCTCAAAACAATTGTCTGTTGCGAAACGTTTCTGGAAAAAAGGAGAAAAATGTTGCCTATATAGATTGCACATTGATAGAGGAATTCCGCATATTGATATGAAAACAACTTCCTGTTATAAAGGAGAAAAAGAAATATTATTGCCAAGAAATCTTGTATTTGAATATTTAACAGATACATACGATAATGATGGTGTTAAAATTAGAGAAATTCGTGTATCTATATCTTCACCAGAACAATTTAAAAGATATAACAGTTGTAAAAAATTAAAGACTGCAACACTAAAAACAGTAACTAAAAAATTTAAAAAATTGATTGAATCGGGTTCTCCAAAAGAAGAACTTGCTACTTATGAACAATTGAACCAATTAAAAGTAAAACAATTAAAACAATTAGCTGTGAACGTCGGCGCAAACATCGAATTTGCTATAGAAAAATCAGATATTATATCAAATCTAAGAGGAAAAGTATATGAAAAAACACTAAAAATGTTTGAAGAACCAAAATCAGAACCAAAATCAGAACCAAAATCAGAACCGTCTATAAATAAATGTAACAACAGAAATCCAGCACCACCATGTAAACCAGGAAAATACGCGAAAACGCGTAAATTATCCAATGGTAAAACTGAAAAATGCTGCTATGTAATTAAGAAAAAGAAAACAAAAAAATGTACTAATAGAAATCCGGCACCACCATGTAAAAATGGTAAAATAATAGGAAATAGAAAATTATCAAACGGCAAAACTGAAAAATGTTGTTATAATCCTAATTATTTAAAATATATTAAGAAGAATAATTAATTATTTATTAATTGCTTATGAGTTGTGATTATGATATGTTTGGTTTAGATAAAGAATCATCTACTTTGAATGATGCAAAGAAAGCATATTATAACCTTGCTTTATTGGTTCATCCTGACAGAAATGCATGTATTAACAAAGAAACTGCAAAATTAGAAATGAAAGCAGTAACAAATATGTATAATAATATAAAAAAAGAGTTAGAATCACGTGATTTGAATAATAAATATAAGGAATGTTCTAATTTGGATGATATTCGAGAAAAGGAAATTGAAGAAATTGATAAGTTTAACAATGAAATGCCTAGTTTTATGGATATATATTTAGAAACACATGAGGATATGAAAAAATTTCACAAATCTTTTGAAAACAATATAGGTCAAACTCAAGATGATTATGTACTTAATTCTTCCGTTGGATATGAAACTATTACATCAGAATACGCAGGAAAGTGTTTTGATAATGTAACATATAGTCCATTGATAAATGATGACTCACATATTGTTCATTTTACGAAACCAAATTCTGAAATAGTAAGTATTGATAAATTAGGAACAACACATAAGCAGGATGGTTTCGATTATAGAGAGGCGTATGGATGTCCTGAATTCTTAGAAGATAGGATACCTCCGGACAGTGTAAAAAAATATAAAAGTTTAGAAGATTTGGAATTAGCATTCGAGAAAAAATGTAAGGAAATGGAATCATTGCCGTGATAATAAAAAAATTGTATTTGGTTTTTGATTTTTTTGATTTTTATTTGGTTTTTGAATTTTTTTTGCGTTTTGCGGCGGCGATAGACCATGAATGGGAATTAATATAGATTGGGAAGTACACAGGTTTCACCGTCCCAATCTAAACACTTATAAGTTTCCCCATCTATTTCTTTTTCATAGATTAGTTTGTAAATATCAGGACCATACCACCACACATTGTTTTGTCTATTGGGAAATTGATCAATATGCTTCTCCGTTTCTTTATCTTTTCCGTATGAGTACAGTTTTTTGAAATTATTTTTTTTGTTTTGATGGAATAATTCGGGGCAGAAGAACATCATATCTTCATTCTTGTATTTCCTCTCTTTACCATGCTTCTCATAAAATTGCCGAGATGCAGGATTCTGCTCTTGAATCATTGTCCTACACGATGCAGAAAGATCATAGTAAGTTGCTAATGGTCCACGATGCCAAGGATTCGTGTTTTCTGTTAACCTTATCGCCTCATTTACTACATTTCTAGAACTACCGATCATGTACACGTGTATTTCCACTCCAGTCACCGGATTTGTCTGTGTTCTTTGCTCTGCATTGGATGTTACATTCTCAGCTGCTCTTTCTACAAGAGACATCATCATCCGCGGCTTTTCCTCTTTGATAGCTTTTTCCACAAGCGTCTTTTTTTCCGTAATAGGAACAACGACCTCTTGAACAAATTTCATGGCGGCCTCTTCCGCTTTTTCTCGTGCGCGGCCTTCCGTGGCCTCCCTGTAGCGGTGAACCACCCGTACAAGCCAAGTTCTATGAACTCGCAATACATCCCTGCAAAGCGGATTATTCTCAAGTTCATCTGATTTAAATTGTTTAATCATTTGGTAAAGATCTGTAAGCGTCCACAGGGCCGCCCTGAGATACGGGTATGAACTAAGTATCACCACATGTAGCTGCCGCGACGGTGCTATTGAAGCCATTATTGTGGTTGATTTTGATTCATAGGGACTATTTGCCTACTTCAATGTTAGAACTTTATTCATGTCATTTTTTTGCTAGCCATTCCAGAGGCACATTTGTTGCAGCTGGATATGGCTAGTAAAAAAATCTATGTTTTTGCAATACTTTTTAAAAAAAAGTATATATAAGTAATGAAGTACTTGGGTGGTAAACATCAGATTGGAGAAAAAATATCTAATTTTATAGTTAAAGATTCAAAGAAAACAACATTTGACACTTATTTGGAACCTTTCTGTGGTTCATTGGGAGTATTTAAACATATGACAAATAAAGGATTCAAAAAATGTATTGCATCTGATATTCAACCAGACATAATTAAGCTATGGAATGAAGTTAAAATGGAAAAACTCAAAATTCCTTCAAAAATATCAGAAAAAAAATATCATGAGTACAAAAAATTAAAATCACCAAATTCGCTAAAAGCAATTGCAGGATTTGGTTTAAGTTATGGTGGGAAATATTTTTCAGGATATTCTCAAAACGCTGTGGGTAATAGTAACAGAAATTTTTTGAGTGAATTTAAAAATTCTATCGAGTCAATTCGCCCTCTTATAAAAAACGCAGAATTTTATAATAAATCATATAAAGATTGGAATCCAAAAAAAATGGTAATCTACTGCGATCCTCCTTATAAAAATACTGAAAAATATGGAGCTGTTGCCGATTTTGATCATTCAGAATTTTGGGATATAATGCGAGATTGGAGTAGATATAATGCTGTGTATATATCTGAAGAAACTGCTCCTAAAGATTTTGTATCTGTCTGGTCTATAAAAAAAAGAAGAACATTAGATAGTAATAACAGATTTTATAGAATAGAAAAATTATTTGTTTATAATCCAATAAAATCTAAAACTAGAAAACAGAAAACATTATATTCAAAAAATCCTAAAACCAAAAGGCGTCGCATACACGCGGGATTGGCAGCACACAGAAGCTAAAACGCTTCACTATACAATCTATCATTTTAAATAAATTATATATTTAATTATCATGGTTTTAGGTGATATTAATCATGATGGAGATGTTAACATACTAGACATTGTATTTTTAGAATCGCATTTAGATGTAGATATTAGTGGTAATCGTCCAAGTGAAAAATATAATGATGTTAATAATGAGCTATTTAATGGTGGCGTGACAGCTCTTGTTGATTATGTCATTGGAAACAGTAATGAATTGGAACCACATGATTTACATATAAGGCAAATAGATAATGTGACAGAATATAAATTATCTGAACTAAATAGTACGAGATTAAGTGCTGTTAAATTGACTTTTATAAATCCAATACTAAATATTGAGCAATCTACCATACCTTCAAATTGGGAAATGGCCATAAGTGATAAAGTTGTAGTATTATATTCATCTATCCGACATTCTATAAGAAGTACTGATTGGTCAGTACTTTTTGAGCAGACACAGTCTAATAGTATTGATGTATCTGGTGAAATTAGATTTGTTAATGATTCCCCCGGATTTATAAATAATGCTCAGAAAATTTTGAAAAACGGATATCATGAACCAGAACCAGAGCCAGAGCCACAGCCAGAGCCAGAACCTGAAATTTTTAATGTATTTTTGGATAAGAATGTTTTACAAACTGCCGTTTATGAATGGGTAACTATGGATAATCCAGTCGTCTTAGCACAATATGGTCCAATTGATGAGTGGGATGTATCTGCTATTACAGATATGAGCAATTTATTCCACGATGCTTCGGGTGCTTATGCCAATTTCAATGAAAATATTTCAAGTTGGGATGTGTCCAATGTAACAACTATAGAATATATGTTTTCTCAGGCAGAATCTTTCAATATATCTCTTAATAGTTGGAATGTATCAAAGATTTCAAATATGGGTAACGTATTTGAATATTCTGGTTTCAATGAAAATATTTCAAGTTGGGATGTATCTGAAGTGACTCATATGTATGGTATGTTTCGATATAGTCCATTTAATCAACCACTTAATTCTTGGAATGTAGCAAAGGTTTCAAATTTGTTACGTGTGTTTTCTGGTGCCTCGTCCTTTAACCAGGACATCAGTGATTGGGATGTATCTTCTGCTACAAATATGTACCGTATGTTTGATGGTTCATCCTTTAACCAGGATATCAGTGAATGGGATGTATCCAAGAATACCAGCATGGGTTACATGTTTAGGGATACCCCATTTAATCAAGATATTTCTAATTGGGATGTATCAAAAGTTTCGGATATGAGACACGTATTCTTCAATGCTTATGCCTTTAACCAAGACATTTCAAATTGGAATATTGAAAATGTAAATGATTGGACCAATTTTGGTAGCAATGCAACACTTATGAGTGACAAGTTTCAAGATATTGTTGATGTATCAGGAACATATAAATGGAATTATTTCAAATACAAATTTGGAAATGATTTGGTAAAAAATGGTAAATTTTTAAGAGTTCATGACGGGTCGTCTCCGTCGGCCGCGGATTGGGGAGTTCTAGGTTTTTCAAATATTGATAGTTGGGGTGTTAGTGGTGGGGTCAATTTAGTTTACAATAATGATACTGGTTTGTCGAGTTGGGGTAACCCAACTGGACTTGGTTCTAATATACCATATTTTATAGCCATGCAAGGGCATGGTACATATATTAATCAAACAATATATATAGATTCTTCGGGTACATATACTCTCTCATTTTCATGTGCTAGACGCAATCCTAATCAAATGGATCCGTATCAGGAAGAAGTACCAATATCAATTGAATTTAATAATACGAATATTACTCATACATTAAGTTCTACAGTTTTTGAAAATTTCTCAACTAGTTATGACATTAATGAACCTGGTGATTATTCTTTAAAGATTTCAAATAATATTGGCGAAGGGGGTGGAACCGCTGGAGTATTTATAGCTAATGTTAGAGTTTTCAATGGGGATATCGCATCGGACGCTCTCTTGAACGCTGTTGATAGCTGGACTAGTGATTCTTCGGGTGCAGCAGAGTTGATTTATGGACATATTTCTAATTGGGATGTATCGACTGTGACAAATATGTACTTGCTGTTCAAGCAAAAGGCCGAATTTAATGAAAATATTTCTGATTGGGATGTTTCCAATGTTACGAATATGAGTAATATGTTTTATTGGGCGTCAGCTTTCAATCAACCTATTGGCAATTGGGATGTATCCAATGTTACATCGATGAATACTATGTTCAGAATGAGTGATTTCAATCAACAACTTAATAGTTGGAATGTATCAAAGGTTTCAAATATGGGAGGTATGTTCAAAAACACGCCCTTTAATCAAAATATTTCTGATTGGGATGTTTCCAATGTGACAGTTATGAACTTTATGTTTCAGTCCGCCTCGTTGTTCAACCAAGACATTTCGAATTGGAATATTGAAAATGTAAATAGTTGGACAGATTTTGGCGACGGCGCCGCGCTTATGAATGATGACTTTAGATTTATTAGTGCAACATCTAAATGGAATTATTTCAAATATAAATTTGAAAATAAAACTGCTCTAGAAACAGCTGTAACTAACTGGATTAGTGATTCTTCGGCCGTAGAGTTGATTTATGGACCTATTTCCAATTGGGGTGTATCCAATGTGACAGATATGGGTGATTTATTTAATGGCCAAACATCATTTAATGCAGATATTTCTAATTGGGATGTGTCCAATGTTACAAATATGACGTATATGTTCCGCTCGGCCTTGGCGTTCAATCAAAATATTTCTAGATGGAACGTATCAAGTGTTACTAGTATGTGCGGTATGTTTGACTGTTGGTCAACAGGAGAATACGGTGATTTCAATCAACCTCTTAGTGCAAATATTTTTGGAACAGGGGATGAACTGCCGGCAAATTTTGGTCAGAGAAACGGCAATGACATTCACCAGTATGCAGTAGATACCGATGGTAATGTAATTTTAATGGAAATTGACAGTGACCCTGGTTATATACGTTTTATTAAAGTTACAAAAACAGGAACATTAGTAGAAGACCCGTCAACGGGTAGAGGCGTCAATGACGCGGAAGTAAGTCACGACACTATATATTCTACTGCACAAGAATTAATAGACGCATATAATAGTGCTACACCGACGAGTGCGACTTATACATGGGTGAAAGGAACCGGTTTTGATGATATAACTTTTACTATTTGGGATGTTTCCAAGGTTACAAATATGAACTCTATGTTTACTAAAACATCGTTTGACCAACCATTAGGAATCTGGAATGTTTCTAAGGTGGTAGATATGAACTCTATGTTTGCACATACTCCGTTTAACCAACCAATAGGAAACTGGGATGTATCAAGTGTAACAGACATTCTCCATATGTTTCATACTAATCCGAATTTTAACCAAGATATTGGTAACTGGGATGTTTCTAATGTTACAAATATGGCTCATATGTTTTGGGGCAGCACGTCTTTCAATCAAGATATTTCTAACTGGCCTGTATCTCCGGACGTTGTTGGTGCAGCGGGTGAGGAAGCTTATTACCACTTTGCTTCTAATAATGTGCCTGCATTTTCCGAAATTAATCCGACGAAAGATTTCAATTCGAGAGATTTCATTGGTATTCGCTATTATTTTAAAGCAAATCATTATCAATTTGGCCAGAATTTAGTAACAAACGGTACTTTCAGCCAACATAAGACTATAACTGGTTCAGAACCGACGAATGGGCCATGGGGTTTAATTACTGTAACCGAAATAGAAGACTGGGATTCCGGCGGGGGTATAAATGCAATTTTATATCCCGAAGGTTTACCTTATTGGAACGATCCAACTTTATTATCAAATCATTCCATAGATAAATACTTTTTAGGTTTGCAAGGTACTGGCTCATATATTAGTCAAACAATACAGATTGATTCTTCAAGTACTTATACTCTCAGTTTTTTGGCATCAGCTCGAGAAAATTACTGGTTAGGTGAAAATATCCCAGACGAACTACAATTTAAAGTAGAATTGTATGATGATTTACAAACATTTGAACATTCTGAAACATATTTTTCTTCAGCATCTTTCAATACTTTTACAAAATATTCAACACAATATAACATCTCTACACCTGGTAATTATACATTCAAAATTAGTAATGATTATTTAAATCAGAGTAACGCCGACGTATCAGGAAATGATGACCAAACAATATTTATAGCAAATGTGGAATTTTTTGATAATTCTACAGATAGCATTGCTAACAGTGATATTATCACCGCCATTAATGCGTGGGTTAATGATGATAGCGGTAATTTGTTTACTAACTACCTTTTCGGAATGACGGGTTTTGATAATATTGGTCAATACAGCTTAGCTTCTGATTTATACGATATCAAAGCATGGGGTTTTGATGCTGATGACGGAAACGTCATCATTTATGCGTCATCTGGAACGTACGCCCGCTTTGTAAAAATCACGCAAACTGGAAATTTAGTTACTGGTCTTGGGGGGGATGAAGCTCATACAGGGAAATACATTGCAGCCAGCCCTCCACCAACATATACTACTTTAGCAGAATTGATTGATGGTTATAATGGTGCTACACACAGCTCCGCAGACAATGCATTCGTAAAAGATGCTCTCTTCAACGTTACTGTAAATGTTCCAACACTGACTTATGGACCTATAAATACTTGGAAAACCAATCTTGTATCAAAAATGTCTAATTTATTTAAGGACCAGACAACATTTAACGAAGATATTTCTAATTGGGATGTATCCAATGTAACAGCTATGAATGGTATGTTTAGGGATGCAGATTGGTTCAATCAACCTCTCAACAATTGGGATGTGTCAAATGTAATAAGTCTGGCTTACATGTTCTATGCTAATTCATCATTCAATCAACCTCTAAATAGTTGGAATACTTCCAAAGTAGTAAGTCTGCAAGAGATGTTTAAGAGTACCCAATTTGATCAAGATATTTCTAATTGGGATGTATCAAAAGTTTCGGATATGAGAATGGTATTCCAGAATGCAACATATTTCAATCAAGACATTTCAAATTGGAAATTACCTACTAGTGGTGTAAGTTATGACAATTATGGTTCTGGCTCCGGTCATTCAGACGGTTTGTTTCAAGATTCAGACACATTATATTTTAATGTAAATGGATACGAATTTACTGATAAAGCAAATCTTCAAACAGCTGTTGATGCGTGGTGTGTTAATTCAGACAGCGCATATTTAACTTATGGTCATATTTCTAACTGGAATGTTTCACAAGTAACGGATATGAGCTATTTATTCGATAATAAAACATCATTTAATGATGATATTTCAAATTGGGATGTATCCAATGTTACCAATATGACGTATATGTTTCATAATGCAGAATCTTTTGATCAACCTTTAGATACATTCCAGGTATCTAAAGTAACAAACATGAAAGATCTGTTTTTTAATGCAAAATCGTTCAATAAAACCCTGAATTGGGATGTGTCAAGTGTTACAGATATGACTAGTATGTTTTATGGTGCAGATGTCTTTACTAATAATGGTGACACTAGCATTAATGATTGGGATGTGTCAAAAGTGACACGTATGACTTGCATGTTCAGAGAAGCTATAGCTTTCAACCAATCTATTGGAAATTGGAATGTATACAGTGTAAATCAAATGGATCTCATGTTTTATTATACTATGAATTTCAATCAACCTCTTGATAATTGGAATGTTTCAAATGTTACAAATATGAGTAGTATGTTCAATAACGCTACAGCTTTCAATCAAGATATTTCTCGTTGGAATGTGTTAAATGTAACATCGACTAACCAATTTGGGCTTGGTGCAACCATGATGTCTACTATATTTCAAACTAATTTTGATGCATACTTTTATTCTGGATATATATCTATTATTCGTTCGGAGTCCTCCGACCACCCGGGCGAAGTTGAAATTAATATAAACAGTATATTGGCAGAAGATAAAGATGGTTCGGGAATATATCCTTATAATTTTACTGAAATTACCACTAACACCAACTACCCAATTACAAATGCGTTTCAAGTATGGGATTCGACGGGTGTGCTGCAACCTACGACATGTCCGGCTGCTGGGGAATGCTGGTGGGGTCCAGACAACTTTTCGAATGGATTGATGGGAGGATGGGTAAAATACAAGAAAATGCCATATAAACTTACAATTAATCAGCGGGGAGGATATGGACTCAGTCGAGCCCCAGATTATATAAAAACAAGGAATGAACCACCCACCGATCCGTATGATAATAGCGAGTGGAATATAAAATACAAATTTACTTCTTATACAGATACCGCCGACTACCCAGAATCATATACCATATATCCACAATCATATTTTGTAATGATACTTGGTAACTCGGTTATAGGTTTAAAGAGTGTTGTCGCATATGATATAAATGGTAATGAGATATCACATTTAGATTATGCAGATATATATGTACTAAGTGGTGGAACTGGTAATGCCGATACTTTAGCTTATCCAATGGAAGGTATTTTTGGAGATAGTTTTTGGACAACTGGAAATAAACGTACAGAATACGGAGTAGAAGGAGGATGGATATCATATCCTGAAAGACCTTACCGTTTGGTTATAAGACAAAGAGATGAGGAGTACCTCTGGGAAAGGCATCCACGATGGTTATATGGAAGTAATACGAAACCCGAAGGTTTTAACCATAATAACTGGGATAAAACAATACTATATGAATTTAATGATGCTAATGAACCAGTGTCTCACGACATAATTATAGGAGATGGATATTACTTCCGTGATGAAACAGAACTACAAACCGCTATAGCTCAGTGGTTTTCCGACGTGTCTGTCGCGACGGCTACTTACGGGAACATATCCACATGGGTTACGACAAGCATAAAGAACATGTCTTATTTATTTAATAACCGGACAACATTTAATGATGATATTTCAAATTGGGATGTATCCAATGTGACGGATATGGAATATATGTTTTATGGCACCTCCTTTAACCAGCTAATTGGTGGATGGGATGTATCCAGTGTTACAAATATGAAATATATGTTTCATGGCACCCCCTTTAACCAGCTAATTGGTGGATGGGATGTATCCAATGTGACGGATATGAGAAATATGTTTACTGGTTGTTATGCTTTTAATCAACATCTAGATAGCTGGGATGTGTCAAGTGTGACAAATATGCAGGAGATGTTTTATGAAGCAGACGCTTTCAATCAACCAATTGGTGGTTGGAATGTATCCAGTGTAAGTAGAATGAATTATATGTTCCAATCCTCCGCTTTTAACAGTGATATTAGTGACTGGGATGTTTCAAATGTGACGGACGTGAGGGGGATGTTCAGATACACCGCTTTCAATCAAAATATTTCAAATTGGAAATTACCTACTAGTGGTGTAAGTTATGACTGGTATGGTGATAACTCTAGTCATTCAGACGATTTGTTTCAAAATTCAAACCCATTATATTTTAATGTAAATGGATACGAATTTACGGATCATTCTGGTCTTAAAACAGCTGTTGGTGCTTGGATTTCTGATTCAGATAACGCATATTTAACTTATGGTCATATTTCTAATTGGGATGTGTCTCAAGTGACAGATATGCAAGAAATGTTCCAAAACACTTATGTCGGCGCCAACGGCACTTTCAATGAACCAATTGGAAATTGGAATGTATCAAGTGTTAAAAATATGTTTCGTATGTTCTCTCGTGCTCGGGAATTCAATCAAGATATTTCAAATTGGGATGTATCAAGTGTTACAGATATGGGGAATATGTTCAAAGATACAACGGAATTTAACCGACCCATTGGAAATTGGAATGTATCAAAAGTTTCGGATATGCGTAATATGTTTCAAGAGTCTCTATTCAATCAACCTCTCAACAATTGGGATGTATCCAATGTCACGAGTATGTATAATATTTTCGGCGCCGAGACCGAGGCCACGCGAGACGCCGCCTCGATAGTATCTCAATTCAATCAAGATATTTCAAATTGGGATGTATCAAGTGTAACAGATATGTACTATATGTTCCGATACAATACAGCTTTCAATCGACCCCTTAATTCTTGGGATGTGTCTAAAGTTACAGATATGAATAATATGTTCTACGGAGCTACAACTTTCAATCAACCTCTTGAAAGCTGGGATGTGTCAAGTGTAACAGATATGAATCGTATGTTCTCGGCGACGGGCGCGGCCGCCCCGACAACTTTCAATCAACCTCTTGAAAGTTGGGATGTGTTAAGTGTAACAGATATGAGTTATATGTTCTTCGGGTGCGCTTTCAATCAAAATATTTCTGGATGGGATGTGTCAAAAGTTACAAATATGAGAGGGGTGTTCTATAATAATTCATCATTCAATCAACCTCTTAATAGTTGGAATATGTCCAAGGTTACAAATATAGGTACTATGTTCGTCGACTCACCTTTTAATCAACCATTAGATAATTGGGATTTATCCGAACTAGAAATAGCAGATCATACATTTTATAAAGCACGGTCCTTTAACCAGAACATCAGCAATTGGAATATGTCAAGTGTAACACATATTTATGCTATGTTCGGCACGGCCGATGCATTCAACCAAGATATTTCAAATTGGGATGTATCGAACGTCGAGTGGTCAAACAGTTCAAGGTCCGGCTATTTTGGGAACAACGCCAACAGTCATTACTCCGATACCTTCAGAGCCTCTAATAAGACTTACTTTACAATCATGCAGTAAAAATATTTATTTATATATATAATGTACAAAAAGAAAACTCGTCGACGCACCACGCGGCGGCGCTACCGGCGGCGGCGGACGCGCACTAAAAAAGGTGGGTCATTGGAACTACCACTAAATAAAGGATTGTTATTCCTTGCACATACACCATCCGCCACACCGCCACCGAATGCATCAAAAAACAATATTATTGCATTTTCTTGGGATGGTGCTGGCATGTCTAATACCCGAATGGCAATAGAAGTTTTATTCGGGTTATCTATCGTATTCAATAGAACTATCGTTCTTCCACCAACTGGATATTGGCATCACATATCTAATAAGGACAAATCTTGTTGCAAATTAGAAGACTTTTATGATATTAATGCATTAAAGTCGTATTTCAAAGTATATACAAGCAAGGAATGGTTTAATAAAGATGTGACAATTGAAGAATATAAAGAATATTTCTCTCTAAATGATGGTTTACATTTAGAGAAAAAAACATTTCAATTGGATTATTATATTGATCAATTTAAGCAGAAGGAAGGTGAAAAAATATGGTATATTGATACAAAAAAAACCAGATTGTTTGGTAATATGGATAGTTATTTTAAAAATAGCCCATACCTGTCAGAAATACGCAATAAAATAAAAAATGGCTTTAAATTCAAAAAAGATATACTTAAAATGATAGAAAAATGTTTAAATCAAAATGGGATTACAAATGTTGGTACATTTAATGCTATACATTTTCGAGGAACTGATTTTGAAAAATTTAGACCTACCAATACTAGTAATAAAGCCATAAATGATAGCATAGACGCAATGTTAAAGAATTTCGATACAAAAATGCCGTTATTAATAGCAACTGACTCTCGAGAACGTGTGGCGTTTCTGAAAGATAATTATCCTAATATAGTTTTTATGAATAAATGCAGTGTTCCTGATAAATATAAACCATTAATTGATTTGATTTCATGTTCTATGGCAAAAAAATTTATAGGCACTACAGATTCAACATTTACTCATTATATACAAATATTGAGAGGATATTTATCAAATGATATATCAAATATAGATCCGGAACTATTATATCTTCAGAGCTGGGGTAAACAACTAAATGTGCGAGAAGCTGTTAATTCATCCGACTGGAATATTGTTGATGAAAAAAGATGGAAGAAGTAATCTTTTTATTCAGTAAATTGTTCTACAAGATTTTCACCGACTTCAAGTCCGGCTCCTAAAAATATAGAACTAATGAAGTGTTGCAAAAATGGTGCAATACCAAATACTATTAACAACAATCCAACATATTGATACGGGGTCAATTCTTGAAACAAAGGCGATTGCTTTCCATCTTCATTAATTTTATTATATTTTTTAAGAAGGTAATATCCACTACCAGCTATAATTAATGTATACACGGATAAAATCGTCATAAACATAAAAACACCAGCCATTGCACCAAATCCTGCAATAAAATATTCTTTTAAAGCATTCATTGTATAATTTTTAACAACAAAAAAAAATAACTAAAGCGGACTAATAACATAACCTAATTCGATCGCATCTAATATACTTAAGTTGAATATCCTTTCCCTATTGTTCTTCAAACAATGTAAAAAAATTGTTGATACTGGTGATAAATCATTATTTTTAAACTTCAACATGAACTTAACTTTTAGAACTGTATATTCTTTAAAATTCATATCTTGATGGATAAGTATCTCTTGTGTTCTATAAATATGATTTGAAGATTTTTCTAAAATAATATTTTCATATATACTTACAACTCCATTTTCATTAATTGAAAAAACCAGAAAAAAATGCCCTTCCTCCTCTTTAATAACAAATGTAATTCCTTTTTTCTCTTTTTTATTGTAAATTTCGTAAATAGTGTTCAAATAGCTCATTATTAAATATCACATATAAAACTATATATAATGGAGCAAACTACAACATGTATAGAAGGGGGATATACTGCGAAACAAGTACATAATGACCCGAAAGTATATACAATATCGAATTTCCTTACCGATGAAGTTTGCACACATTTTATAAATTTGGCTAAAGAAAAAGGTGTTAGTGAAGCATTAGTATCTGATAATAAAAAAGGATATGTATCTAGGGGAAGAACTGGAAAAAATTGCTGGATTTCTCATTATACTGACAAAATAACAACAGAAGTTGGTGAAACAATTTCTAAATTAGTCGGATTACCATTATGCAATGCAGAAGCATTTCAATTAATATATTATGACCTTACTCAAGAATATAAACAACATTATGACTCATGGGATCACAATGGAAGTGAAAAATCGCGAAGATGCATGAAATTTGGTGGTCAACGTATGAAGACTGCTTTATGTTATCTAAATACAGTAGCAGAAGGAGGTGGTACTAGGTTTGTTAGACTAAATAAAACGGTAAATGCTGAAGCAGGAAAATTATTAGTTTTCCACAATACATATGAAGGAACAAATAAAAAACATTTATTATCAGAACATGCTGGAATGCCAGTGATTAAAGGAGAGAAATGGGCATTTAATTTATGGTTTCGGGAAGATAGTAGATCGAAAATTGTTTATAATCCACCAGTAAACGAGTCACGAAGCGCCCAGGCTGCAAAAGTCGAATCAGCAGAAGCAGAATCATTATTCGATAATAAAAATATTCAAAAATTCGATAAAGTTATTAACAACGAAACAATAACTCATTTGAAAAGTATTTTAACATTTAACTCCGTCGATAACAAATCGTGTTGTTGGGTTCAAAATACAAGACTGCCTCAGTTTGTCAAAACAATATCAGAACTAACAAATACAGATATGAATTATTATGATAACATGTGTTTTGTACAATACCCAAGAAGATGGGTTCATGGAAAGCATTATGATGCATTTGATAGTAAATCAGCAAATTCATATCTTTTTTCAGAAAAACAAGGGCAAAGAATGAAAACAATTACAGGCTTTTTAACTCCCAACTTAAACTACAATTTCTGCAATATAAATAAATCATATACATTTGGTTGCGGCTCTTTAATGTTATACAATAACACCCTCGCGCATACAATTGATAGAAATCCTGAATTACTCAAAATAATAAGCAATACAACCGATGATGTTGGTTTAATGTTTTATATGTTTATCCGAGAAAGGACAAAAAATTGCAATTTTGTTCCACAACCACGAGCACCAGTCGCATCAACAATGCCACCGACGCCACCGAAAAAATGCACAAGAGGGGGCAGTTGTGCGAGCGCGCCAGTTCGACCGGACAATTATTTGAAAACATTAAAAGAAGTTTATGACACATTTGTAAATGGTAATCCTGCTAGAAATGGCAGAAACTCTTTAGTTTTTTCAGGAATATCAACTAGAAGAGGTTGGAATGAAATCGTCGATACAATAAAGAAAATGTATTCTTTGAGAGATGGAGATAATGGATTATTAAATATGGAAAATCTAAAAGTAGACTACAATTTTAATGAATACAATCCTGCAATAATTGAAAAAACAGTGAACGATGAAGCAATAAAACTTATTGGAGATTATTATTATGATGGAATTAAAAGTGGATTCTTCGATTTAGGTGACAGACAATCAAATAGATATAAATCTAGAAATGACCCGGTGTCACGAATGCTTCAATACGAATTATTACCACTAGTAGAGCATTTTAGTGGGAAAAAATTAAGGCCTACTTATACATATTTGTCTTGTTATATTAAAGACTGTGATCTACCTGCTCACACGGACCAAGCTGACTGCGAATATACTTGCAGTTACATACTTAAAAAACCTGAAGGAGCAAAATGGCCAATTTATGCTCATAAAATTAAACAACCTCGAAAATTCAAAGGTCGTTATCCCTTTACACCGCCCACAAGTGAAGCGTGGGCTTGCGACTGTGAAGCTGGTGGAATTATGTGCTTCCAAGGGACTGACCATATTCATTGGCGAGAAAAGCTGGAACATGAGTATTATTACATTGCGCTTCTCCACTATAGACAATTAGATAGTTAATTTTTATAAACTTTATGAAAATATTCTCTAGTCCAAAGTGATGTTCTTTTAGAACCGTTTTTTTGAATTCTTTTCGGTAATTCATATTTAATGGAATTGGCAACTTCTTCAGGTAAATATACAGTTAAACCTGCTTTTCCTTCTTGATTCATTGTTGAAACATAGTTTTCACTTATTAGTTTATGCATTGGAATATCCCAATACCCAAATAGCCTACAAGACTTAATATGGTTTATGGCTTTTTCATAATTTTTTCCATTATATTCTATTTTATAATTCTCTCTTTTGAAACTAACATTGTCTAAATCATCAACTTTACACAACAAATGCACTCTTAATATATCAAAATCATTTTCATTATACGGTCCTTTAGTTTTCTTGCTTTGTAGAGTTGTACCATTATGTTTAGATAAATTTACACAAAATCCAGTGCTTCTCTTTTCAATATTACAAACCTTTTCTTGAATTCTTAAAATTCTTGAACCATTTAAATCAATATAATCTACACAAGAATTTTCAATTTCATTTAAATCTCTTATTACAGATTCAATAGGCAGATTTTTATGAGATTTATATAAACGATTTGCATAATCTTCTAGAAACGTACTAGTGTCTAATTGTAAATTATAATAATCAAGATTATGTGTTTCATATTTTTCCAAATAACTTGTTAAAAATGCTTCTAAATTGTTAATGTTTTCTTTTTCATCATAACATAGCGCAGTTTTGAAATAAGGTTTTTGGCATTCGCATAATGTTTTTCCATATTTTAACAAATCTTCTCCATGAAAGAACCAAATTTTTAATGGTTGTAAACAAATACAAATCAAAAGAGAATTTGGATAATGGTTAATTTTATTAAATTGTGCTCTTAATCTACGATTGGATCCATTTGTAAATTGCTTAGAACAAGATTTAATTTGGATTGGAAAATATAAATTATTTGTACAACTATTTTTCCTTTGAATAGCAATATCATTATGAGCTGCGTCGCGTATAAGTTTAATATTCCAATTATTTTCTAATAATTTTACTAATTTTCGAATCGCTTCGCTTTCACAATCGTAATTATTACCGCTTCTTAATAAACATTCTTCTCTTCTTTGTTTTTTTGTTTTGCTTTCTTTTTCCTTTTTTTTCCTTTCTTCGTTTTTTGCTTTATTTTCATTTGCACATTTTATTGCTTCTTGTTTATTATCAAAGTATTTGCGCTTTTCTATTCGGTTTTCTCGCCATTCGGCTACCCATCTATTCCCGTATTTCCAAACCATTTTAATTTTTTATAATTATTTAGCATTCATTTTTTTTTATTTTTTATATAAAGATTTTTATCTATTTCTTTCTTAGCTGAGAAAATCGCTTTTGCATTATCGACAATTAGATAATTAATTCGCGTAAGGATCCATTGCATCAGGACTCCAGATTCTTGAATCCATATTAGTGTTAAAAAATGATTCTTTAGGAATTCCATTATAAGCAGAATGTCTTCTTTCTCCTGGAGACAAACTATTATTTTGCTCGCGATTAACAAATTCTTCTAGTTTTGAACGAACGCTTTCTCGCCAAGCAGCTTTTTTTCCTTCACCATCATTCTCAAATTCCAATGGTAAACTATAGTAGACGCTGCGTAACTCTACAATGTCAAGGCCAACTGGCGAATATTTGTTTTTAAATTCAACAATTGACAACTTTTTAACCATTTGCGACGGCATTCGAATTAACCAAATTATTTTCTTTGACCATATACGTTTTGCTAAAATGTTTGCGAGCGAAGGATCGCCTAGTTTTGAAGTGAGAGTTTGTTTTAATTCAGTTAAAGTGGTTTTATTTATATTCTCTGGAACTATGCCGCGCATTTCTTTTAATGCATTTTCATTAGCGTTTTTTTGCGACGTTTCCCACGCGGCCCGCTGCGCCATTAGTCTTTCTTTGTATTCCGGGTGAGATTTCAATACTAAATCCAATCTATCAATTTCTTCACAATCGTCGTCACCATCACGCATGCATTTTAGCATTGCTTCTCGAATGTCCTCTTCGATTTCTTCAAGTGTTTTCGTTGAGTCGTCGGTGGACATATCGCTTCTTAGATTAATTGCAGTATTTTCTAATTCAGATAATTTTTTCATCAATTCGTCAGCTCTCTTCTTTTCTTGCTGCCCGAAACGCTTTGACAATTCTAATTCGCTTTTACAATCTCTCAATTCGCTTCTTGGCGACGGTGGTGGCGGTGGCGGTGGTTGCGCTCGCTCTTGAAGCGTAATGAGTAACGCGGCTGGAATTGCACCTGCTTTTTTAGATCTTCTAGTTTTTTTATGTTTCAATATCTTCCTCTTCATTATTCAATAAAAATATATTAAATATTACTTTGAATTAGTCAATCTGATCCAACATTGGCGTTTCTTGTTTATTGGTAAATAACCTTCTATATTTTTATGAATTTCTGGAAATTTAATATTAATCGTAACATCCGAATCATTATTTATATATTCTTTCAATTGTTCTAACAGGTCTTTGATTGGTTGATATATTGTCGTCAGTTTCAATTCAGATAATTTTTCTATTATTTCTCGAACTTCCTTTTGTTTTTCAAGTTTATTTCTATTCATTTTTAATATTGTTAATTTATCTTGAAGTTATATATTTTAGTTTTAATTACACATTATTTTGATATCAGTCTTTACTGATTATACAAGAGATTTTTATGATAAAAAAAAATTCTGTAATAATATGTGGTCGTCAGCACATTGTAGCATATGAAAATATATTAAATATAATAAATTTTTTAGAAGCTGATGTTTTTCTTGTTTATGAGAATGATTCTTGCAATTATTCGAAATTAGCAATAGCCAGTCTTAAAGTGGTAAATGATAAAAAATTATTACCAACAGAAAATCAATTCAAAAAAATCAAAAAAGGTTGGAATTTGATGGAAAAATATGAAAAAAAACATAATTTTGAATATTTTGCCGTCTATCGGCTGAGGCCCGATATTATCTATGCATTTCATGAAAATAATTATCACGATCTTTTAATTGGAAATGCATATTTGAATAGCGATTTCCTATTTTATGGTTTGCGAAAAGAAATTTTTAATTGCTTCAATTTACTAGAAAATTGGAATTCTTTAGTTAAAGAAAAACAACAATATTTTTATGAAGTTAATGATTTGTTTGAAACTATATTAGTTAATACAGATAACTGTTTTGACAGTGGTAAATGGAAATTTGTTAATAAATTACTTGCTATTCCAATAGCAAGTAATAACAATAAAATCGTTTTTAATAAAAATACCTTTTTACATTTTTGCAAAAAATACAAAAATAAAAAAATATCCGAAATATTGACGAATAGTAATTATTCTTTATCTTTTTGGAACAATTATGATAAATTAAATAAATTCCCGTGTGAATTATCAATTTTATTAGTTCTATTAAATAGAAAAATTATACCAAATCATTCTAATTTTATTGAAGTTTTGAGAAAATGTTAAATCAAAATATAAGAATAATCCAATAATTTTTATAAATATTATTATGCCAAAAGAAAACTTGAAGACACGGGTAGTGCTAATCAGTGGTTCATCGGGAGGCGGATTATCAAATTCTATTACTAAAGCATTATTGTCTAATGAAAAGTATATTGTGTATTCTTTAGTTCGTAATATCGAGAAGGCCCAGAATATATATAAGAACGAGAATAGACAACCAATCTTCGTAAAACACAATCTAAAAGATAAATATACTGAAGTAGAAAAACTAGTTCATACAATCATGTCAAAGCATGGTTCGATTGACATTCTTATTAATTCCGCCGGAACTGGAAGAAATTGGCCATTGGAATGTGAATCTGAAGATACAATTCAAGAAACATTCGATATTAACACACTTGGTCCAATTAAATTATGTAAAGCAGTTCTTCCAGGAATGAAAAATAACAAATCCGGACAAATCATTAATATAACTAGTATAGGCGGTCTAGTTCCTGATGAGATGACAGAAATTTATAATGCCACAAAATATGCTTTGACAGGATTTTCAGAATCATTACAGTTAACTTGCAGACATTTTGGAATAAAAGTAACGGTTGTTACTCCTGGTCCAATGGATACACCATCACTTTGGTCTTCTTTAATTAAAGACTATCCAAAAGAAGCATGCGATATTAAAACACAAGAATTAATAGATAATAAATTTAATGTAATGAGTAGTTCGAATCTTAAATTTGTTAAACCAGATTTTGCGGCGAATCTAATAATGGAAAATGTAATTAATAATCCAGAACCAGACTTATTTTATGTTATGAACTTTGGTTATTGCAAAGACAAACTGGATTCCAAATATAAAGATTTAAAGTCATATAGTTTACCATTCTCCGACCGCCGCCATGCGCTGCTGTGGGGCGAAGCAGCTTTAGCTACCCTAGCCAGCCCAGCCGTCGGCGCGTCGCCATTCTCCAGGATATAAATCTTCTTTACAGATTGCACCTCGGGCATTCGCAAATTTCTCAGTCGTTTCAGGAAGTTCAATTCCAATCCATTTACCTGGTTTGCAATTAGGAAGTTTGTCTTTATCTTTCCATGGACCTACCGGCTGCCATCCTACAGTGTTAACTTTACAATAATAAACATTGGAATAAAAAGATAAATATCCAATAATTCCTGAATATGTTCCATGTGATAATACAACATTCTTACATGTAGAAGCAAATTGAATTGTTTCAATTTCATTTTTTATCAATATTTCAGAATTTTCATATTTATTTTTTATTTCTTTTACAATAGGATCATTTGGTGAATCTGACGCAATGTATAATTTATCAAAATTTAAGTCATCTAATACTTTGCAAAAATATAATACACCAGGATTCCAGCTACGAACATCACCTAAACGAACATGAATACAACAGTCATTATTGTTATTATATCTATCTTTGTATGGATTTTTGTTTATAATTGATTTTTTTGATTCATCTGATCTAATATTTTCAAAAATTAAATCTGAACATGATTTTCGCTGAAAACACGATTTTCCCTTCACGTTTAGAGAACCTATTTTTTCATTACTATTATAAATTTGTAACATTGTATCGTCATCTAATGATTTGCAAACACCTTCCTTTTTAGTGTCCGAAGAATATAATATTATTCCTAGATCTCTTATTGACTTGTAGCGATTCAAAATATAGTTAACGTGTAAATTATGTTTTTTTGCTAGTATAGATACTGAAAATAATCGAAATATTTGATTACATAATCTACCGCCATATTCTCCTACTTTCGTTGTAGACATTGTTTAGAATTTAAAAAATAAAATCATGATATCTAAAAATTTAATACCTAATAAATTTAAATTCATTTAAACTGGATTGGCTCAAAATTGATTTTCAGTTGAATTCGCACCTTGAATTCCAGTCGTGTAATCATCACCTAATATTGCTGTAAGTTCCGCGTCTACTAGTTCCGCACCAGAAAATGTTTGATGCTTCATTATATCTAATCCAAGGTCTCTTTGTCTATCCTGAATATCATTAACATATGCGAACATTGAATTTTCTTTGTAATTCTTAGAAAACTCTGCAGCTGCAAGACCATTTAGATGATATCCTGCGAGTGTGATGAAGCTCCATGAATATCCAAGTTCACCTAACGTTTTATGATATTCCTTCAAATCACCTACACTTAAACCAGAAGCACCCCAATTAAACGATGGAGATGTATTTAATGCTAAAAATACCTTGTCTTTATCAATACTATCTGCAAATTTCTTCGCATCTTCTATAGAAGGAGAATCTAACTCGCACCACAAAACGTCAACATATGGAACCATTGCTTGTGCCCTTGCAATTGCATAATCTAAACCACAATCAACATGGTAAAAACCTTCAACTGTTCGTGAAGGAGCCCAATCTGTCAAATTTTTATAACCACCCCAGCGAGAATCATTTTTATAATTAATGTGCATTTCTGGCGATGATGGGGTTTTACCTAACAAAAATGGTTTATCAACCGGATCAATATCACTTTCGATCAAAGTAGCTGCTTGAGCATCTGTTCTACCAATTATTAGCGTCTCGGTTCCCATAATGTCACATTGAAGACGGGCAGCTTTCAATCTATTAATCTGCTCTTGCATTGAACAAAGAATTTTTCCATTCATGTGGCCACATTTTTTAGCTCCCACCTTTTGATCTTCAATGTGAATTCCCGCAGCGCCTGAATCTACAAACATTTCTACCATCTTCATAACAGCAGAGGCTCCACCATGACCGGTGTCTGCATCAGCAATGATTGGAGAATAATAGTCAATATTTGTAGTATTATCTGGATTTCTGCAATTTCTTTCGAATTGTTTTCTGTCATGTAATACTTGGCCTCTAAATAATTGGTTTACTTTATTGGGTACTGAATCGTAGGGATAATCCGCTAGATCAGGCCCATGTAATAAATTACTACTTTCAGTTGAAGAAGTTTGCCAGCCACTGACGTAAATTGTGCTTAAGTATTTTGACATTTGTGTCATTTGAACGACATCAAGGGCTCCAAACGTATATTCACACGTTCGAGTTTCCTTTGCTTTTTCCAAAATATTCCAATATTTTTTTGCCATTTTATTGGCCATTTTTTCAAGAGGCGGCTCGGATCCCTGTAAACTAACTACTGTTTCTGGAGTCCACGAACGAGTGATTTTGTTAAATCTTGGCGAGGCGAACCATTTGGCGATTTTATTTGCTCTATGTTGTAATGCCATTTAATAAATATTATATATTTTTTGAAAGTAATCTGTGCCGCAGTATTCAATTTAGATATTTAGAGAAAATGAGATTATAATAATCTGCACATTTTTCGTTATGATGCAATGGTAAAAGTGTAAATAATAAACTTTTTGTTATTAGTTTTAAATTTTGAAATGCGTCTTCAGAATACTTATTAATAAAAAATTCTTTGAAATGTTCTATCATATCATTTTTATATTCTGAATTAATAGTTTTTTCTAGTAGAATCTCATCATAACCAATTAATGATTGATATATTTTTGCCCAATCGTATAGCCAATCTCCGTATAATGTTAGTTTCTCTCCTAATTTTCCTCTCATATCAATAAACTTAATTTTACCATAAATATTGACAATTATATTAGTAAATACGGGATCACCATGTATAATTGTTTTTTTTCCATTATGATTTGTTTCATACTTTTTGAGTTTTACCAATAATTCATCATATATATGTTTACTATTTTCAAAAATTGAATAATCGTAACTATCATACCTTTTAATTAATTTTGTTGCATAATTCTCGTATATATTTACATCATTATCTGCATAATTTTGTTGTATTAGAATTATACAATTGAATATATCTATCAATGTCTGTTTTGTTAATAATTCAGATAAATAAATATCTGTTAATGTTGTTCCAGAAATTTTTTCTATTGTAATAGATTGTTCATTACCGTATATATATACGGGGAACAGGTGTTTTAGACAATTTGGTATATTTTTGTAATAAAAGTTTTCTCCAGATAAATTCCCCTTCTTTGTTATAGTTTCTGTATAGTTGGTTTCAATTGAGTGAAAATCCCTTGGTTCTATTTTACTGTTATAATATCCCATTTCCCTTTCTAGATCATCAAAGCAACTAAGTCCCAAATCATCTATGTAAAAATCAGCATTTGGTTTTCCGAAATATATTTCATCATATGGAATATCAAATTTTTCTAGTGTTTGAAATGTTAACTTACCAACATCAGCACGACGGGCGCCAGAATGTGTTTTCATTCTACGTGCTGTATATATAATAATTGTATTACCCAAATTTTTCAAGTGTTTTAAAAAGTTAATATTTCTTTCTATTGGTTTAACACTCGTATAATCATTAAAAATAGTTGGAAATGTCACAAGCGTGTTATCTAAATCAAAACAAATCCTTTTTTTACCTATATTAATATCATTATTGTTATTAAAAAATTTCAGTTGTAATGGCGTTCCGAGACAAATATATTCTCTACTATTTATTGTTTTATTTTTAAATATATGTTTGTCCTTTAACATTTCACTAATAACGCCACTTATATAAAATTCTGATTTTTGAGTTATATTTTCTCTAATAATTTTGGATGTATATTTTTTTAATGTGTTTATTGAATTAAAACCGTAGGCTCCGGTAGAAGCATTATTAGAAATTTTAAGTTTCTCTTTTATATCTATAATTTCATTCGCATCATTTACTTTTACATATGAATATATTGCGTTATCTTGGAAATCTTCAAATGAAAACACGCAATTTTGACCATTCCATTTAGATAGAATATCCGTTTTGTACCAATTGTCACTATCTAAACAAATCACCGGAATATCTCTTTTCTCATCCAAATTATTAATTGCGATGTTAATAGTTTCAGCAGAACCTCTTGTATTATTGTCAATAACATAAAATTTAAACACTATATTAGGATAATTATTTATTAAAAAATCCTCGAATCTATACTTCATATATTCCTTGTTGTATGGAATAAATATATAGTCTATATCATTTGTATTCAAATTATCCAATAAATATGATATAATAGGTTTACCATAAATATTTATTAAAGCTTTAGGTCTTTTATATCCGTTGTTCTTAAATCTTTGTCCAACTCCTCCAATTGGTATCACTATTATCATAGGTAAATATAACAAAAATTAAAAACATATAAATTAAAAAATTCAAAAAAAATTGTCATATAAACTATTTATAGTGTCATTGCACTTTTTGTATAATAAAACGGCTTCACGATATCTAATCATTTGGTGTGCTTTAAATGGATTTAATATAAAATTTTTTAAATCTAAATATAAAGTACTTTTTTGATCGTGGACGCCTATACCTAATGTTGGGACGATGTCATCTGCGAGTCTGACCGAAATTAGCTTTACGTTTTTAAATTCTTTCAATTCTCTATAAAAATGTGAATCTGCAAATTTTGGCATTCCAAAAGCAATTATATGAAAATTCGTAGTTGAATGCTTTTGTGCCAGATAATGACAAATAAGAATATTTTTGGCAGCGGCACTCGAATGTCCACACAAGTAAACATCTTTTTCTAAAGACACTATTTCGTGTAAAAATTTCCATCCTGGCTCAGCAATCATTTTTTGCATTGTATTGTAATATCCAGAATGAACCATTGCATTTTTAAACCCCTTGTGTTTTACTAAAGCACAATTGATATTTTCGATCCAGTCACTCAAATTCGATGTTCCTCTACAGGTAAGTATTAAATTACTATCTTCATCGTAAAAAATTTTTATCCCAAAATGTGTTGGTAGATTTAGTAATGAGTTGTTCTCATTACCTTCTTTGTAAGATGAACCAGTATATTTTGCTAATTTATTCAAATTAGGTATTAATGGTGATAAACTACTACCAAAAAAAATTAAGCTATGAATGAGTAACTTTTTTATCCCAATCATATATTACTACTAGTTAATCTGATAGAATCTATTATTTTAAAAGGCGCATACTGTTGTATTGGGCCAATATTTATGAATAACACAAAAAAACCAAATACCGGTGATATTTTTGGATTTTTCTTTATAAATCTATATGCTAAAACAAATGCCCAATAAACACCAAGTAAATAAATTGTCAATACATTATAATACAAAATCCACGAACGACTCCACAATAAATCTCTTACGTCGTCCGATTCAGCAAATTTGCTAAATAATCCAACTCTAAAATACCAATACCATAATAATTGAATAGCCATCGCGACGTCCGCGCGCGGGGACGAGTCAATGTGAAGGTAATAATACACAATATAATTCCAAAAATTTGATAGTTCGCTGATAAAAAGTAAAAAATAAATAAATTCCATTTCAAATGAAAGTGTATATATTGCAATAATATGATGCAATATAAATACCTTATTTTCTTTATTTATAATTGTTATTATAGAATCCCAAATAAAATAAGTAGTAGAAAAATTATATGCGATATTATGCGGTAAATTCAATTTAATATATGAAAACGACAAGGCACACGCAGCAATACTATGTACACTGCATATCGCATTACGCGTTAATTTATCAGGATTCAGACCAGATATTCGCGAAAAATCATATAACATTAATATTAAAATATTAAAACAATAAATCGCTTATATAATGATTCCAGTTGATTCAGTAACACAACTACACAAAAAGAAGTCTCGTGCATACATTGCAAAATGCTTGCGCGAATCTGATAATGCGATAAATGCTATTTGCGCGTCCCCGACGCCGCCTGTCAATGCAGGG
Organism: Paracoccaceae bacterium; assembly: GCA_002725175.2. Taxonomy (GTDB): domain Bacteria; phylum Pseudomonadota; class Alphaproteobacteria; order Rhodobacterales; family Rhodobacteraceae; genus CACKLF01. The sequence continues at coordinate 38,003 of PBQX02000066.1, forward strand.
GCACATCTGGCCGCGTCTTTTTCGGAGGAGGTCGTCGCGCGCACACCGTTGGATGTGCCGTCTTCGCCGTTGGATGCGCCCGCGAATGTGAACGCGTCCGGGCGCGGCATACATGAAAAATGTGGATGTGCTTATTTTTGTTGTGGCAACTGACGCACCAAACTACGCAAAACTCTTCATTTTGCTTATTTTTTGCTGTTTTTAAGCAATCGATTTTCGCGTTATATCGCATTATATTTTTTTTTTATCGCATAATGCGTCAAAGACAAAAAAACAGCAAAAAAAAGGGGGGGGATTTTTTTTGAAAAAGATTAAGCAAATATGCTTAACATGCGTTTTATAGCATATTTTGGTGATATAGGGGATACTATTGTGACCATAATATAAACTATGTATATACCTATTATGCGGTTGTTATATTTATATAATGCGTTATATATACTATTATATTTTTTTTTTAAATTAAATTAATTTCAATATAAATAAAAAACCCCCCCCCTACCTAAAAATGTTATAAATAAGCAAGTGACATCAAAATCAAGACACTACTTACGCGCCAAAACGAAAATATTATGCGGTCAAAATGCGGTTAGAAATAGTGCTGTTTCTAACGTCAATTTGTCTATATTAGACAAATTAGATTATTCCAGGGATGAATCGCCCCAAATTTAAAGAATACCATGTAACCTGAGTTTAGCTCTAATTTTAACAAAATGCCCTATTTTTAGCATTCTTTTTTCAATGGGTAAACGATACATTCTTTGTCTTAGACTGGGATTATCAACTAGATTTTTTATAAATTTAACAATATTTTCATAACTACCTAATTTTTGATGTAGTAACTTTAATGTTTCACGAAGACGTTCCTCAGACCCGGGCAAAGCGCCCAGTTCTGCCTCGACCTCGATGGCCAGCGTCTCGATGTGCTCCATCATCGCCGTCTCCCGGTCGAAATTGGGTCGGGGGAGGAATCTCCAGTGGTCGCGGCGAAGCGATCGGGATGCAAAGCATGCTTTTAAGTCTTTAAATAGAATTCTCCTTAAAATGTCTTCGTTAATTAAATATTTCAAATCAACTATTTCGGGTCTTACTGTATTTGGTGCGTATTGCCATACTAATCTAAAAACATTATTAGGACAATTATGTTTGGCTAAAATATGTGTCACTTCAGAAGACAGATAGAGCGTATAATGCGCCATTATTGATTTATTCTAATTACATTTAAATAGCGATGTTCATTTTTTTGGTAATTCTATCTTCCAAAAGAACATTTGGGTGGATTTGTTTTGTGAACATTTTCTAATGTTGAACCAAACACTTCTCTATGTTGAAAGAAATAAAGATTTTTTGTAGCATATGCTTTGAATCTTTTATCATTTATTAATTTTGCTATCATTTTGTCGCCTGGTTCATCAGACATTGGTTTTGTATCTTCTACAATAATTTTTGCAGCTTTTTTCTTAAGTGCAATTGCTGAACGACATAATGGCCTTTTTGGAATTGTCCAATATTTGTTATTAATAAGTGATGCTTGTAAGCAATAATCGTGACATTTGCTGAAGTTTAAATATTCCCAATCAGATGGTATTTTTTCCAAAACAGGTCCAAGTATTAAATTCAAATGTTCTGCAGAAGAATAGGTATTTTCGTTAATATCATCTTCAAATATGAGAATACTTTCATGATTTGACTTTAAAAAATTGTTATACACATGATGTGCGGAATAGTGACAACATATTCTCCCTAAATTTAGTCTTGGATGATAATATTGAGTAATAAAATTTTTCTTGATAAAATCATCGTGTGTGTAATTGGTTCTAAGGAAAGCATCAAAGAATGTAATTTTTTTTACATTCCATTTATTAAAAACTCTTTTCATGTGTTCTTTTCTTTCCGGCAAACAAATACAAACAATAGAATCAAAATAATCATCGAGACAATTATGTTTTTTCAAATTAATAATATTTAATGGTAATTTCATTATATCACCAATACTATAATCTGGAGTAATATATACTAAATATAACAATAGTATTGAAACTATTATTAAAAAAATAAGTGTAAGTCGCATCTTGTATTATACAAATATTTTAAGTGGTAGAGTAAAATTTATTCATCTTACTTTCAAGAGAATCTATTCTAGAAGATAGATTGTTAATATATTCATTTTGTTTTTCTACTGTTCTTATTAAATTTCTTATGTCCGTTTGTTTTTTTTCGTTTTTTTGATGTTTTTGTGTTTTGAGATGTGTTTCATAATGTAACAATCTATAACAGGAGAAATTACACATATCGCAAACATATTTTTGTTTAGAATTCATTGTTTAATGATATAGTAATTTTTATTGATTATTCGCCCGCATCTGATACTTTCATACAATAGTGTGGCGTGTAAATAACATGTCCATATCCTTTTGCGTGTTTTAAATGTAAAACACTACCAGCAGTTAATTTACATTTTAAATCACTTATATTAGCCCTTTCTATAATACCTTCATTTGTACTATAGAATACACTTTTTATTCCGTATCGAGAAGCAAGATTTTGACAATATAAACATGGTTTGGCATTTGCTAATACATATTCACCATTGATTTTTCTCCATCTAACAGACCACATACTTGCTTTCCTTAAACGATTTTTGTCGCGTATTTTGTTAATAGCATCCATTTCTGCATGTCTAGTTACAGCATGTCTGCATATTTTTGAACATCCAGCTAATCCACTTACACCTAAACTTAATACTTTTCCTGATAATACAATTGCCGCATAATGCGTTGGTAGTTTATTCGGAGCCAGGAACTACTTTGTTAGTATTTTCATAGAACTTATTTCCTAGAGCAGACATAATATTGTTTTCGCGACACATGTTTAATAATTATATATATTTGGTTATACTTATATCATAATACGAAGTGTTCATTTTTATGAACTTTGATGAGAAAAAAATAATATTTATATATTATATACAATGGCTTCAGAATGGACTTTAGTCATGTTCGCAATTTTAAGTGCCTTTTTGTTGTTATGGTTTAGCCCCAATTTAGGTGATTTACCAATTCCAGGTCGCCGCCGCCAAGTAAAGGAAAGTTTTGGTGGTGGTAGTGTGAATCCAACTGTTGCAATCATAATAGCGTTAGCATTAATGTTTGTAATTGGAGCTGGTATTTGGAATATGGAGAGCATGCAGAATGCCAGTGCCAGTGGTCATTAATACAACAATTTTTTTATAAATGCTTTAACCCGAACGCCCGACGTCAAACATGACCGCGCCGTGAGGAAGGCCGCACAGTCTTTTTCGGATATTTTATATGATTTAACAAGATTAGTTAAATAATTCATATCCTTTATTCCTGGTTTTTTTGATTTAGCATTGTAATATTTGAAAATATATGCTAAAGTTTCATTATTTTCCTTTTCACGCTGTGGCCGCGAGGGCTTCGACGCGACCCAACGTGGGAAAGCTATTTTAGAGCGTGCAATGATCGCGTTCTTAGGCCATGCAGCTGCGGTGAGTGCGGTTGCGCGTGTAGATTCTAAAGAATAGCCTAGCATATCTACATCAGATAAATGCGCCGCCATTTTTTCCAGAACACAAATATTTTTTGACTTTTTAACATAGTTTGTATGAATTCCATTAATATAGAAATCTGGATATGATTCAACAATTTCTTCCAAATTCGCTGTATTTTTACACCCAAGAAGCCAATCAAATGCTTTAAATGGATTTTTAAGTCCCAAATATGTTTGTGAATCGATTGGTTCAGATGAATATTTAATAATATTTTTAAACAACCTAAAATCGGTAAGTTCTATATTGGAGAGCATATGCATTGTTTCATTATTGCATGTTTTTGCTGCTTTTTTGAGTAAAGCATCTTTAGATGGCGTTGGCATTTGGTACAAAACACATAATTTACGTGTATTGCTCAGCTCTCGCGCGTATGGATTAATTGCATTAATAATAATTTTTGTAGACTTTTTTTTGTTTTTTATCAATACTATAATTTTAGAAATTATAGATTTTTCAGCTTCATCAATATTATCAATAACCAATAGCTGTTTTGGATTGTTATTTAAACTATAAATTATACTATTCCATTCACATATCTCTAATGGACACATAATATGCCAATATGGTATTTTAGAAAGTGACATTATTTTTTTTGCTAAGCGTGTTTTACCGATTCCGGTTGGTCCAAACACAAGTGCTATATCTCCATTGTTGATAATATTAAAAATTTTTTTTTCCATTATATAATGTTAATTGATTTTAATAAATTTATATTTAGTAGTTCATTTTTATAATATTGTGTTATGAATAATGAATATAGTGTTAAGTCATTTACCTAAGAGTAAAATAGATACTTTGAATGAGTCCATATGTCATTGTATGCATTTAGTAGATATAGATTATTTGCGTCCAGATGCCGATGGTGATTTGGTAAATTGTGAAATATTACCTTTAAATTATACAATTAAAGAAAATTATGCCAATTCAGGAAAGATTGTTGGTCATTTACAAAGTTTGTTGTTTTTAGAATATCCTGAATATTCTATTCCTGTGTCATCGGCAGCGGTTTTGTCGTCACCAGTGGAATCTTCGGCCGATTATGTCAATATAAAAATTAATGAGTTAGGATACAAATTAGTAGATATTCCAAAATATAGCATTGCTTTCAATTTAGAAAAAATTAATGAAAATTTAAGTATTCAAAATTTAGTGATACTAATTGAGAACAATATATCAAAAATTCAAAAAATGGGATTAAAGGATTCTTTTAAATGGGTTGGGTATGTAAAAGTGTATAAGAATTTACTGAGCTTTATTATGAAATATAATAGCAGCGCAAGTTCGGCCAAGTCCACCAATTTCTTCGACGTCGTCGATGCGGCGAGGAACGCGACGCCCGCGCGCGTGTCCGCGCTTGACTTATCAGACCATGAAAAGAATAATATTCGAGTGTTATTAAAGGATCTGAATATATTACTTTTAATAGTAGAATCTGATACAAAACATAGAGAATTTATTAAAACTACTGCCCCGATCGCGGACGGCGTCAACCAAGCAAAGTTAGTTAAAAAAATAAATAATGTTGAAATATTACTCGAAGATTCTGATGATGGACAATGGATTAAATCTTATACTAAAAACTTTGATGTTAAGATGAATGGCAAAACGGTGTTTTGCGAGGGAGAAAATGGATATGAAATGTTAGATTTGTATTCAAAATTGTCTGCCGTTTCTAAAAAAAATGTATTTTTGAATATGAATAATGACAACAGTACCGAGTCAACATATACATATTCACACGTAGTTGAAGTAGAATGTAGTAAATGGGCATATGTGTATAGTGTAATGTTTCCAAATGGTGGCCTTGATTCTGAAGGCGCGGTCGAAGAATTATTAAAATTTTCAGAAGAAATAGATATTCCTATAAACTTGTTATTAGAAGATAGGGGAGTTTCATTAACAGAGTATAAGGATAATACTACAAATATATAGTATACCAGAATGGCTCATTACGAATACTACAGCACAGTAAGAAATTTGGTCGAGTCTACTCGCACTTCTCACATTAATATTATTGAAAGAATTTGTGCTGACCTTGGGAAACCCGAAAAATCTGAAGAAATGATTGGAAAGTATGTTGATGATTCTTTAAGAATTAAGAAATTTAAGGATAAGCGTCATCCGAAACGCCCTAAGTCGGGATATATGATTTATTGTGAAAAGCGCCGTAGCGCAGTAAAATCAGCAAATCCGAAGGCATCATTTGCAGATATTATTAAGAAGATGGCAAGTGAATGGAATAGTCTAGGTGCAAATGACAAGACAGAGTATTCTAATTTGGCTGAGAAGGACAAATTGCGCTATAAGCGTGAACTAGAGGATTATAACGCTGAAATTTATAAGTCGAATGTCGGAACGAACTAATACTTTAAATTTAGGTATTAGAAATATATCTATTTAATTATGAAATACACTACAGATAAAGACTTAGAGTCGTCTTCAAATATTCTTGCTTGTAAAGCATTAGCACAATGCAATCAAAGAAATGCAAACGATTCAAATAGTCTATTACTATCAAGAAAAGGGAAAAACCTGTTAGAATTTGAAAAAAATAGAAAAAAGCAAAAAAAACAGCCAACTATCCAACCTGATACAAAAGGCCAAGTTATTGTTGGTAATAATGAATTATTAGAACATATAGAATTATTAAAGTCACAATTAGAAAATGCGGGTATTAGACCTATATCTGAAATAACTAGTTATGAAGATGGCAAGTCACAATTGCGTTCAGCTTTAGAAGCTGTTATAAAAGAAGATTCTTTTTTAAATTTAAAAGAAGTAGAAAAATGGGATGAATTTATTAAAAATCACCCACAGTTTATAAAAGAACAAAAAGAAGAAAATAAAATATGGGAAGCGAATGCCCAAGTTGCTGCGGAGAAGGCACGAAATGAACAGAAAAAATATATACCAGAAGATATTTTTAAAAATGCTTCCATTATTAATTTAAATAATTATGGAGTATCTAAAAATTTGGCTACACGTATTATGCGTAACCGAGCGTTATGGCTTGTTAGAATGGATAAGAAAGATGTAGCCAATGTTCATATTGCTGATTTGAAATTCAAATATAGTTTTACTGGACTTGATATAATTGAGTTAAGAGCTTTGTATAGTTGTTTACCAGACAAATTTGATAATGACNCAAATAATGAAAAAGAAGATTGGAAAAATAGTCTTATACAGAGTTTAAAGGATTTAGAAAATAAAGAGAAAAATAATACTTTACCCAAAAGATTAATTCGTAATTCTGCTTATTGTGTCATGAAGCCGCCCGCGCCGACACCAGCGATGCCGTTCGTGAAACCGGTTAGCGGTAAAGACTTATTTAGTCAGATTCGCAGTAGAAAAATAGATTAGTTTCAATTACATATGTGATTCCGAATAATGTATCCAATGAGGAGGCCTAATATTTGAATTATACCCATTTTCAAAGTGCAACTTTTGTATAAAATAATCTATTGTTTTTCGAAGACCATTTTCCAAAGAAATGGTTGGATTCCAATTAAGGATTTTTTGTGCTTTTTTTATACAAGGTTTGCGTTGCATTGGATCATCTTGTGGTAATTGTTCGTATGATAATTTAGAACTAGATTTTGTCATTTTTATAATTAATTCGGCGATTTCTTTAATCGTTTTTTCATTTGGATTACCTATATTAATAGGACTAGTACAGTCAGAATTCATTAGAGCTATTAAACCATTAACAGTATCATCTACATAACAGAATGATCTTGTTTGAGTACCTTCACCATAAATAGTAATTGGTTCATTCTTTAAAGATTGAATTATAAAATTNCTTATTACACGACCATCATCAGTATGAAGTTTTGGACCATAGGTATTAAATAGACGCGCGATTCTTATATCAACATTATTACTTCGATGATAATCCATGAACAAACTTTCCGCCGCCCTCTTACCCTCATCATAACAGGACCTTATACCAATACAACTTACATTTCCTCTATATTCTTCTGTTTGTGGAGAAATATTGGGGTCACCGTAGACTTCAGATGTTGAAGTCAATAGTACAGTTGCTTTTGTTCTTTTTGCCAATCCAAGTACATTTAATGAACCCAATACATTCGTTTTTAATGTCTTAATTGCATTGTATTGATAATGCTTAGGTGAAGCAGGACAAGCCAAATGATATATCTGATCGATTTCTAACTTTATATCATCTATAATATCATGTCTTATAAATTCAAAATTAGAATGATGAAGAATATCACTAATATTTTCCATTGAACCTGTGAAATTATTATCCAAACAAATTACATAATGGTCCATGCTCAGTAATTTTTTACATAAGTGAGATCCTATAAAACCAGTACCACCTGTCACAAGTATTATCATTTTATTATACTAATAATGAAAACCCCTTACATTCATAAAAATGAACTAGAATATTGTTGTTAATCTTAAGCACCTGTGACTCCAGAATGTTTTTCTCATTACCACTAGATGTTCAAAAACATATTAATGAATTTGATGATGATTTTAGAGTAATGAAATTGGTTATTATTAGAAATATATTAAGAGATTTGCATTACAAGCGAGGCCTGCGGCCTCAGCGTGCATGCGACGAGCGCATATCCAATATCAATAATATTATCTATAAATTGTGTACACATACTTACGTTAATATATGGAATGATGGTGATTACCATAAACCATCATATGAATATATTTGTAAAACCTGTAATGCTGATGTCACGAGATATACTAGCTACTATGTGCGCAACATGGCGGCGCGCCGCGCATCACTATTTGGAGAATCTCGGTTATACGCTGGCGCTCGAAGCGCGCCCCCACATAAAAAGAAACGTATTTACAAACACATGAATTAAATATTTAAATGTACACCATTGTCAATAGGTAAACTAACACCAGTTATGTGTCTACCTTCAGGAGAACATAATAAGGCAACGCCTTCACCAACTTGATCGGGTGACATTGATAAACCATTTGGTGAATATTTTTCTGCCATTTTTTCAACTATATCATTTCCAGTAGTTCCGCGCAAATTACCAACTCTATCCCATGCTTCTGTTTTTGTAAAACCAGGAATTACAATATTACAATTAATGTCTAGGGCCGCGCATCTTAAAGCAAATAATCGCATTGCATATTCCATTATACATTTTCCACTCCCAGGCATATCATATCCAGGTGAAGGATTGTATTGAGTTGTGCATCCGGGTGATGATATTCCAATCAAAGTTCCGCCTTTTTTCATACGACATATAGCCCTTTCACATATATCAATGTAAGCGTCACCATACATTTTTTGATAAAATCGCATAACACGCATATCAAGTTCATCAGTATCAGGATTAAATAAAGAACCATCACCAAAAGCAAGATGTTTAATAGGTTCTGTTAAACCATCGGAATTTCCAGATGTAACGCCAATATATTGACCAGCATTATGAACAACAACACCAAGTATATGACTATTTTTATAAGCGAGGTCATAACGTTTGAACAGTTTTTTTCTTGTTGATTTTAAAGTAATATCACCGGAAAAAAGTTCGACACGACAATTATATTTTTTTTTTAAATATTCAGAACTATCCATTGCAGACTCGTAATCATTATTATATGATAATAATAAATCATATTGTTTTTTTGCTAAAGCTTCGGAAATACCATAACCTATTCCACGAGTGCCTCCTGTTACAATCGCGACTTTGCGGCGAAGTGCAAAAGCTGCTGACACTTTTAATATTATTAATAAATTCATTAAAAACGATATCCTCATTTATAAGTATTTAAATCAATATCTCTTTAACATATTTAATATGAAGTTGTTGTATTTTATACAAATTGTTTTTGTTTATGCATATACAAATACTGGGGCATGGTTTCCAGTTATATCAATATCTGAAATATCAGATAAAAAGCCTTTTTCTATAAAAATATGTTACGATGATTATGTTGTTTGGAAAAATGGTAATTCTTGGTCAATGGTAAAAGATGTGTGTCCTCACAAATTAGCTCCATTATCTCAAGGTAGAATTAGTGAAGATAATAACATAGAATGTCCATATCATGG
>PBQX02000080.1:0-23199 GCA_002725175.2 Paracoccaceae bacterium
TATGGTTAGTTGGGTTGCCGGTACAGATTTTGACCCAATGGTATACAATACCAAACCACCTCCTACCTGAAATACTCCCATACAAATCGCAATCGTGACATCACCTTGAGGAAGATTAACTCCAGAGCCATCGTAGTAGATAATTATCGAAGTAAGCGTTATACCAACCAAACCAGACATAAAAATACAAGGAAGCATTTCTATATTTTTTTGATACCTTAAGTTAATTGTGAATAATGAAAATGCTAATGCAGAGGCTAAAGCAGCTAAGTTTCCTTTTAAACTGTTTCCAGCACTTTCTTGAAATACCATGATTAATATACCAATAAATGCAGCTGCTATTGATAATGCTGTAGAGAAGCTTATACGCTCTTTAATAAAAAGACTGGCTAGAATTGCAGTCATGATTGGCGCCGATCCAAAAAGCAGCATAGCGTTAGCTACTGAAGTATGTTGGATAGAATAAATCCCACCCGAATAAGCAAAAAATAAGGCTGTTCCTCCATAAAGATAAGTTAGGATGTTTTCTTTCAATAGCCTTAAAACATTAGCCTTGTGATAAAAATTNATCACAATAAGTAAGAAAATAGATAAACTTCCAGATCGATAAAAAAGGATTTGCCAAACCGANGCCTCTTCAATTAGCCGTACCGCAATCCCAACAGTGGACCATAGNGTTCCTGCCAACAAAACTAAAACAACACCGAAATATTGATTTTCCCTAATATTTTTTCTCCTGCNAGTTGATCAGTATATTTTTATCTTTCCTATCTNAAATTTNGCTACTNTGNNAATGGAAGCNTTAGGAACAGAATTAAATAATTTTAACCAAGTCTACNCATCACTTTAGTGCCGTAAGCATTTATTGTATATTCTTTTTTATCGTAGCTGCTAAAGGAACATTTACACCTTTATCGGCGTGTCTAACTGCTAAAATCAGAACATATTTATTTAAAGAAAGTCGATCGCATAGGTTTGTAATCGTAAAAAATAACTTTTCTTTAAANCAATANNTTATTATNTCCATATATTATCTCAATTTCTGGAAAGTAAATAGTGAAGGTGAAGNCCTGTCANAAGATTTAAAAAGGCCAGATCTACCTTTTATAATTGTTGGCAATGGCAGAGCTCCACGTAATGTTCATGTGGCAATCGCGGAAAGAGTTCTGGCAGCTAGAATAATTGGTGNGGCGGCTTAGGTTCTGCTAGGTATTCCAGCTCAAAACAGCTCTATACCTAACCTTACCTTCCTTAAGTCTGTTAATTGCTTTATTAATATCAGAGAAATGAAAATGTTCAGTTTCTGGTGAAATGCCGTTCTTTGAAGCAAAGTTAAGCATTTTTGAAATTCTAGATGGGCTACCAACTATTGAAGCCGAGATAGTTTTTTGGAATCTAAGTAGATTTATAATGTCAAAAGATATCTTATTTTTTGGTAGTCCCAGAAAGTGAAGCCTTCCATTTGGCTTCAAAAGATTTAAGAGCTCATTCCAATTTAAATCTTCTTCAATCGTGTTAAAGATAAGATCAAAATATTCTTTAAAATGAGACTTTTCATCAGTGTCATAGGTTCCAATTGCCCTATCTGCTCCAAATTGTAAGGCATCAGCCTTTTTAGACTCTGTGCTTGTGAAAGCCGTAACCTCGCAACCCCACTTCTTTAGAAACATTACAGCTATGTGACCCAAGCCTCCAATGCCAATAACTGCAACTTTACTTGATTGGGAGACATTATATTCAACTAACGGACTATATACTGTTATGCCTGCACATAGCAATGGCGACACATNTTTATAATTNATGGTGTNAGGTATTTTAATACATGCTTTTCCTTGCACNCTTATTTTATCNGAAAAGCCGCCATAAGACGCGATAGTAGATTCTTTTGAAGAGCACAAATTTTCATTTCCACTGTTGCAAAAGGAACATGANTTACAAAACCCACGATAAAATCCGATACCTACTTTTTGACCTAATGACAAATCANNAACATTGGATCCTAATTTTACTACTCTACCAACAATCTCATGACCGCCTATAAAAGGGTACTCAGTTATCTGAAATTTATCCTTTATGTAACTTAAGTCAGTTCCGCATAATCCACAGTGATCTATGGCAATTTCCACTTCATCAGGCAAAAGGTCTTTTAGTTTGAATTTTATTAAGGTTAAAGCATCGGTGCTACTCGATGCAGCGTATCCTTTTGCTGAAGAAGACATGACTATTTCAACTTTCGATTGTTCTTAAGGGTCTTATAAGTAATACTGTAGTAAATGGAAATTAAATTTTAAAAGGACAAGAAATGACTAAGTATCAAGGATCATGTCATTGCCAAGCTGTAATTTTTGAGGTGGAATCTGATTTTAAAAAGACAGTCAGATGTGATTGCTCCCTTTGCAAAAGAAAAGGAACTGTAATTAATCTAATAGAAACTGAGGAGTTTAACCTTTTAAAAGGTGAAGAGCATATAAAACTTTATGAATGGAACACTAAGATAGCAAAACATTATTTTTGCAAAATCTGTGGAATTTACACTCACCACAAAAGGCGATCCGCAGATGCAATGGGAGTAAATGTAGGATGCTTTGATCACCTGACTCTTGATGATCTCGAACAAATTGGAAANGTTGAAGGAAGCTCTCTAACTTTAATCGAGGAAAGATAATAGGTTATCATGCGAATTTTAGATAAAAGAGATATTCAAAATAACTTTGACTTTGATAAGGCCGTTGAGGCCATAAGAATGGCATATATATCCGCATCTACAGATAGTGCAAGTATAGCTCCTGTTGGCCATATTGCATTCCCAGATAACAATGGGGATTGCCATATTAAGTCTGGACATATCAAAGGTGATGATTTTTTTGTTATTAAGATCGCAACAGGTTTTTATGATAATCCCAGGCTTGGAAAGCCATCATCAAATGGAGTTATGGTAGTTTTTAGTGCCATGTCAGGCGAGCCTGTAGCACTACTCAAGGATGAGGGGTGGTTGACAGACATGCGAACTGGTATTGGGGGAGCGATTACAACTATTGAGCTTGCTCCTAAAAATGCCAAGAATGTATTACTTATTGGTACAGGACTTCAATGCAGATTTCAGGCTGACTGCTTGTCNCGCCTAANCCCAGATATATATCAATATTCGGTATGGGGNAGATCTTTGGGGAACGCTAAGAAGGCTTGTGAAGACCTTTCTTNTAAAGGTTTGGAAATAAAGCCTGCTNCGGACCTCGAAGAAGAAGTAAAAAAAGCTGATATAATAATAACCACGACACCCTCAACAGAACATATAGTTAGAAATTCATGGGTATCAGCTTCAACCCATATAACCGCAATTGGGGCAGACAGTTTAGGAAAAAGAGAGCTGGATACTGATCTTCTGCATAGAGCAGATCTTCTCGTTTCTGATTTAAATTCCCAATCTCTGGATCATGGAGAGTTTCAAGCAATAAAAGAAACACNCTCTGNCTTAANNCCCATAGAGATTGGNAATATTTTTAATNAGACCGAAAGTGGAAGAATTTCTGAGGAATCCATCACTATAGCTGATCTTACAGGTATTGCGCCTCAAGATATTGCAATAACTGGAACGGTTCTGGTGTAGGCGAGTACTAAGGAGGAATAAATGGCTGTTTCTAAACTAATTTCGTCATTGGCAAACGATTGTATCGAAGCGCGAAATCGAGTTAGTGCTGATATAATTAAAACACCTCTTATACCATCCAAATTAGAGTTATCAGAGAAAACTCAAGTTTTCTATAAATCTGAAAATTTTCAAATTACCGGCTCATTTAAGGTGAGAGGAGCTTTGTCAAAACTTTCAAAATTACCTACCGTCAGTCCTGTTATCACAGCTTCTTCAGGAAACCATGGGATAGCGTGCTCATACGCAGCAAAAACAACCGGACACAAGCTGACAGTCGTATTGCCAGAAAATGTATCAAGGGCAAAATTATCTAAAATTGAGAGCTTTGGAACAAAAACTATATTAAATCCTGGAGATTCAGGCTTGGCAGAGAGGAAAGCTCGTGAATTAGCTTCCTCTGGAAATTACACCTATGTTTCCCCTTATAACGATAATTTAATAATGGCTGGACAGGGAACAATCGCACTGGAGATCCTTGAGCAGCAACCTGAAGTGGATAACATCTTCGTTTCAATGGGTGGAGGAGGGNTGATTTCGGGCATTGGTTCCGTAATAAAGAGTTTTTCAGCTAATNNTAAAATTATTGGGGTTAGTGCAATTNATTCTGCAGCGCTTGCTGCAAGTATAAGTGCCGGAAATNTTGTTGAAACTGAGCATTTAGAAACCTTAGCGGATGGTTGCGCAGGTGGAGTAGATGAGGATTCCCTAACACTTCCAATAGCCACTCAGGTTATTGACAAAATTATTCACTGCTCTGAGGTTGAAATTTTGGAATCCCTTCAAATTTTGGCGTGGAAAGAAAAAGTTTTAGTGGAAGGCTCTGCCGCATTAGCTTTAGCTGGGTATCTAAAGAAAAAAAAGGAATACGAGGGAAAGAATAACGTTATTTTACTTTGCGGTGCAAACTTTGATAAAGATCTGATATTAGAGAAAATATCTTGAAACTCTTATTTTAGAAAATTAATATTTCTTATCTTGCCACTCTTTAATTTTAGGAATTTTTGAAACACTATTAAGTATACGGTTTAGATTGGAATACTTGTCTATTAACGAGGTTGGAATAAAATCTACCACTCCTGATTTTAACCACTTAACGACACCCCAAATAGCCAAATCTCCTATTGAAAGATTGTCATCAATAAAAAAAAGTATATCTTTAGTTTTGCAATTTTGCCTCTCAACAATTGACTCTAGTGAATTTAAGTTTTTTGATAATTTTCCATCTTTTTCACAAAGAGATTCTCTGAAACTCTTTCGGTTTGCCTCACCCTCAGTATGTATCGGGTAGGAAATGCAATTTGTAATATCAGTACAAATATCAATGACTTGATCAATTAGGGCGCAATTAACGTTATTTTCATTTGGATATAGGCCACTTAACTTTCCACAGAATCTAGCTATTGCACCGGTTTGACAAAAGCTCACACCATCCACTGAAAGACAGGGCAAGGCTTTAGTTGGTATAACCGTGCCATCTGGCAGGGTGCCAGTTGTTCTTACGTGTGCAAAGTCATCTGATGATATTCGGACATCTTCAAAGGGAATATTCCCGTAAAATAGAGAGATTCTGGAAATTTCTGCTCTCCAAAATGGAAAATTAAAATAGATGACTTTGATCTTCATTATTTCTCTCAAAAAAGTTATTGGCGTTCTAACAGATTTTAATTTATCCGGTAAGTTAGTTCAATAACTTATTAGCAAGATGGGGTAAAATATGTTTGTAACCAACGTAAAAGACGTAGAGTGGAGTAGTAATGAGAATTACGCTCCTTTAAGGTGGAAGTTATTGGTAGATTCAAAGTTAGTTTTAAGTAGTGGAATATCATGCGGAATTCTTGAAATTCCGACTCAATCATCACTAGAACTTCATCATCATTTGCCTCAGGAAATATATTTAGTTAGGAGTGGCGAGGGGTTACTACTGAAAAAGGATGGTGAAGAAAGAATTATTGAAAATACGGTAATATATATCCATAAAGAAGAACCCCATGGTCTTAAAAATACTGGGAATAGTCCCTTGGAGGTCCTTTGGATTTTTCCCACAAACTGTTGGGAGGAAGTTAAATATAATTTTTGCACCTAGTCATCTAGGGATCTTGCAATAAGTTCTTTCATTATTTCATTTGTGCCGCCATAAATTTTTTGCACTCTAGCGTCGGTCCACATTCTTGCCACTGGATATTCGGCCATAAAGCCATATCCGCCATGCAGTTGAACACATTCATCTAGTATTTCGCCTTGAATTTGACTTCCCCAGTACTTTGCCATCGATGCCGTCGCTGCGTCCAAATCTCCCGCTACCAACTTTTGAATACAATCATTTATAAAGGATCTTGTAACTTCCGTTTTTGTCTTTAGCTCTGCTAATTTAAATTTCGTATTTTGAAAATCAAAAACTCTCTTGCCGAAAGCCTTTCTTTCTTTTACATACTTTAAAGTTTCTTCTAATGCACAATCGGCAGCGCCTAACCCAGCTATTCCGATATAAAGTCTTTCCCAAGGCAATTGTTTCATGAGTTGGTAAAAACCTTTACCTTCCTCTGGCCCAAGCAAATTTGTTTGAGGAATTTTGACGTTTTCAAAAAATAATTCTGCAGTATCATTGCCCTTCATTCCGACTTTCTTTAAGGGTTTGCCGCGTCTAAAACCTTCAAGCTCATCTGTTTCAATCATTAACAGGGAGATTCCTTTAGACCCTTGCTTTGGGTCAGTTTTCGCCGCCAAGCATATAAGGTCCGCACTTCCACCATTAGTAATAAAGGTTTTTGAACCATTTATTTTGTATTGATTGCCGTCTTTTTCAGCATGAGTTTTTATAGATTGTAAATCAGAACCGCAATTTGGTTCAGTCATTGCAAGTGCGGCAATCCTCTTGCCACTCACCAGCTGAGGCAACCACTTTGCTTTTTGCTCATTTGAACCATAAGAATTTAAGTAATGGATCACAATGCTTTGAATGCCATATCCCCAACCAGCGTCTCCTTTTGCGGCTTGAAGGTATGCTGTTATTGCATCATATGAAATATCACCTCCAGAGCCCCCAAAAGTTTCATCCACACTTCCTCCCATGAGGCCCATCGCTCCAGCCTTTTCCCAGAAGCCTTTTTCAACCAACCCATCGTCCGCCCATTTTTCGATATTTGGCTTCAGTTCAATTTCTAAAAATTTTGAAGCTGATTCAGCAAACATTCTATGTTCCTCATCGGCCCAGGAAGCTGTACTAGATAATAAAGTCATATCCTTTTTCCTTTATCTTTTAGCGGTTAAAGTATTATATTTTACGTTTTGAATTTTACTATATCAGGTCTTTATACGAGATCTAGACCAGACCCAGTAAAAAACTCTAATTGCATATATCTCAGATAAAATTGGGTAGTACACATAAGGCCTTTGTTCCAGGCTTAAAATATATTCGGTACTAAGCCCTGAAGACTTGGCGGCTTTAATAAGAATTCTCATATATCGTCGAGAAGGGGGTGTATCAATACTGGAGGAGGCTTTATAAATTAATGTCTTGGCATTTACTTTTTCGCCGTTTAGTTTCACTGATAGTTCTGTCAATTCATAATTTTCACCCTCAGTATTAATAATTTTCTGCAATTCGTTTTTCGATATCAGATGAAGCACGCCTTCAACTGTTCCATTTTCATTCTTAATAATATTTGCAAAACTCGGCTCTAGAAAAATTGGACCTTCCATATTCATAATAAGGTTGAAGCCTTTAAGTACCCCAGGATAACTCTCCACTGGGTAAACCCCGCGCCTGCCTTGAAGGTATTCTAAAGACATGTTTGAGCCATAACCAAAATAAAAAATTAACTTTTCTTTTGACATCTTAGAGATTTCTCACTTATGTACTCCAAATATTTTCTAATTTGAATTAATAGACGGCAATGGACCAAATTTTAAAACACCATTCATTAAATGAACTTAGAAATCAAGGATTACCGTACGACGAAAAACTTTTCCTTGATATAAGTGTGAATATGAGTGCTATAGAAAGGCGTTGCGCTACAGCTATAAAAAGAAGGGCAGTAAAAAAGGAAAGCCAGGTAGCGTGGCTTTTGAAGGCTATTTCCTGTATTGACCTCACAACTTTATCTGGAGACGATACACCAGGAAGAATTAGGCGCCTGTGCGCAAAAGCGAAATCGCCAATAAAGCGAGACCTCGTTGATTCATTGGATGTAGAGGAATTAAATTTAAATGTGGGTGCTGTTTGTGTTTATCATGATATGATTACACACGCAAAAGCCGCTTTAGCAGGATCTGAAATACCGATAGCTGCTGTTTCAACAGGCTTTCCTGCCGGATTAACTCCGTTTAAGCTTAAAGTATTAGAGATACATGAATCTGTAGCTGCCGGAGCAGACGAGATAGATGTTGTTATATCCAGAAAGCACGTCCTAAATGGTGATTGGAAAAAGCTTTATGACGAAGTGAAGGAATATAAATCTGCATGTGGGTCAAGCCATTTAAAAACTATTCTTGCCACTGGTGAGCTTGGAACATTAAGAAATGTAGCAAAAGCTTCATGGGTTTGTATGATGGCTGGAGCAGATTTTATTAAAACCTCTACTGGAAAAGAGAGCATTAATGCAACTTTGCCTGTCACGCTAGTTATGCTTCGTGCTATAAGGGATTTTTATGAACTTACTGGCCAGAGAATTGGATATAAGCCAGCGGGAGGAATCTCAAAAGCTAAAGATAGTATAAACTATCTCATTTTAGTTAAAGAAGAACTTGGGAGAAATTGGCTAACCCCTAATTTATTTAGATTTGGGGCATCTTCTCTTTTAGCAGACATTGAGAGGCAATTAGAATTTTATTCTACTGGAAATTATTCCGCCTTTAACCGACACGGAATTGCATGAGAGGTCAAGATTTGAGCATTGCAAAAGAATTCAAAGAAATGGGTTATGGAGAAGCTTTAGAAAGTGATGCTGCCGCTTTGGAATGGCTTGAAAAAAATAAAAGAAAATTTGGGCATTTTATTGATGGCAAATTTACCAAACCGTCCAACACTTTTAAAACAACCAATCCGGCAAATGGAAAATTTCTTGCAGAGATTTCGAAAGGAAACCTTTCAGATATTAAATTGGCAGTCACTTCTGCTGTTGCTGCTCAAAAACGCTGGTCTTCCCTAAACTCCCATGAAAGGGCAAAGTATCTCTATGCTTTGGCTCGAGTTATCCAAAAAAACTCACGTTTATTGGCTGTCTTAGAGACTTTGGAAAATGGAAAATCTATAAGAGAAACTAGAGATATAGATATTCCGTTAGTTGTTAGACATTTTTACCATCACGCTGGTTGGGCAGAAATATTACACGAGGAGTTTAAAGATTATGAGCCAGTTGGTGTCGCTGGACAGATAATCCCATGGAATTTTCCTCTTTTGATGCTTTCATGGAAGATTGCTCCAGCATTAGCAGCGGGAAACTCGGTCATATTAAAGCCTGCTGAAACAACATCCTTGACTGCCATTTATTTCGCAAAACTTTGTGAAATGATTGGACTTCCAAAAGGTGTAGTAAATATAGTTACTGGTGACGGAGAAACTGGTGAACATCTTATTTCTCAAGATAAAATCGGTAAGATTGCATTTACTGGATCAACCGAAGTTGGGAAAAGAATTAGAAAAAAGACGGCTGGAAAAGGAAAAAAGCTTACTCTCGAGCTTGGGGGTAAATCACCTTTTATTATTTTTGATGATGCTGACATTGATAGTGCAGTCGAGGGATTGGTTGATGCAATCTGGCTTAATCAGGGCGAAGTATGCTGCGCAGGATCAAGATTATTAGTTCAGGAAAGTATCAGTGAGAGGGTTAAGAGGAAAATAGTTGCTCGAATGAAGAAGTTGAGGGTGGGAAATCCTTTAGATAAATCTGTAGATATGGGAGCTATAATTAATCAATCTCAATTAAAAAAGATTGGCCAGATGGTTTCTGAAAGCGAGAAAGAAGGTGCTAAAGTCTTTCAAACTAATATTAAGTGTGATGCAAAAGGTTGTTTTTATCCACCAACACTAATTACAGACACTGAACCTTCGATGGAAATTGTTAGGGAAGAAGTATTTGGCCCTGTATTGGTTTTTTTAACTTTTAGAACCCCCAACGAGGCCGTTGAAATTGCAAATAACACCCAATATGGACTTGCTGCAAGTATCTGGACTGAAAATATAAATCTTGCATTGGATATGGCTCCAAAGATAAAGGCAGGCGTTATTTGGATAAACTCATCTAATATGTTCGATGCAGCAGTTGGTTTTGGGGGGTATCGCGAGAGTGGGTATGGACGAGAAGGAGGGAAGGAGGGAATATTTGAGTATCTTAAGCCTAAAGGTCATAATTCACCTAAAAAAGTAAATCGATTTAAAGAATCCAGAAAAGTTAAAACTTTGGACCAAACTGCAGATAGCTCAATCGATCAAACAAGAAAGTTTTATATTGGAGGAAAGCAAGTTAGGCCTGATGGGGGATATAGTAGCAAGCTAATTGATAAAAATGGAAATTTTGTCACTGAAGTAGGGCTTGGAAATAGGAAAGACATAAGGGATGCCGTAGAATCAGCTAACCTATCTAGCTCCTGGTCAACTACCACTTCGCACAATCGTAGCCAAGTAATGTATTACCTTGCCGAAAATCTTTCAAAAAGAAAGGCAGAATTTTGTGCAAAGCTTGAATTATTTGTGGAGCCAAAAGACGCGGAAATTGAAGTAAATTTAGCAATTGAACGCCTGTTTTATTATGCTGCTTGGACTGACAAACTTGACGGCGCCGTTCACCAAGCTCCTATTAGGGCAAATACGCTTGCAATCAATGAACCTTTAGGTGTAATTGGCGCTATTTCATCAGAGAGTGAGCCATTTTTGTCATTTATAACTATCCTTGGACTGGCTTTGTCGCAGGGAAATAGAGTGATTATTATTCCTTCCAGAGCAAATCCACTTGCATGCCTTGATTTTTATCAAGTTATTGACACCTCGGACGTTCCGGGAGGGGTTGTAAATATTATTAGCGGCAGTCCTGGCGAGCTTGGGAAGGTACTTTCCGAGCATTCAGGGGTTGATGCTATTTGGCATTTTGGAAGCAAGAAATATTTTTCAGAGGTAGAAAGTTTATCTATTAGCAATCTAAAGCAAACCTATGTCAGTGATGGTGAAAGCATGGATTGGTCTAACACGCAAAGTCCCGTCCTTAAGGAATTACTAAGGCGATCAGTTCAGGTAAAAAATATTTGGATTCCCTATGGCGAGTGATCTATTGCCAAGTAAACGGTGGAATCCTACTCGCCCAACTTTTTACTAAGAAACTTTTCTTTCCATAACACAGTCTATCACTTTGACTGACCGTTCATAAACAAAAAGTGGATTAATCTCCAATGAGACGCATTCATTTGTTTCATCTAAAAAAAAGTCAATAAGATTAAAAAGACTGTCTAGAAGTTTGTTTTTATTGACTTTTAATCTATTACGATAACCTAAAATAATCTTATATCCCTTTAGCTCCGTCAAATGGGAAAGCAATTCCTGCCTAGATACCGGAAGTATAAGGGTCTTAGTATCATTAAAAATCTCAGTATATATGCCCCCCATTCCCACAACCATTACCTTCCCAAAAACCGGATCACTTCTAAAACTTAGGAATAATTCTGCAATTGGGACGTCAGCCATTTCTTCACAGAAGTAGACTCCGCTGGATTTAAATGCCTCAGCTTTTCCAATAAGTTTTTTCATATTTTGGAATTCAAGGTTTAATTCTTTGATACTTTTTATATTAGTGCGTACAGCTCCAAGATCAGTTTTGTGTAGAAGGTAAGGACTTGAAAATTTTAGCACAACTGGAAATGAAATGTTTTTAAAAGCTTTAGAATCAATAGGTTCCTTAATTTTTACTGAATCTGGAGCTGAAATTTCTTTCTTCTTTAGACTTTCCTTGCCGGCGTATTCATTCAAAAAGATCGATTCCTTAAATTCAATACTTCTGGAAATTTTAGAGATTGAATTTTTAGATTTTCTTTTAGTATAGTACTCATATGCGCTCCGAACCGCTAATAAGGTTTCTTTTATGCCTTGCATCGGAGCTGAGCCGTTTCTTATAAGTTTTTGCCTTATTTTCTTGTTAATGTTTTCCGGAAAGGTTGAGCAAACCACTTTAGTAATGTTGTACTCGCTTGCTGCCTTAATAAACGAAAGGCTGTCATTCCAATAGTACTTCTCCGATTCATCGAGGCCCTCACTTGGAAAATCTTGAACTATAATTGCTGTTTCAGCCTTATTTAATTCCAATGATTTCGAAAAGACAGGCAATGTTTTATCTGAAATCCCCCAGATTGGAGTTGTATAGTCTAATGGATTGGAAACCGTTGCTATACTTGGAAGTAGCTTATTTAATTCTGCCTTAGCCTTTCTAGAAAAGTTAGGAAATTCGAGTTTTATGGATTCAGCATAATCTGCGAGCATTGTTGCGCCGCCACCAGAGCAGGTAAATCCCAAAATCCTTTTACTCTTTACAGGGCCGCAGATACTCATAAATTTTAAGGTCTCAAGAAATTGAACTGCGTCATCTACTTCTATAATTCCTAATTTTTTGCATAAAGCTGAAAATGCCTCATTATCGCCAGAGAGAGATCCAGTGTGGCTCTCGGTTAATCTCTTTCCTATTTTTGATTTTCCAGTTTTAAACATCACTATTGGTTTTCCCAGCTTCAAAGCATAGATTGCTGCAGAACAGAATTCCTCAATATCATTAATTCCCTCGACATGGATACCTAAAGCCGTAACGGGATTTTTCTCAGAAAAGTAACGAATTAAATGCTCCATTCCTAAAACTGCCTGGTTTCCAAGGGAAACCATGTAGCTTAAGGGGATGGACCTTTGCGTCATAGTAATATCAGAGGAAAGCATACCGCTTTGAGTAATAATTGCGGCTCCCCATCCTGGAGAATATCCTCCATGAGCAAATGGCCATAATGCTAAATTATCTATATAATTAATAAGGCCGTAACAATTTGGACCAATAATAGGCATTTGGCCAGCTGCCAAAACTAATCTTTTCTCTAACTTTTTACCTTTAATACCAATTTCTTTAAACCCAGCAGAATAACATACCACTCCTCCACAGTTTCTTTTATTTAAATCTGTTATCACCTGAATGACATTTGCTGCAGGAACTGCTAGGAAGGCGGCATCTGGCGGATCAGGCAATTCCTGAACAGTTTTATAACATTTGTAACCCAAGAGCTTACTTCGTTTGGGATTAATTACCCAAATATCTCCCTTAAATCCCCGTCGCTTTATCTCATTAATTGGGGTAAAAATATCTTTCCCGCCGATAAAGACGACACTTTTAGCATTAAACAATCTATCAAGACGGCTGAAATTATTTTGCTTCATGCGCCTAAAGGTCTAAGCATGGAACGAGTAATAATATGTCTTTGTATTTCCGAAGTGCCGTCCCAAATTCTCTCTAACCTTGAATCTCTCCAAAGTCTCTCTATCGGCATCTCTTCCATCAGACCCATTCCCCCAAAAATTTGAACCGTATCATCGGCAACCTTATTCAACATCTCTGAGCAAAACACTTTTACAATTGCTGCATCTTGGTCTTCCATAATTCCGTCAACAGCTTTTGTTACAGCGTCGCTTACAAGCAAATCAGCAGCACGAAGGTTCATCTTCATATCGGCCAGTTTAAATCCCGTAGCCTGAAAAGACCCAATAGGCTTTCCAAATTGTTTTCGGCTTGAGGCCCAGTCTAAAGCTAAATCTAAAATTCTTTCAGCCTTGCCACAACATGTGGCCCCGACCCAAATTCTACCCATTCCAAGCCACTTTCCTGAGAGCGATAGTCCGTTACCTTCTTGTCCTAAAATCTTATCTTGTGACAAACGGACATCATTAAAACTTAGCTGAAAATTTTTATATCCCTTGTAGCTTATACATTTTGTACCTTCACGAATATCAAAGCCTTCAATTCCAACATCAACCAAGAAAGCGGTAATTCTCTTTCGCTTTCCACGAGGAGTATCATCCTCACCTGTTACAGCGAAAACAATTGCAAAATCGGGCAAACATGGCCCTGATATAAAGTGCTTTGAACCATTTAAAATCCAATCGTTTCCATGTTTGACGGCATTTGACTTCATGCTCATGATGTCTGAACCTGCATCTGGTTCAGTTAGAGCAAATAATTCTCTTTTTTCACCCTTTACGCAGGGGTAGAGGTATTCCTCCTTCTGTCCATCATTGCAGGCTAACAAGATTTCTGTTGGCCGCGCTATCCATGAGTGAAGCGCATGGGAGGTCTTGCCGTACTCCCTTTCTAGAAGAGCCATGGATCCATAATCAAGACCTCCACCTCCCACTTCCTGAGGAAGGTTTGCTGAAAAAAGTCCAATCTCAATGGATTTTTTCTCTATTTGCTTTCCTATCTCATCTGGAACATGGCCAAGCTTGTCTACTTTTTCCTCATAGGGATAGATCTCATCTGCCATAAACTTTTGAACGGTTTCAAGTAAAAGTCTTTGATCGTCAGTGTAATTATTCATTCCAAAACTCAATCAATTATTGTTTTATTAAGCCTAGTTTATTTCTGGCTTCCTCTGGTGTCAAAACTCTGCCGCCCATTAAATCTATAATATTTACAATCTTTTCTACTAATTGACCGTTAGTAGCCAAGACACCTCTAGATAAATAAAGATTATCTTCTAAACCAACCCTTACATTGCCACCAAGAGTAACAGCAGCGGCAGCCATAGGAATTTGCATACGTGAAATTCCAAATCCGGACCAATGAGCATTCTCTGGCAAATGATCTTTCATCGCCTTCATGGTATCTGCACTTTGATCTGCTCCCCATGGAATACCCAGACAAATTTGAAACATAGGAGGCTCATTGATTAGACCTTCCTTAATTAACTCTTTAGCTAATCGAATGTGACCTAAATCAAAAACTTCCAGCTCCGGTTTCACACCCCACTTCTGGGTCAATTCTGCCATTCTCTTTAGTATAGGAAGGGTAGATATATAAATTAAATTATCGCTTAAACCAAAATTTAATGTACCACAATCTAAAGAGCAGATTTCAGGTTTGCAAACCTCTACATGGGCCAATCTCTCATCTGGGCCAATCATATCGGTTCCTTCTCCTGGCATAGCCATGTTTCTTTCATCGGGAACCCAGTCGCCCCCCATTCCAGCCGTTAAGTTAACCACAATATCAGTCTTACTATCTCTTATCCTATCAACGGCCTCTTTAAAAAGTTTAACATCCCTCGATCCTTTTCCAGTTTTTGGATCCCTGACGTGAACATGCGCCACGGATGCACCAGCTTTTGCAGCCTCTATGGCCGCATTTGCCACTTCCTCAGGTGTTACAGGTACATGGGGACTCTTATCGGTTGTTTCTCCTGCTCCCGTGACCGCACAAGTCAAGATTACTTCAAAATTCATTCGTCACTCCTAAAATATTCAATTTTGCTTCAATGCCTTAAGAACTGCTACTATTGCCTTATCTCGCTTATCGGCGAGGGTCTTAAAATCTTGACCCTTTGCCATTTTGTTACAGCCATCTACCATCTTATTTCGAAGGGATTTGTCAAGCTGTGGAGCCTTAAGTCTAGTCCATGGCAGCTCAAGGGCGGGACCAAATTGATCAAGGTTTGTTGCCATTCCTCCAGCTCCACATGCAACATGGAAGGCCATACATTGTCCTTGATGGGCCATTCTTGGTGCTGGCCCATTGATTAAAGCCAAGTCAATCTGTTCTGGAGTCGCCTCGTTGTTCTTTACCATGTGGAGAGCCTCTCTCCAAAGTGCTTCCTGCAGTCGGGTGGCAATAAAACCAGGAATTTCTTTATTTAAAACTAATGGAACCTTCCCAAAGTAGGTATAAAATTCCTTCACCCACTCAATAATTTGTGGCTTGGTTTTTGAATTTCCAACAACCTCTACCAAAGGTAGTAAATATGGAGGGTTAAAGGGGTGTCCTACTACAGCCCTATATGCAGTCTTACAGTTCATAGTAATGTCAGAAATTAACAAGCCCGAAGTGGATGATGAAATTACAATATTATTATCTAATAGATTATCTATCCTTTCATAAAACTGTTGCTTAATTTCTAAAACTTCTGGGACACTTTCTTGAACAAAATCAACCTCACTAAGAGTTTCTGCTAAATCAAAACTAATCTTCATGTTTTTTAAGGAAGCGCCTTCTGCTAAACCTAATTGAATAAGACTATCCCAAGCAGTCTCTATAATATCTACAAATTGTTGATGCTCACTCTTATCGTGAAGATAACACTTTACCTTTAATCCCTTTGCCAAAAAATGTGCGGCCCATCCTCCGCCTATGGGGCCACCTCCAATACTGGCGACAGTAGTTATCTCATCAAGCCTTTTCAATATTATTTACCTTTAAAGTTAGGGTCTCGCTTTTCTACAAAAGCAGCAACACCTTCAGCAGCATCTTCTGATTTTAGCATCTTGCCATATGTCACCAAATCTCCAGATCTCATTTTTGCAAACGCATTCTCTAGTGGGACACATTCTATTGAACGCTGAACTTCCTTTACGCTTTGCATAGCTAGCGGAGCATAGGAGGCAATTTGAGTAGCCCATTCTCTTGCTTGATCCATCAAATCCTCCATTTTCACTACCTTATTAACAAGTCCGAAGTGATGAGCCTCCAGCGCAGACATCCGTCTTCCAAGAAAAAACATTTCCATGGCTATATTGTGGGGGATTCTTCTTGGAAGTCTCTGCAATGCTCCTGCGTCTGGAACAATTCCTAAAGGCATTTCTGGCAAACCAAACTCTACATGCTCTGCTGCAATAATGAGATCACAAGAAAGGGCTAATTCAAAACCTCCGCCTATTGCTAAACCATTTAAGGCACATATAACGGGTTTATTTAAATTCCAATTTTCCGTTAAACCTGCAAATCCCCCATCTCCATAATCAGCCTTTTCCCACCAGTTATCCATCTCCATCTCTCCGGAGTTGACAGCCTTAAGGTCCCAGCCCGCTGAAAAAATTTTTTCGCCAGCCCCAGTTACTATTCCTACTCTCAAGTCATCATTATCGCGAAGTTCAGCAAAGGCATCACCTAATGCACGACTAAGCTCTAGATCAATGGCGTTTACCTTAGGTTTATTAAGTTTTACCTCTAAAACCTTATTATTTCTCACTATTTCTATACTGTCTGTCATTCAACTTACTCTTTCTATTGCTTAAACGCAGGTATTACTTCATTGCAAAAAAGCTTCAGAGACTTTTTCTGTTCCTTATGCCCAAGCCCCATAGAAGCATAATAAATAAAGTTATCAACTCCAAGGTTTTCATACCTCTTTAATTTACTTATAACCTCATCGGGAGTTCCAAACATAAGATTTTCTTGAAGCATTAAGGGGTCATACTCATCTCTATTCTGAAGATCTTTAAGGTCAATACCTTTTGGAAATCCGTTCTCCACATCATCTAAATTTTTAAATAAATTTTCAAATTGGCCAAGTATTTTCTGTATAGCACTCACGTAAATCTCTGCCTCTGATTTGGTCTCATAAACGGCTGCATGCCTCATCATAGCAAAAGTAGGACTGAAATTGTTTTCAGAAGCACTCATAGCATCTTTAAGTCTTTGATTATAAAGCTCTGCTTCTGAAAATGATCTTGTAAGAGGCCAAGACATTACGTGGCAATTATTTTTAACCGCATACTCAAAGGTAATTGGCGCGCGTGCAGCAACCCAAATAGGCGGGCCATTTTCCTGCACGGGTTTTGGAACTGATGTCGCTTTAGGGAAAGACCAAAAATCTCCATCATGCTCGTAATCACCTTGCCAAAGCTTTCGGATTACGGGCAATGTTTCCTGCATATATTTCCAAGCATCAGATTGCTTGAGTCCAGGGTGCATTCTGTCGAATTCTCTTTGATAAGCGCCTGAGCCTATCCCAAATTCAAGCCTACCCTCAGTAATGAGGTCTGTAAAAGCAGCTTCACCTGCAAGTTTGATTGGATGCCAGTAGGCTGCTGCGGCAACAGCTGTACCAAGCCTTACATTATTAGTATGAGCTGCCCACCAAGTTAGAATCTGAAAAGGGTTTGGAGCAATAGTCATTTCTAGGGCGTGATGTTCGGCAGCCCAAACTATGTTAAATCCTGCAGCATCAGCAATTTGGACCATTTCTAAGGTGTGATTTTTTACATCTTTCATGCTAATGGAGCCATCCACCCGCTCAAGATTAATCGCTAGATCAAATTTCAAGTAAAATTTCCTTTCTTTTAGCTAACTAGTAAAATTAAGCTACCTCATGACAAACGGGTTTGCCGCCGGCTCATCCGACATATTCATCCAGATAGTTTTTGGCCTTGTATAGTCATAAATCGCCTGAAACCCACTTTCTCTTCCATAACCCGAATTCTTAAAACCTCCAAATTCTGCAATCGGAGAGACTACTCTATAGGTATTTACCCACACAATTCCAGCACGAACAGATCTGCTCATCCTTAGGCATCTTGCACTATTTGAACTAAATATACCAGCTGCCAACCCATGTTTTGTATCATTAGCAAGTCTTAACACCTCTTCTTCATCTTTAAATCTAATTACAGTTAACACAGGTCCGAATAACTCGGTATCAACAATTCTCATTTTTTGGCTTGGGCAGGCAACAATAGTGGGCTCAAAGAATAATTTTCCTAAACCCTCAGGAGATTTACCGCCACATAAAATTTCCCCACCCTCTGATAGGGCAAAATTAAGCTCTGTTTTAATATTTGAAAGCTGCCCCTCAGTGCAAAGAGGGCCCATTTGAGTTTCATCAAGGAGAGGGTCTCCAATTGCTATTTCTTTAGCTTGAGCGACGATTTTATCTAAAAATTCATCTGCAATATTTTCTTGTAAATAAACCCTTGAGCCAGCTACGCAACTCTGACCCGTGGCTCCAAAAATTCCCGCAATAGAACAATTTACAGCATTTTCTATATTTGCATCATCAAAAACAATAAAAGGAGACTTACCACCCAATTCAAGAGATACTTCCGCAAAATTTTCTGCAGAATTTTTTACCACATGTCTTGCCGAATTAGGCCCACCAGTGAAAGAGATTCGTGAGACCTTTGGATGAGAAGTTAAAACCTTTCCACACGGGTCTCCATGACCCGTAATAATATTAACCACTCCTGGTGGAATTCCGGCTTCTTCTATACATTTTCCAAATTCTAACATTGCCGCGGAGGCATGCTCAGACGCCTTTAAAACTACTGTATTGCCCGCAGCTAAAGCAGGACCTATCTTTACAGCAACTAGAAAGAGTTGTGAGTTCCAAGGAACGACTGCTGCCACAACGCCAAGGGGCTCCCTATTAGTAAAAACGAATAAGTCGGGTTTATCTATAGGAAGAGTATCGCCACTCACCTTATCAGCGCATCCAGCATAAAAGTTAAAGAATTGTGAAATGTATTTGGCTTGCCATTTTGTTTCTTTAAGCATTTTTCCTGTATCTACAGTCTCAACCCTTCCAAGGTCCTCTGATTTATTCGCCAAAACTTCGGCAAGACGTCGAAGGCAGTCTCCTCTTTGTGTGGGCGTCATTTTTGACCAAGGACCTTCGCTGAAAGCCAAGTACGCAGATTCAACCGCATTATTCACATCGGCTTCAGTAGATTCTGGTATTGAGCACCAAATTTCACCTGTCGTAGGGTTGGTGCTATTAAATGTCTTTCCATTAGATGCATTTACCCAAGCACCATTTATCAACATTTTGTAATTTATTAAGTTTGCCATAAGAACTCCAATAGTAACGCATCAATATAAGTATGCCTCATCAAATTTAGAAATAAACGAGCAACATATCTTTGATAACATTATACATTAGTTTATAGTCCAGCAAATAGTTTTGATTATTTATTAGTAAATGAATAGTTATATTCTTCTGACAAACGTAAAGAGGTAAAAAATGGGGAAAAAACAGATTATTGGGGGCCCAATCATAATAAATGGCCGTGAACTTTCGCTATCAAAGGCCGTAAGGGCAGGAGATTTTATATTTCTAACTGGCCAGATACCAATGAGAAATGGAAAAGTTATGACTGAAGGTACGATTGAAGAACAAACTACAGTCGTACTGGAAGAAATTAAAGCTACTCTATCGGAGGCGGGTTGTGACCTTTCGAACGTAGTAAAAGCAATGGTTTGGCTTAAAGATAGACAAGATTTTCCTGGTTTCAACGAGGTATATGGAACATACTTTCCGAAAGAGCCTCCTGCAAGATCAGCTGTATTAAATGAACTGCTTGTAGATGTNAAGGTTGAAATAGAGGTCGTCGCTTATGATCCAGAGTAAANTTTNCTTANGGAGCTAAAGAGGCAAAAACAATGAAGAGACAATATGCTGACGGTACCTGCTTTAAAGTAATCAAGAACAATTTATCTAAAGATTATTTAGTCTTAGTCCACGGNCTTGGCTTGAATCTAGANGTTTGGACTTGGCAAATACCNTTGCTTAAATCNTATAATATTATTTTATATGACTTAAGGGGTCATGGTGAAAGTGATCCCACTGACTTAAAACCCTCCTTACAAGACTTTGCAAATCAGCTTAATGGTTTACTGAGGCATTTAAACCAGAAGGAGGTAACCTTAATAGGTTTTTCTCTGGGTGCGATGATAGCTCGCAAGTTCTCAATCCTATTTCCAAAAAAAGTTAAGTCATTGGTTCTTCTAAATTCTCCAAATAAATCTTCTGAAAAAGAAAAAATTGAAGTTGAATCTAGAGCGAACTTGGTTAAAAATAAGGGTGCAGATGCAACGGTGGGTGCCGCATTAAATAGATGGTTTAGCGATAACTTTAGAAAAGATAATACTCAAATTATGGAATTGACTAGTCATTGGATAAGATCAAATGATAGAAATGTTTATTCTAAAATATATCCATTACTTTATTTTGGTTCAATCGAATTAAGAGGGAATCCATGCCTTACGCGCGCACTTATTTTGACTTGCGACGAAGATTTTGCAAATGGCCCAGGAGCAGCCCATGAAATTTCAAACGATTTGCCAAATTCAAAAGTTGTGATCCTTAAAAAGTTACGCCACATGGCCCTTGTTGAGGACCCAAAATCTGTTAATGATGAAATCATACGTTTCTTAGATAGTTGATAGAATGGACAAAAAAGAAAGCCAAGGGAAAAATAATTCCAAAGGAATACTTTCCGGAATAAGGGTTTTGGATCTAACTCGAATGCTTTCAGGGCCCTACTGTAGTATGATGTTAGCTGATAACGGCGCTGAGGTTATAAAGATAGAGGACGAAAAAGGAGATTCCAGTAGAGGGAACGGACCTTATAGGAAAGATGATAGTGAGAAGAAATGGGCCGGTTACTTTGTTAGCTTAAATCGGAATAAAAAAAGTATTTGTCTTAATTTAAAGGTTAAGAAGGATAATCAATCGTTTTTAAACCTTGTAAAGACTGCTGATATATTAATAGAAAATTTTAGGCCAGGAGTAATGGAACGACTAGGGTTAGGTTACGAAGCTCTGTCTGGAATAAATCCAAGGTTAGTATATGGGGCTATAAGAGGTTTTGGCGATTTGAGATCTGGAGGTAGTCCATACTTAAACTGGCCTTCCTATGATGTCGTAGCTCAGGCTATGGGTGGACCCATTGGTCTAACAGGTGTTGATGAGGATAGTCCCTTAAAAATTGGACCTGGAATTGGCGATATATTTAGTGGCCTTATGCTCTCATTTGGCATTATGTCCGCTTTAAGGCATGCGGAAAAGACTGGAAATGGCCAATTTGTTGATTTAGCTATGTATGACGCAATGATCAGCCTTTGTGAGCGAGCTATTTATCAATATGATTATACCAATGAGATCCCCAAACCTTCTGGAAATTTTCATCCTTTCATTGCACCTTTTGGTATTTTTCCTGCAAAAGACGGAAATATTGCCTTGGCTGTAGTCGAAAACCACTTTTGGATTGAATTAGCGACCCTATTTAATAAAAATGAATTTATTACTATGAAAAATTTTTCCTCTTCTGAGGAGAGGCGAAACAATATCAATCTTGTCAATTCTACAGTTGCCTCATGGACAAAAGATTACACAAAAAGTGAATTAAGCTCCTTATTAGGAGGAAAGGTGCCATTTGGCCCTGTTAACAATGTAAAGGAGATTCTTGACGACCCACATGTGAAAACCAGAAGGATTATTGAAGAAATAAGCCATCCAGATTCGTTAACGTCATGGCGTGTTGCGGGCAATCCTTTAAATTTTAGTTCTTTCGAAAAAGCTGAATTTAATTCTCCTCCCATTTTGGGTGAACACAACTCTTTTTATTTAAAAAACAAAGTTTTAGATGATAAAATTAATCCAAATGATCTAAGAAAGGCCTTTGGAACTTTCGCCACTGGAGTAACTGTTATTACGACTAGGCAAGGCGATGGTATCCCCAGAGGATTTACTGCAAACTCATTTTCATCTGTATCACTTGATCCACCGCTCTTATTAATTTGCGTTAGCAAGAAGGCAAAGAGTTTAGATGTCTTTTTACACTCAGAGCATTTCTGCGTAAATGTTCTTTCAGAAGAGCAAAAAAGTACTGCTAGTATTTTTGCTACTCAGAGAGAGGATAAATTTGAGGTCTCGAAATGGAAGAATGACATGAATCAAATGCCTATTATAGAAGATTCTTTAGCTTACTTTACTTGCAAAACAAAGAATTCGTTTGATGCTGGCGATCATATTATTCTACTAGGAGAAGTTGAAGATTTCTCATCAATCGTTGGTAGTCCGTTATGTTATTTCCGTGGTGAATATATATCTCTAGGTCATGAAAAATCTTTAGCAAACATTGCTTCAAAAACGGGACTAACTTCACTTGGGGTCATATTAGTAAACAAGAATTCTGAAATGCTACTCACAAGATTTAATTCTAATTACTGTCTTCCTAGAGCCGACAACCCAAAGAATGGTGTTGAAGGCCTTATAGAATATTTGAGTAGGATAGGTATTTCGTGTCAAATTGAGAGCTTATATTCCGTATATCACGATAAACCTCAACAAAAATATGCCATTTTTTATCGTGGTGAAGCGTCCTTGATTTCAAATAAAATAGATCCTGAAATCGATCTAGAATTCATTTCTCTTGATCGTATTAAGGGTTTGAAATTTTCAGATGAAGCTGAAGAGATCATGGTTAATAGATATATTATGGAGCACAAAAACAATTCTTTTGGTCTATATGAAGGAGATCAGAATGAAGGAATAGTAAGAAATTTTAAAGAATGAGGAGACAAGTATGATTGATGAATTAAGAAAAATAGTTACTTTTGACGAGGATATTTATAAAGAAGGCAACAAAAGTGCAAATCCTGTTTTGAGAATAATAGGTGTAGCTGCAGTTTTAACTAATCCGTGGAAGGGAAGGGGCTTTGTAGAGGATCTTTCCCCTGAAATTGACCGAATTGCACCAGTAATGGGAAGAGCTCTTACAGATCGATTAATTTCTTTGGTGGGTTCAGGAGAAAAAATCGAGGCGTATG